>JAEXQJ010000409.1 GCA_023438785.1 Pseudomonadota bacterium
GTGATGTGGTCGTAGCCGGGCGCGATATCGGTCACCACCGGGCCCAACGTGTAGAAGGGGGCGCCGTGACAGGCCGCGATCTGCCGGTCCATGTTCTCCTTGATTCGGTTCAAGGGCACGTGCCCCGGGCCCTCGATCATCACCTGGACGTCATGCTTCCAGGCGATCTGGGTCAGCTCGCCCAGGGTGTCCAGCTCGGAGAACTGGGCCGCGTCGTTGGCGTCAGCCAGTGAGCCCGGGCGCAGGCCGTCGCCCAGCGAGAACGCGATGTCGTAGCGCTTGGCCACCTCGCACAGCCTCTCGAAGTTCGCGTACAGGAAGTTCTCCTGCTGGTGGGCCAGACACCACTTGGCCATGATGGAGCCCCCCCGCGACACGATCCCGGCGGTTCGGCGGGTGGTCAGGGGCACGTGGCGCAAGAGCAGTCCCGCGTGGATGGTGAAATAGTCCACGCCCTGTTCGGCCTGCTCTTCGATGGTTTCGAGGAAGATGTCGATGTTCAGGTCCTCGACCTTGCCGTCCACCTTCTCCAGGCACTGATAGATGGGCACCGTGCCGATGGGCACGGCGGCGTTGCGCAGGATCCACTCGCGCGTCTCGTGAATGTTGGCGCCGGTGGACAGATCCATGACCGCGTCGGCGCCCCAGCGGGTCGCCCACTGCAGCTTCTCGACCTCCTCATCGATGGACGAGGACAGGGCCGAGTTGCCGATGTTGGCATTGATTTTCACCAGGAAGCTGCGCCCGATGATCATGGGCTCCAGCTCGGGGTGGTTGATGTTGGCCGGAATGATGGCCCGGCCCGCGGCCACCTCGTCGCGCACGAACTCCGGCGCCATGTTTTCGCGCAGGGCCACGAAGCGCATCTCCTCGGTGATCTCCCCGCGCCGCGCGCAATGCATCTGCGAGAAGTTGCGATCGCCGCGCGCCTTGCGGCGGGCTGTCCACGGCGCGCGCTGCTTGGGCAAGCCATCACGTACATCGCAGCCCTGGGGCCCCGTCGTATCGTAGACGCGAACCGACGCCTCACCGCTGGAGAGACAGATCTCACGCATGGGCACGCGGATGTCATCCGCCTCGACGTACACCTTGCGGGAGCAGGGAAGATCCTTCTCCAGCGGCGCCAGCTTGCGTCCGCCGTTCACGTTACTACTCACGAGTGCTCCTTCCTACGCCGGCATTACCCGGATCAGGTTCAAGGGGTCGCGCCACAATGGCGCCTCTCAGCCGCTTGGCTCCCCCAGGGTGCGTTTCTATGCAGCGACAGCCGTAGATGCAACGTCCGAACTGACCGTTACAGCCGTGGTCAGTTCAGGTAATCCTTGCGCCCCGCGGCGCGCCCGCCATCCAGCACGTGGTAGCGGCTGCGCCGGGCCTTGTGACGCCAACGGGTCCAGAAGTCCTTCAGCCCGCCACCCTTGCCGCCCGCCAGGAAATAGGCCGTCAGGCTGGCCGCCAGAGTCCCACCAGCCAGCGGCCAGGTCCCGGGGCGCAACGTGAGGACGACCGAGATGACGATCAACGCGATGGCCAAGGTGCGGGCCGGCAGCGCCAGGGCACCCCAAATCCGCAAGGGCGTGTTCCGATACAACACCGCCATCGCAACGATGAGGGCCAGGACCGAATCGCCCACCCCGGACACCGTGGCCATCAGGGTGCCCGGGGAAGCCAGCAGCGCCACGGTGGCGTTGGAAGCCAGCCCCGACAGGAAGAACAGCAGGAGGAAACGCCGCGTCCCCAGGGCCCGCTCCACGGCGGCACCGGCGAACCAGAGCCCGATGATGTTCAGCAGCCCCCACGCACTCCGCTCGAAGAGCAACGCGGTCGCGATCTGCCAGGGCCGACTGGGCAGAGTGTCGGCCCCCAAGGCCAGATAGGCATCCATAGCGACGCGGGCCGCCGGAGCCATCACATAGATGAGGAATGACGCAACCAGCGTCAGGACCATGGCCCGAACCACCGGCGAGAGACGCTCGTTGATGGGCCGCAACCAGGGCGGGACGGGCCTGGCGGAATGTGAACCGGGCATACGAGCCAAGGGTAGCACGCAGCCGGCCGCCGTACCCGATGGAGCGCCCGTCAGGGCACGTAGAAGTCGACCCTACCCAGGTAGGCGCGGGGGCTCGAACCCACGTTCAGCAGCGGCTGCGTCAGCGCGTCCAACGGGACCTGGTTCGCGTCCAGGAGCTGGAGATCGACGGTGTACGACCCGGTCGGGATGGCCTGGGTCTCCCCCGAGTAGGTCTCACAGGGGAACAGGTAGCTGACCGGCTGGTTGGTCGGGAGTACCGTGAGCAGCTCGACCCACGCGGCCCCGGCCTGTGCGCAGCTCGCCGGCACGCCCCCCACGCTGATGGTCCAGTCGAGGACGAAAGACTGCAGCGCCATGAGGGGCCAGTTGCCGGAATTGTCCGTCAGATAGGTCGTGCCATCAAAGATGGAGAACCATGTCGGGGCAGTGGCGCTCAGGAGGTTCTCGTTGGCATCCCTCACCCGCAGGACGACCGAGTAGTCGCCCTCGTGCAACGTCTGGCTGAAGCCGCCCATGTCCGAGCAGGCGAAGCGGTCGTGATACTCCTGGTCGTGCATGTCGACCATGTCGAGGTCGACCCACGCGGCCCCCGCCTCGTCACAGCCGAGCAGGTTGGATTCGTTGTCGACCCACGCCAGATCCCACCCGACGGCGAAGTTGCCGTGAGAGCCGCCCACGCATCCAGCCAGGGCCAGTGAAGTGGTGATGCCGAACAGGCACAGTGTGCGAACTGGCAACATGTGAACCTCCGAAAAACGCTTAGGACCTATGATTTGGAACAGACTCTCGTGCTGTCGGAACCGCCGCAAACCGGGGCGCAATCCGCGGAAATCTCGATGGCGTCGAGCTGCGTCGGCTGACCGGACTTCACCTCACGCAAAGTCGGGGCCACGCTCTGCTGGGGTGAGCAGCCATCGACCGAGGTGACCGTCAGGTCCTCGCCGTTCTTCCCGACGGGCACCAGCGACAGGGCATACCTGCCGGCTGGGATGTCGAACGGCGTGGCCCCGTGTTTGGCTCCGCACGAGAACTCGCAATCCGAACGGCCGGCGCACACGTCGGTCCCGTCGTCGCCGACGACTCGAAACCGAACCTTGGCGATGGGCGGGCAGGCGCAGTTGCAGTCGGGGATGCCGCGGCCGTCATCCGAGATGTCCCAACTGGCCTCCACGGCGCCGCCGTCGATGGCCACGCAGCCCGCGGCCATGAACAAGGTGAGAGCAAGGAATACAATGCGGGCCATTCAGGTTGGACTAGGTTTATAACAGTTCCGGCCCGGTCGCGTCCGCAACCGGGCTTCATCAAGGAGACGCCCTCAATGATTCACCTCCTGCTCCAAGCCGGCGCGGCCGACGACAAGCTGGACATTGTATCGCTCATTTCGCATGCGTCCTCGGTCGCCAAAGCCGTGCTGGTCCTGCTGGCCCTCATGTCGGTGGTGTCCTGGTACGTCATCGGAACCAAGTGGCTCTACCTGTCGCGCGCCTACCGACGCTCGCTGGGCTTCGTGGAGGGTTTCTGGCGCTCCCAGCGCCTCGACGACACCTGGCGTGAGTCCGAGTCCTCGGCGCCCTCGCCGGTGAGTGAGGTGTTTCGCGCGGGCTACGTGGAGTTGGCCAAGCTGCGCAAGCGGCGCACCGAGGCGGGTGGCGAGGCCGTGGCCGCACCCGAGACGCACCTGGGCGACATCGAGAGCATCGAGCGTGCCCTGTCCCGCGCGCGCACCATGGCCATCACGCAGATGGAAACCAAGGTCCCCTTCCTGGCCACCACGGCCAGCGCTGCCCCGTTCATCGGGCTGTTCGGCACCGTGTGGGGCATCATGAACTCGTTCCGAAATATCGGCGCCAAGGGCGCGGCCAACCTGGCCACCGTGGCGCCCGGCATCGCCGAGGCGCTGGTGGCCACGGCCATCGGTCTGGTGGCGGCCATCCCGGCGGTCATGGGCTACAACTACCTGTCCCGTCGCATCCGCGTGATCAGCGCCGAGATGGAGACCTTCACCAACGACTTCTTGAACATCATCCGCCGGAGGTTCCTGTAGCCATGGCCATGAGCACGGGCGGCGGCCGCGATTCGGGCACGCTGTCGGACATCAACGTCACGCCGCTGGTGGACGTGATGCTCGTGTTGCTCATCGTGTTCATGGTCACCGCACCCATGCTGCAGACCGGGGTCGACGTGCAACTGCCCGATGCCAAGGCCCAGACCATCCCCGACGAATCGGGCAAACTCATCGTGACCGTGACCAAGGACAAACGCGTCTTCGTCGGCAAGATGGAGATCCCGTTCGCCGAGGTGGAGGACAAGCTGCGCGCCAACGCCAAGCTCCAGGCCGATCGCGAGGCCTACATCCACGCGGACAAGGCGTTGTCCTACGGTGACGTGGTCAAGGTGATGGCGGCCATCAAGCTGGCGGGCGGCGACAAGATGGGACTCATCACCGACCCGCTGGAATAGCATGGCTGCCGCTGAAACCTCGCGCATCCGACCACTCGGCCGGGGAACACCTCTGGGCGGCATCGCCGCGACGGTGCTCATCCACGCGGGACTGGCCGGCCTGGTGTACTTCGCGCACGTCAAGTCACCGCCTCGCCCCGAGGCCGCGCGCGACATGATCGTCACCAAGCTGGTGTCCCTGGGCAAGCCGCGCGAGAAGTTCTGGTTACCGCGCATCACTCAGCCGCCCAAGTCCAAAGCGCCCGTGCCCACCATCAAGGTCTCGGACGATCCCAACGCCGCGCCCGCGCCCAAGGAGGCGCCTCGTCCGGAGGATGCGACCATTTCGAAGGACCTGCGCCGCGCCCTCGAACGGGCCCGTTCGCTGGCCCAATTGGCCGCCGCCGAGGAGACGCCGGAGGGTTCGGCCACCGGCTCGCCCATGGGCACGTCGAACGAGGGGACCACGGGCGACGAGTACGCGACGCAAATCTTCGAGGCCATCCGGCGGAACTGGACCACGCCCACCGGGCTGGTCTCGGACGCGGAGCTGGCCACGCTGCGCGCCGAGTTCCGCCTCACAGTGTCGGCAGACGGTACCCTGGGCGCCCCGCGCGTCAACAAGGCCTCGGGGAACGACTACTTTGACGATTCGTGCCTGCAGGCCATCAAGGCAACCGGCCGCGTTCCCCCGCCGCCGCCAGCGCTGGCCGCCAAGTTCAAGCGCGGGTTCCTGCTCGACTTCGCGGGCAAGGACCTGGCGCAGTAACGGCTGCCAGAGGGTTTCCCCCTCCCGAAGCCGCCTCTGCAGTAGTGTTGGAGACCATGAACGCCCACCTCACGTTCGTTCGGAGCTTTGCGTTCCTCGTCGCGGCCACAACCGCCCTGCCCGCCTTCGCACAAACCACGCCCCAGGGTGAGGCGGACGAGCTGCCACGCATCCTCATCACCGATCCCAACCGTGATCTCTTCCGCCTGGGCCTACCCAACGCCTCGGGCGATCCTGATCTGGCCAAACAGGCCACGGAGATTGAGCGACGGGATCTGGAGGTGGCGGGGCTCTTTCGCTTGCTCGATCCCGTGTCCTTCCCGGATGCGCTTCAGAAGGAGGGCCTGACGTTCTCCTCCGCGCTGTGGAGTCAGGTGGGGGCCCAGGGCGTGGCCAAAGTGCAGGCCTCTCGGCAAGGCAACACCGTCGCTCTCGAGGGCCGCCTCTACCAGGTGGGCCGGGGCGACACCGCCGTGCTCACGCGCACCTACCGCGGCACCGAGCTGCGACCTCTGGTTCACGCCTGGGCCAACGACATCATCGCCCAGTTCACCGGCCAGCGCGGCATCTTCGGCTCGCGCATCGCCTTCGCCACCGCGGGCAAGAACACGGAAATCGCCAGCGTGGGCATGGATGGCTCGGAGATGAAGGTCCTGACCCGCATGAACGCGCCCACCATGCTGCCCGCTTACTCGCCCACCGGCGGCCAGATCGCGTTCACCTCGTTCCTGCGCGGCGGTGCCGATCTGTGGATCGTGTCGGCGGGCGGGGGACGCGCCCGACGCGTCTCCAGCCGGGATGGCATGAACTCGGGCGCGGCCTGGTTTCCGGGCGGAGGCAGCCTAGTCGCCACGCTGTCCTACGAAGGCAACGCCGAGCTGTACAAGATCTCGGCCAGCGACGGCAGCATCCAGCGCCGCCTGACCCGCTCGCCGGCTATCGACCTGTCGGCCAGCGTTTCGCCGGACGGCTCGAAGATCGCCTTCGTGTCTGATCGCCAGGGCTCGCCGCAGATCTTCCTCATGTCGTCCTCGGGCGGCGAAGCCAAGCGCATCACGTTCCAAGGCACCTATAACCAGACCCCGCAATTCTGCCCGCGCGCCGACGTGCCGGTGATTGCGTTTACCGGCCGTGACGAGCGGCTGGTCTTCGACGTCTTCGTCTACGATCTGCGCACGGGCAAGATCGAGCGCATGACCCAGAACCAAGGGTCCAACTCCGACCCGTCGTGGTCGCCGGACTGTCGCCTCCTGGTCTACAGCTCCAGCCGCGGCGGCCTCTTCGTGCTCAACCCGCAGACCCGTCACGAGATGCAGATCTGGCGAGGCGGGGCGCGTAGCCCGTCGTGGGGGCCGGCGCCAGCGGAAGTGTCCAAGTGATCCGCCTCGCCACCATCGACATCGGCACGAACACCACCCTGCTGCTGGTGGCTGAGGCCGACGGCGGCCAGGTGAGGGTGCTCGACGAACGCGCCGAGATCACGCGTCTCGGTCGCGGCATCGGCAGCCAGGGTGGACTGGGGCGCGAGGGCATCGACAGGACGCTGACCGTCCTGCGCGAGTACGCCGACATCGCCGCCCGGCATCGTGCCCCCATCCAGGCCATTGGCACCGAAGGTCTGCGTCGCGCCTCGAACGCGGCCGAGTTCCTGACGCCGGCCCAGCGGATCCTGGGCCGGCCCATCGAGGTCATCGACGGCGAGCGCGAGGCGGCGCTGAGCTTCCTCGCCGCCCAGCGGTCCTTCCCCGAGGCGGCGCGAGGCCGGAGCATCGTGGTCGACATCGGGGGCGGCTCGACGGAGATCATCCTCGCCGAAGCGGCAGAGTTGAGCTTCCGCTGTAGCCTGCCCCTGGGCTCGGTGCGCCTGACCGAGAAGCACGTGCGCCACGACCCGCCGCTCGCCCCCGAGTTGCGTGCCGCACGTGACGAGGTGGAGGCAGCCCTGGCCGCCGTCCCCTTCCCCGCCGCCGAAGCCACGCTCATCGGCACCGCCGGAACGGTCACCACCCTGTGCGCCATGCACCTCGGGCTGCGCAGCTACGACCCGACCCAGGTGCACGGCTACGCCATGCCCAGGGCCGGCCTGGCTGCCCAGATCGCCCGATTGAGCACCAGCACGCAGCAGGAACGCGAGGCCATGGCGGGGCTGGATCCGCGCCGCGCCGACGTCATCCTGTGTGGCGCCATCATCCTCCTGGCCATCGCCGAGCGCGCCCAATCCGGCCACATCCTGGTCAGCGACCGAGGCATCCGTTGGGGCCTCCTCTACGAACGACTGAGCGCGGCTCAGGCGGGTGTTGCAGCACCGCAGGCGACCCGGTAGGTTCCGCTGGCCGTGCAAACCCGGCCGTATATCCTGCTCGCCGCGCTCGCCTCACCCGCCCTGGCCTGCAAGGCCCGCGTGCCCGAGATCAAGGCGCCCTTCGCCGACGATTTCGAACGGGGCGATCTGGGGTCTGACTGGCGCGACACCGGCGACGCCTTCCGCATCAAGGGCGGCAAGCTGAACGGCAAGAACGCCCACAACCACCCGGTCTGGCTGCGTCGCAAGCTGCCCACCAACGTCGTGGTCGAGTTCGACGCGGTTTCGCAGAGCCCGGCGGGCGATCTCAAGGTCGAGCTCTTCGGAGACGGCGAGTCCTTCGATCCCAACGCGGGCCGCTACGATCCCAGCAGCTACATGTTCGTCTTGGGCGGCTGGAACAACAGCAGCAGTATCATCAGCCGTCTGGGTGAGCACGACGACGCCGTGAAGGCCGAGCGCCGTCGCCGCCCCGGCGACCCGCCGCCCGTCATCCCCGGCCGCACCTATCACTTCACGATTACGCGCAAGGGCGGCCTGCTCGATTGGAAGCTGGACGACGCGCCGTTTCTCTCTTGGACCGACCCGCAGCCCCTGTCCGGCGAGGGCCACGAGTACTTCGCGGTGAACGACTGGGAGGCGGACGTATACTTCGACAACCTGCGTATCCGGCCCGCCGAGTAAGGGAGAAATGCCGAATCAGCATCCAGAAGCACCCGACAGCCGGACGTCTGCCGACGAGCCGCAGGATTCGGAACCGCCCTCGTCCGCGGGGATGGATGACGAGCCGGTCTTCGATCTGGGACCGGCCCTTGAACGATTGCGCGGCCGGGAAAACCTGCTCATCTACGCGCACGACAACCCCGATCCCGACGCCCTGGCCTCGGCCCTGGGCCTCAAGCGCGTGATCGAGCACGCCACGCCCATGAAGGCCACCCTGGCCCTGGGCGGGATCGTGGGTCGGGCGGAAAACCGCGCCATGGTGGAGGCCATCGGCATCCCGCTGGTCCCCGTGGAAAGGCTGGATGCGGGGCGCTTCGACACGTTGGCCTTGGTGGACAGCCAGCCCGGCACGGGCAACAACTCACTGCCCAGCGGACGCCCCGTGGACATCGTGGTCGACCACCACCCCGCCCGGGAAGACAAGGGGCCCACCCCCTGGCGCGACATCCGCGCCGAATTGGGCGCGACCAGCACCATCATCGTCGAGTATCTCCGCGAGCTGCACGCACCCGTGGACCCGGCCCTGGCCACGGCGCTGTTCTACGCCCTGCGCGCCGAGACGCGCGATCTGGGCCGCGAAGCCACGCATGCCGAGCGGGGCGCCTATCTGTTCCTGTTTCCGCTGGTGGACTTTCACGTCCTTTCGCGCATCACCCAGCCCAAGGTGCCACGCGAGCACTTCGCCACCCTGGATCGCGCCCTTCGCTCGGCGCGCCTCTGGGGCGACGTGGTGACCGTCAACCTGGGCGCCATCACCTACCCCGACCTGGTGGCCGAGGTAGCGGACATGCTGCTGACCTACGAAGGGGCGCACTTCGTCCTGTGCTGCGGCCGTTTCGGCAACCGCGTGTTCCTGTCGCTGCGCACCGAACCCACCGAGAGCCGGGCCGGCTCCCTCATGCGCCAGCTCATCGACACCGAGGGTGCAGCCGGCGGCCACGGCACCATGGCCGGCGCCCGCCTCTACGTTCCGATGACCACCGACGCGGAACAACAGGTCGCCTTCGATCGCCTGGTACGCCGCTTCCTTGCCCTCACGAACCGCCAGGGCGCCCCCAGCACCACACTCATTCCCGCCTGACCCAGGATCTGATATAAGGCCTGCCTCCACTTGCCGGAGTGGCGGAATGGTAAACGCAGCGGACTCAAAATCCGCCGTCGGTAACGGCTTGAGGGTTCGAGTCCCTCCTCCGGCACGAACGCATCTAGCCTGGCATGCCCATGGATTCGCGGAGGTGCTTGAATTCTGGGGTGCGCTGGCCTTGTTCGTCGCGCACGACCAGGGGGGCGTCGGTCACCAGCGGGATGGCCTCGGCAGCGGTGGTCATGGCGAAGATAACCAGGAGGGGCTCTTTGCCCGCGCGCGGAACGATGTCGCGCCAGCGGGTCAGGGACAGGCCCGCGGCTTGGGCGGCGGGCGCGACGCGGTGGCGCTGGCTCCAGGCCTCACAGGCCACGAACGGGACGCCGGGCGATAGGACGCGGGCCGCGGCTTCGCAATAGGCCTCCACGCCGCCGCGATGCTCGAAACGGCAGGGGCCGCACTGCAGGTGGCCGGACTGGGGCCCGGTGCCGATGGGGAAGTAGGGCGGCGTTCCGGTCACCAGGTCGAAGCCGGTCTCGCCCGCCAGCAAGGCGGGCTCTCGAAAGTCACCGTCGCGAATCTCCACCCGCTCGGCGGCGCCGTTCCAGGCGAGTGAACGCCGCGCCAGGGCCGCCGACACCTCTTGCGCCTCGATGCCCAACCCGCGCGATTCGGGGAAGCGCCAGGCGAGGAAGAGGGGCACGCTGCCAATGCCGCACCCCAGGTCCAACCAGCGACGGGGCGGGCGGGTAACGAGGGAGGCCGCGTAGTGCGCGGTCACCAGG
>JAEXQJ010000254.1 GCA_023438785.1 Pseudomonadota bacterium
ATCGTCGGCCAGCACCAGGGTGGGGGATGGCCAGCGACCGAACAGCTTGTCCATCTTGCGATCGAAGCTGCGCACCTCCTCGGTCTTGCTGATCTTCGTATTGAGCTTGCGAAAGTCGTATTCGAACGGGTCGTGCAGGAAGTGCCGACAGCCGACGAGGGCCAGGACCGTGATCACCACCGAGCCCGCCGTTATGGCGAAGGCCCGCCGTTCGACCAAGCGGCCCAGGCGAACCAAGCGCAGGGGACCGCGGTTCTCGCGGATACGCACGGCATTGCGGTCCAGCACCATGAGCAAGGCGGGCATGAGGCTGAAGGTGACCAACCAGGAGAATAGGCAACCCGCCGCGCCCATAATCCCGAACTGCGAGAAGCCGCGGAAACTGGTGACCACCAGGGATCCGTACGAGGCCGCCGCGACCAGGCTGGACACCAGCGTCCCCTTCCACACGCCGGCCACCGCGTTGATCAACCCCTCGCGTGCTCCCATCCCGCGCTGTTCCTCGTAGCGGGCGATCAACATGATGGCGTAGTTGATCCCGTTGCCCACGATGATGGAGCCGAGGAAGGCGGTGGACGAGTTCAGATACCCGAAGGCCAGCTCGGCCAGGGCGAAGGCGAGAACCGTTCCGATCGTGGCCGGCAGCCCCACCAGGAAAACGGCGCGCACGCGGCGGAAATAGAGACCGATCGACAGGGCCACCAGGGCCAGACAGGTCACCGTCACCCACACGATGTCCCGCTCCACGGCGCGGCGGTTCTCGATGGCCGTGGTGACCGGCCCGCCCACATAGACGCGCATGCCCGTCGGCGCGGGGTCCTCGCTGATCAGGCGTCGCGTGGCATTGTAGAGCGCCTCGCCGGCGTTTTCGGTCATCAGCCCGCCGGGCGGCAGGGCCGCGACCCAGATGGTCGGATCACCCTGGCGCGCGAACAGCCCATTCTCGAAACGTCCTGACAGCCAGTCGCGGCTGGCGATTCTCTTCTTCAGGGCCTCGCGGTCGTCGTCGTCACCCAGGCTGACCAGCATGGGATTCTTGTGACGGGCGATCTCGCCGCGCAGCTGGTCGTGGATGTCCTGCAACTCGTCTTCGCTCAAGTACAACCACTTGTTGTTCTCGAAGAAGGCGCGCAGATCGCGCACGTGATAGGCGGCCTGCTCGCACACCGATTTGGGAAGCTGGTTCAGCCGTTCGGTCAGCCGGGCGGCGTAGCGTTCATTGGCCGTCCGATCGGGCGAGTTGATGCCGACCAGGAGCAGCGAAATATCCCCCATGCGGCGCTGGGTTCGGTCCAGCGCCTTCACGCCAGGATCATCGTGGGGCAGCAGCTCGGCGAACGAGGTGCGCAGCTCCAGCCTGCGCGCCAGTCCCGCTCCAAGCAGGAGCACGACTGTCCAGCCCATGATGATGAGCCAGCGTCGGCGATCGCACCAATCGATGTACCGCGCAATTCTTCCCGATCGTTCCATAGACGTACCTCCGGGAGCCGTGCGAGAGGGGCCCGCCAGGGGCCACCCTCCCCGCGCACGGTCGCGCACCGAACGGTTATGAAGACGGGGCGAGGACACGAAGCAGAGCCGCGTCCTCGCGACCGATTCAAAGCGTCCGGCGCGCTAATTCATGTTCAGCGCGACGAGGGCCACTAGGCCCAACAGCATGCCGATGACAACCAGCAACATGGTGTGGCTGCCCTTCTTTGGCGTGTTCGTGGCTTCCGACTGCAGGCTTTCGTTCTCACTCATGACAGACCTCCGGACAGGAAAACGCCCTCGGCGGGCGCGATTACGACTCCACTACGACTCGATGAGGAACGAGTCGCGTCCGGGAGGGCCGCGCGTGCTGCGAGTGGGAAAGAGGAGAGTGGCTGGCCTGCCAAAGTCGGGCGAGGCACACGCCAGTCTCTGCCAGGTGCCTGGCACGACGTCTGTTTTGGCGGACGGGAGCAGGCCGGGCGGCAGTGCCGCCGGCGGCACCGTGCGGCTGCCCGCCTGGCGGACCGTGGGGGCATCCGGCCTGGCCACATGGGCCAGCGCCGCTATGGTCAAGCCACCGAGCTGCTGTCCGTCGCCGCTGGCTAGAGGTCCGCGCTCCGTCGTGGCCACGAGAGCGCTGGCCACGGCACAGATGAGAAGCGCGGAGAAGAGACGACGGGACAACAAGCACCGACTAGCACGCGGCCCGGCCGCCGTCCATCGCGTCGGCGCCGGCGGGCCGGGCTCAGACCCCTGACTGGGTGCGTGCAGGCGAATCAGGGGCGTGCTTCCGGGTCGCGACCATCGAGGCCATGATGGATGCGCCGATGAGGAGGGCGATGACGCCCAGGGAGATTCCGATGGGGACCTTGTACACGTCGGCGAGGGCCATCTTGGCACCCACGAAGATGAGGACCAGGGCCAGTCCCACGTTGAGGTAGCGGAAGCGATCCATGATGCCCGCCAGGACGAAGTAAAGCGAGCGCAGGCCGAGCAGGGCGAAGATGTTGGACGTGAACACGATGAAAGGATCCCTGGTCACGGCGAAGATGGCGGGAATGGAGTCGACCGCGAACACCACGTCGCTGACCTCCACGGCGATCAGCGCCAGTAGAAGGGGCGTGATGGCCAGGCGTCCCGTTGCTTCGCGCACCACGAAGTGGTGATCGGCGGGTCTGGTGCTGACCGGCAGGAACCGCCGGGCCAGGCGCACGAGCGGGTTGCGTTCGGGATCCGGCTTCTCTTCTTGGCGAACGAGCAGCTTGATTCCCGTGATGATCAGCAGCGCGCCGAAGGCGTAGATGCCCCAGTGGAAGGCGTTCAGAAACGCGCCGCCGGCCAGGATGAAGCCGGCGCGCAGCACGAGGGCACCCAGCACCCCGTAGAACAGCACGCGATGTTGTTGTGCCGCCGGGATGGCGAAGGCGCTGAGGATGACCGCGATGACGAAGATGTTGTCCACAGCCAGCGCCTTCTCGATGGCGAAGCCGGCCAGGTACTCCAAAGCCCGCTGCGGGCCGTGCCACATCCAAACCCCGGCGCCGAAGATCAGCGCCAGTCCGATCCACACGCCGCTCCACGCGAGGGCCTCGCGGTAGCGCACCTGGTGGGCGCGGCGATGGAAGACGCCCAGGTCCAAGGCCAGCATACCCAGCACGAAGGCCAGGAAGAGGCCCCAGGCGAGCGGAGAGCCGATGCTGCTCGCGAACACGTCAGGCGTGCTCCGAACGGCCCGTGAGGGCGGGCGTCAACCGGTGCACCAGCGGCTCACCCGCGCGTTGCATCCGCTCGAACTCGCCCGCGTCCAGCCTCACCCCGGCGCACGCCGTGCAGCGGTCGACGGCTACACCTGCCTGCTCGCGCCGCGCTGGCTCCCTGACCAGGCCTCGGCGCTGCTCCTTCCTCCGCTCCGCTCCTAACTGAGCGAAGGTGGTTTCTTCGATCTTTATGGCTTTGGTCATGGGCTCCTCCGTTGCAGCTATAGGATGCCCTTTGAGCGCCCCGCGTCTGTACGGATGTTTCGTGGCTATCTGTCGACAAACTCGACATGATGGCGCCATGGAATGGCTGAACTACCATCACCTGCTGTACTTCTGGGTCGTCGCGCGGGAAGGCGGCCTGGTCCCGGCGGGCAAGGTCCTCCGGCTCACACACCCCACCCTCAGCGGGCAGATCAAGACCCTGGAGGAGCGCCTGGGGGACAGACTCTTCATGCGTCAGGGGCGCCGCCTGGCGCTCACCGAGCTGGGGCGCGTGGTGTTCCGCTATGCGGACGAAATCTTCTCGCTCGGGCAGGAGATGCTGACTGCCGTGGCAGGGCGTGAGACAGGGCGGCCCGAGCGGCTCGAGCTGGGCATCTCCGAGGTGGTACCGAAGTTGGTGGTCAGGCGGCTACTCGAACCCGTCCTCAAGATGGCCAAGCCGGTTCATCTGGTCTGTCGCGAGGCCCGCTTCGAACGCCTGTTGGCCGATCTGTCGCTGCGCACCTTGGACGTCGTCATTACGGATGCGCCGCTGCCTCCCGGCAGTTCGGTGCGCGCCTTCAATCACCTGCTGTGTGACAGCGGGATCACCTTCTTTGCCGAGCGCCATTTGGCGCGAAGACTGCGCCCCGGCTTTCCCCGCTCGCTGGACGGTGCGCGCCTGCTGCTGCCCCTGGACACGTCGCCTCTGCGCCGATCGCTCGAGGCCTGGTTCGCCGCGCTCGGCATCAAGCCGCACGTCGTCGCCGAGTTCGAGGACCCCGCGCTCCTCACAGTCTTCGGCGCAGACGGGCTGGGGACCTTTCCCGGATCCTCGGTGGTGGAGGGCGAGATCGCCCGGCAAAACCGCGTCGAGGTGGTGGGCCGCACCGACGAGGTCCGCGAGCGCTTCTACGCCATCTCGCTCGAGCGGCGGCTCAAGAACGAGGCGGTCCTCGCCATCTCGGGCGCGGCGTGGGGCCGTTCGTGAGCCTGGCTCCGCGTCCTCAAGGCGGCGAGGCGGGATGTACATGGCAGTTCGTGCAGTCGCGTGGGGCCTGGTGTGTGCTCTTCCGGTCGCCCTGGGAGTGGCAAGCGGCACCGTCTGGGACGGGGTCAGCGGCGTGGTCCGAGTGTTCGGCGCTGCACGTTGCTCTCGACGAACCGCTCGGGCTCGCGTACGGGGACGGCTCTCTCCTCGTGCGTGGCCGCGTGCTCGGCCAGGGCCGCAGGCATGGCCGCGTCGACCCACTCCCGCGTCATGTCGGATCCACGGGCGGGGGCACGCCAGGGTTGTCGCGCGGGTGCCTCGGAATGAGGGGGCGAGCGGCGGAGCCGGCCGGCGACCACGAGCAGCGCGCGAGCGAAGCAGGACAAAGCATGTCCTTTTTTCAGGTCAGAAGGGGGGCAGGTGGGTGAGGGCCTGGGACCGGATCGCCATGCATTCCAGTTCGACCAGCCAGTTGGGGCGGCACACGGGCGCGCGCACCACGACCGCGGGCACGCCGGGGTAGCGGTCGCGCAACAAGGGGACGACCGCGGGCTCGTCGTGGGGATCGCGCAGGTACACGATCAACTGCATCACGTCGCTCGGGCCGCAGCCGCCGTCGGCAAGCAGGGCGTCGAGATTCTCGCTGGCCCGGCGGGCCTGCGCCCGCGGATCCCGCAGGTGCAGAGTGTGGCCGGCCGGATCGATGCTGGCCGTGCCTGAGAGGAAGAGGTGCCGGCGATCGCGGAAGTCCACCCGCGTGCCCCGTTCGAAGGTCACGCCGTACAGGTGGGTCGGGCCGAGATGATCCGGTGCGTGTAGAAACGAGACCTGCGAGGGGGCCAATCCCGCGATGGCGTAGACGTCGAGGATCGCGAGGGCCCGCGGATCCGCGGCGCGCCCCTCGATCCCGGTACTGGAGATGTAGTGGGTCTCCGCGGTCAAGCCGTGTCGAGCGAAGACCTCACGCCGGGCCTTCACCAGCTCCCCGTAGTCGAGGTCGACGTTCGGGACGAAGAACCAGGTGCGCACGGCGTGGTCACGCAGGGTCGCGTCCAGCCGGGCGAGCGCGTCCGCGAAACGCTCGAGGAGCACCGTGGTCTGCTGCGCCACCGTGTCCACGCCCTTTTCCGGTGCCGCGGCCAGCCCGGTCAGCCACAGGTGGCGCTGCGCTCCCCGTTCGACGAGGACGCCGTCGGGGACGGCTCGCTTGCGCAGGCCCTCGGGATCCTTGATGTGGTACGCCCAGAGGACCACACGACCGGGGCCGACAGGCGCCTGGCCCACCAGCGACAAGGCCACGGGATCGGGTGGGCCGGCGGGGCGGCTCAGGGGCGAAAGGAGGGCGTCCTCCGCCTGGTTCGCGATGTCGCTCAAGAAGATCCGGCGGAAGACGGCGGAGTTGGCGCCGAGCCCGAGCGTCGACAGGGCATGGGCGTATCCCGCGGCCATCGCGGCAAGATCGGAGGCGAATCCGTCTATCCCGGGCGCGGTCGCGACGATGTGGTATTCGGTCACGTCGCTGTTGCCCTGGAAGCAGGACACATCGACGCGGGCCTGCCCCGACGTGGCGGGGAAGTGGATGCGCTCGATGAGGGCGGTCATGGTGCGGTCCTCTCGTCAAAGGGACTTCGAAAAGGGCGATCAAGGCTTCGCGGTCGGCCTTGGGCATACGCAGGAACAGGTTCGCGGACACCCTCCCCTCTTCGCCGAGGTGGCACAGGATAGCCTCCTTCAAGGTGCGGGCGCCTCCGTCGTGCAGAAAGTGGGAGCGCCCGAGACGATCTCTTGTAAGCCGATCCCCCACAGCTGCGTGGTCCGCCACTCGCCGCCGCGCGCCTCCCATTGCAGTCGTCGCCCAGGTCGGGGCCCATCCCATGCAGCACGAGGTCCGGGTGCGGGTGGGTGCTCTGGTCAGCCCGCATGTGCATGGGCGTGCCGTCGAGCAGCGCGAAGATCCCGCGGGCCGTGTGCAGGGTCGGCGTGCGTCGCAGTGGGCTTCCGCGAATAGCGCATCACGGGCGCGGTGCGCAGCGCAGGAGGCGCGAGCGCGCCTCCTCGGCCGGGCTGGTATGATCAACCCACCTTGGTTCGCGGGGCTCTTAGCGCGGCGGCGCTCGTCGCTCTCCTGGCTTCGTCATGCGGTACGGAGTGCGTGGGGCTCGGCACCGCGGGGTCCGTGTGCGGTGAATCCGAGGCCGCGATGCCCATCCTCGACGACGCGCAGGGCATGCCCGTTGTCGCGGGCACGCTCAACGACGCCCCCGTTCGCTTGCTTCTCGACACGGGGGCAAGCCGCACGATTTTGTCGGCCACACGTCTCGGCCAAGCGGCCAAGGGCTATTACGTCATCAGGTCGCTGTGTGTCGGCACGCTCTGTCTGAACCACGCGACCGTGTGGGCCATGGACTCGGTCTTCAGCGCGCCCGCGGCTGGGGCCATCAATGGGCTCATCGGGATGGACGTGCTGGGTGCGTTCCTGGTCGAGATCGATCACGGGCGCAGCGTGCGCTTCAGCGCGAACGCCGCGGCGTGTGCCGGGTCCGCGGTCCCGCTCAGCCTGGACGAGTCCGGACGTCCCCTGGTAGCGGCCGCCGTCGATGGCAAGAGCCTGGGCCCCATCCTCCTCGACACCGGGGCTCTCTACACCCTCTTCGCCGCGACCACGGCGGCCGAGCTTCCCTACCTGGCCGAGAGCGCCGTCGCCGCCACGGGGTGCGGTATCAACGGCTGCGTGGACGATCAGTTCACCTCCCGCGCACGCCAGGTATGCGTGGGGGAGGTGTGCCTGGCCGATGTGCCGGTGAAGTACCCGGCCTGGGACGCCGTGGGCGACAGCTTCCTGTTCCAGCGCCGCGTCGCCCTCGATTTTCCGCGCCAGCGACTCGTCTTCTGCGAGCGCTGATCGCCTGTCGCCTACCAGACGATGACGGGGTTGGTGGTGTCCACGATCTTGAAGCACGTGGCGTTGGGCGACGACCACTTGATCATGTTGTACCAAAGCTGCCCGGTCTGGTACTGGTCCTGCGGCAGCTTGCCCGCGCAGTTGGGATCGTCGGCGCTGGGGTTGCCGTCGCCGGTCCACTGGCTGGTGTAGGTGATCCATTCGTCGCCGAAGAGCAGGACATGGCCCTTGCCAACCACCTTGGCCCCCATCACATCCTTGGGCCCCTCGACGGTCGCGATCACGTGTCCGTCCGTCGGCACGGCCACGGAGCGTCCGTGTTCGTAGCCGATGTACTTGAGGTTGCTCGTGAGCTTCTCAGTGGCCGGATCCGACGTCACCCACGTGCTGAGGATCAGGGAATGCGTGCAGGAACAGATGCCCCAGTCCGCGCAGGTCGCGTAGACGTCGTCCGCGTTGAAGGTGACGCCGGAGAATCCGGTTAGCTGGTTCACCGGCCTCACCTCGTCGGTGTTCGAGGCGTAGCCGGTCAGGGCGATGACCCCGCCGCCGTTCTCCAGCCAGGCGCGAAAAGCGGCCACCTCCTCATCGCTGAAGGTCCACCACGGACCCTGCTCGGAGTCGTCCGACAGGCTGGTCAGAATGAAGAGGTCATAGCCAGCCAGCAGTTCGGGCGTCAGGGTCGTGCGGCTGGTGAAGTTGGAGACCTTGGCCGTGCCCGCGCTGCTGGAATTCAGCCAATCCATGAGGGCCGTGGGTGGATCGCCCTCGCGGACGGCTCCCCATTTGCCGGGTTGGCCCATCACGGCCACATTGAAGGGCGGGCAGACGCAGTCCGAGCCGCCTTCGCATTCGACGTGCGTCTTGACGACTCCAGCGTCGCCCTGCGACACGGTCGACGCGTCGCCCCCGGGCGGTGGGGAAATCACGGATGAGCCGCCGTGGCCCGCCTGCCCGGTTGCCGTTCTGCCGCCCGTCGAGGCGCCGTCGACGATGCCAGCTTGCCCGCAGCCAAAGGCGCCCAGGGCACAGGCCACGATGAGCGAAGGCAACGATGCACAGCGTACTGCAGCAGGGCGTGTCTTCCGCATGTTGCCACCAGCCTAGGAATGACCGCGTGAATAGGTCAAGCCTTTCCACGAACGGCCGCCCGGAGGGCTGTGGGGGTTTGCACGGATTCGATTCCAAGGTAAGCCCTGGCCGCCCCCTGCAGGATCAACGAAGCAAGCAAGGAGTGAACATGGGACAACGAGGTCGTGAAATTGTCGGTATGGATGTCGAGCACCTGCTGAAGCTGCTCAACCAGGCCTATGCCAGCGAATGGCTTGCCTATTATCAGTACTGGCTGGGCGCCAAGCTCATCAAAGGGCCGATGAAGGACGCCGTGGCCGCCGAGCTGAACCTGCACGCCACCGAGGAGCTCAACCACGCCCTCCTGCTGTCCAACCGGATTATCCAACTCGGCGGTACGCCGATCCTGAGCCCGGAGGCGTGGGGCAAGGTCAGCCCGTGCAAGTACGACGCCCCCGAGGATCCGTATGTGGCGGTGTTGCTCGATCAGAACATCGCCGGAGAGCAGTGCGCGATCTCGACCTACAAAGGCCTGATGGATGCCACCAAGGATAAGGACATGGTGACGTACAACATGGCGCTCACCATCCTCGAACAGGAGGTCGAGCACGAGGAGGACCTGCAGAGCCTGCGTGAGGACCTGGATCTGATGGTCCAGCGCGGAAGCAAGTAGCCCAAGCCAGGGAGCGCGCCGCCGAACCACGGTGCGCTCCGTCCCCTCGCGCGCGGGCGCTGGCCTGTGACCGAGGGCACGGCGCATTCCGATTGACTTCCAGACCTCGTTTGTTGCAGTAGGCCGCTGATGAGAACCGCGGCGGTCCCCCTGCTCGCCATCCTTTGCCTGTGGCCCAAGGGCGCGGTTCGCGCTGATCCGGGACCCACGTGCGCGGAGACTGCGGGTACCCGGGATGTGGGCAAGCCCACCGGACCGTTCGCTCAGTTCGAGCTGCATTTCTCCACGCTCAACGATGCTCCCGAGCGCTCGTTCCTCAACGGCGCTTTCGGCTGGGACCTGCGGGCCGGGTACCGTTACCAGGGATGGGGCGCTTTCGCGTTTGTGGAGCACGACCTGTGGCTCGCCTCGGAGATGGGCATGAACGTCGTGAACGGGGTCTTCAACTACGGGGCTGGCCTCGACTTGATTCACGGTGGTGGCTACGTGCGCACCTCGCTGGCCTTCGGTCTGTCGACGCTGGTGTACGACACCGCCCTGGATAAGGCCGGAACCACGGGGGTGTTCGCGGATGTGCATCCACTCGGCCTTCGCTACGCGGTCCATCGCCGCGTGGTTGTTGGATTCGATCCGTTGACCTTCACCCTGGTGGCACCGCAACTCTCCGGCATACCTCTCGTCCGAATCGAGTATCGAACCGCCCTCTACGCGGAGGCGGCGTTTTGAAGACCTGCCGAGCCCTGGTGACCTTGCTGGCCGTCGTGGGCGTCTCGCCGCTGGCGCAGGCGTATACGGTGAAGACCGCGTTTGGAGACGGCTGCCACGAAAGCATCACGGGGCGCGCCTTTCAGGACTTCCTGGTCGATGTGCCGACCATCGGGCTCCAACTACCAGACAGTCAGACATGGCAGAAGGTCGCCCGCTTCGTTCTGGATGCGACGGGGGTGCCGTGGAGCTCCCTCGACGAGGAACAGCGGTTCATGTTCGCCAGCTTGGTGATTGGAGCTCGCGCCCCGGACACGGATGGCCATTCGGTCATGAACCTGACGAGGCTGCGCGAGTTGCACGCCAACCCCGAACCCGAAGGCCAGTACATGCATGGCCTGCGCGGCAAAGATGACGATGGCGAGGATGGCAATCGGCGCGCCGTCGAGGGCACGCGCGCCGCGATCCTCGATTGCATGCAGACGTCGGCCTATTACTGGTCGCTGTCCCCCGACAAGCAGATCATCAAGGGACGCTTCTTCGTCGATTTCTACGAGCAGGTCGACGTGGATGTCTGGGCGCCCATGTACTACCTGGGTGTTGCGGCGCACGTGCTGCAAGACACCTTTTCGCACACCATTCGTTCGGATGCCGATGGGCTCCGATCGATCGTGCACGTCACCAACTTCATCGAGGCCATCGGCGGCAGCTTCGACGAGCAGAGGGATGGCTTGGCCCACTCGAATGCCATGGACCAGTGTGGACGGGCCGAGATTGGCGAGCTCGTCGACGCGGCTGTCCTGGCGACCATCGATCTCTTCTATGCCGCCCGATCCCTGTTCAACCGTACGGATCCGGGGGCCACGCAACTCGTGTTCGATGCCTGGATCAGATACCAGGACGGGTGCAATCTGCAGAACGATCTGTGCGGCAACTCGCGCTGGATCGAGCAGGCGCGTACGGATCCGACCCGACCCTACCTGGGTTGCAGCGTGGCCCGGGGCCCGGGCAGTTCGGCTTGGCTGGCGCCGGTGTTGATGAGCTTCGCGTTCCTGCTGCTGAGGCGGCGGCGATGATCCTGCGTGCGACCTGGTGGCGATGCGCCTCGCTGGCAGCGGTTTTGGGGCTGGGGCTGATCCCGGGCGCCGGCTGCACGCGCCCCAATGACGCCGGACTGGTCGATTCGGTTGGCGAGCAGAGGGCCAGGGCCGACGATGCCACGCGGGCCCTGCACTTCGCGGGGGCCATGGTGGTCAAGGGAAGCATCGAGGATCGCTTGGATGCCCGCGGCCCCCGCCTGGAGAGCGTTTACGGCCCCGACGGTGCGCGACCCAACGAGCCCATCTCCTATCGGCTGGTCGTGCCGCTCGCCGCGGCCCAGGTGACACCCTTTGCCTTGCTGCAATGGAAGTATGCGGAGAGCTACCTGCGGATCCCCATCGCCATCGATCCCGCGACCGGTCAGGGAAGCATCGCGGGGGTGAGCCAGCCGTCTGGGGACGATCTCTCCGACGATGTCGATGGCATCATTTGTCTGGAGGACGAGCACGGGCGTGCCGGGCCGGGTATCCCCATCACCTACGAACCGGCAGAAGCGGACGATCCCCAGGAGGTATACGGGACGGTGCTCTCCGCTCACACGGGCTCGACCCTGGCTGTCGACTTGTTCGATCGCGATGGTGAGCACCTGCTGGCTACCGGTGGCGACGACACGGCGGTTTGTCTCTGGAACGCCGATTCGGGACATCTGCTCCGGACCCTGCAGGGACACAGCGGCGCCGTCACCTGCCTGTCGGCGACGGGTGACGGGGCCCGTCTGGCCTCCGGCTCGCGCGATCACACGGTTCGCATCTGGGATTCGCACACCGGGAATCTACTGATGACCCTCGGCGAGCATCGCGACGTGGTGACCTGGATTGCCCACTCTCCCGACGATCGGCTCCTGGCCAGTGGGAGCTGGGATGGAACGGTTCGGATTCATGATGTGGTGCAACCCGGGGCGGTGAAGACTCTCGACATCGGCCAGCGCGTCTCGATGGTGGAGTTCTCCCGCGATGGGGCGTCCTTGGCGGTCGCGTCGGGCACCCTGTTTCAACCGGGGCGACTGGCCGTGTGGAACGTGGCGGACTGGTCGCCGCGGTTCTCGGTGGATCTGGATCGCGAGGTCACGGCCCTCAACTTCTCGGCCGCCTCGGATCGTGTGGCCGCCGCGGTGGGGCGAGGACAGATCTACGTGTGGGACGTTGTTACCGGCGGCCTGCTCGCCTCGCTGCAAGGTGGTCCGGCCGACACGGTTCCTCGCCTGGGCTTCTGGCCCGGCTCGTCCGGCTACCTGGCCGCCCTGACGTTGGCGGGAACCATGTTTATCTGGGACATACAGTCCGGGCAGTTGGGCAGTAAGAAGCGCACCCGGCTGTGGCTGACCTCCGCCGATTTCTCCGGCGACGGGAGCCTCATGGCATTGGGTGACTCGCGAGGCATGGTTCGGCTCACGCCCACCATGGCGGCACTCCCCAGGTGACCTGCGGGCGGGGGGCGAGGCCCCGCGGCGCCGTACCGCGGGGCCGGGCCAGGCTCAGTTCGCGGCTTCCACCTCTGCCAACTCAGCGGCGGGCGGTCGCACGCTGAGCACCGCCAATTCGGCGAGGATGCGCTCCAGGTTGCCTGGGTAGACGTCCCAGTTGACCGCCGAGGCCAGCGCGCCGGTGGCCTCCAGGCGGGGCAGGATCTCGCGCGCCACCACCGGGGCACAGCCCACGTAGGGTCCCGAGAAGATCACGCTGTCCACGCCGCCCATGGCGGCCGTCGCCGCGCCCACGGCGAGCAGCATGCGATAGAGCAGCACGTCGCGGGCCCGCTGCAATTCGCCGCCCCGGTTGGTCAGCACGTCCTCCATGCGCACGCGCCGGCCGGCCAGCCCTCGCAGGCCGCTCTCATTCGTGAGCAGGGCGTTGGCGCCCTCGGGGCCCAGACCGCCTTCCTGAGCCAGGGCCAGGGCGATGGCCGGATCGATCTCGCCGCAGTGGGTTTCACCGGGCAAGCCCTCTAGCGGTGTGGCCCCGCTGGTGACCATCACCGGCCGCTTGCCGATGATGGCCGCGATTTCGGGGCGCGCGTCCAGGCAGATGGACAACACGCGCTGGGGTTCGCTGTGGCCCTGGCGTCGCGCATTGCGACCCGCGGACACCGCGGCCGCCTCGTGCAGCAAGCCGTGATAGCCCCAGCGCCGCAGGCCCATCTTGGCCGACAGGTCAGCGGCCACCGCGTAGGTCCGTTCGCGCGCCGGCAGATCCACGAAGAACGACGTGTCGAAGGCCAGCACGGCGGGGATGCCCTCGAAGACCTGCTCCACCGCACGCGCCAACTCGATCACGTTGGCCACGTGCAAGGGCGACAGGGGGGCGATGCGTTCCAGACGTGCGTAGGTATCCGGTCCCAGCGGCGCGGGTCCGGGAAATTCTTCGCCGCCATATACGCCGTGAATGGCGATGGCTGTGGAGGGACCGTCGAAGAATCCGGACCCGCGCACGATGGAACGGATCTCTTGCAGGGCTTTGCCCGCGCCTTGCCAGCGGAAGCCGCGGATTGTGCCGCCGGTGATGGCGCTTTGGCCGGTGAAACGGGCGTAGCGCAGGCTCTTGCGCCCGGGGATGAGAACCAGAGTGTTCATCAGGCGATCCTTTCGGCCTGCTTGCAGGTCAGCAGCTCATAGCTGAAGCGGGCGATGGCCATCTCTTCATTGGTGGCCACGGCCAGAATGCGCACTCGACTGTCCGGCGTGGACAGATCAGCGGGCAACGCCTTGGCTGAATCGTTCTTGGCCGGATCGATCCGCAGACCGAAGCACTCCAGGCCCGCGGTGACCGCCCAGCGCACGTGGGGCATCCTCTCGCCGATGGTGTCGGTGAAGATCACGCAGTGGGCGCGTCCCACCAACGTCAGGTACGAACCCAGGTACTTGCGAATCCGCCACAGGTAGACCTGCGCCGCCAAGTCCTGTCGCTCTACCTCGGCGCTCTCGGGTTGCGCGGCGCGGGCCACCACGTCGCGAATGTCGGCGGAGATCCCCGACAGGCCCAGGACGCCGCTCTTGCGGTTGAGCAGACTCTCCACCGCGTTCGCGTCGCCGGACGCGCGCACCAGCAGCGAGAGGGCCACCGCCGGATCCAGATCGCCCGAGCGCGTGCTCATGACCAGCCCCTGCAGCGGCGAATAGCCCATGGTGTTGTCCAGCGAGCGACCGTTGGCGATCGCACACAGGCTGGCCCCGCCGCTGCCCAGGTGGCAGCTCACGGCATTGAACTTGGAGAACGGCACGCCCAGCATGCGCGCCGCCTCCTGCGCCACGTACTGGTGGCTGGTGCCGTGGAAGCCGTATTTGCGGAAGCCGTGTTTGGCGGCAACCTTCGTGGGCAGGGCGTAGGTGCGGGCCACCTCGGGAATGGTGGCGTGGAAGACGGTGTCGAACACGACCGTCTCGGGCAGCGCTGGATAGAGGCGGCGGCAGGCGGCCACCAGGCGTACGGCGGGCGGGTTGTGGATGGGCGCCAACTCCTGGATGCGTTCCAGCTCGGCCATCACGGCGTCGTCGAGGATGACGTGCTCCTTGAAGTTGGGACCGCCGTGGGCCATGCGGTGCCCGATGGCATCGGGCACCAGCTCGGGCGAGCGTTCCAGCAGCTTCATGACCTGCGTGAACGCGGTGGCGTGGTCGGGCATGTCGACGACGATGGTTTCTTTGTGGTCGCCCACCTTGTGGTGGATGCGCGCCGGCTCCGCGGTCTTGGGCCCCACGCGCTCGGCCTCGCCGCCCGCCAGCTCCTTTCCACTCGGCATCTCGATGAGCCGGTACTTGAGCGACGAGCTGCCGCAGTTGAAAACGATGATGCGCATGGTGGCCTCAGATCTCGTCGGGGATCCAGCCGAACACGGGGATACCCACCAGACCGTGGGCCAGCGCCGCCGTGCCGTAGGTGCACTCGACCAGCTTGGCCACCTCCACCGACTCGCTCTCGATGTGCGCGTCTTCCTCGCGCCCCGGACCGTAGCCGATGGTGGGGATCTTGAATTCGTTGCTCAGCAGGCCGCCCGAGGTTCCCATGCCCAGTCGGGACAGCTTCCACTTGCCCGGACGAACCGCACAGCCGGCCGCCGACAGGGCCTGGCGCGCGCGCGTGAGCAGGGGGCTGAAGGGATCCGTGCTCCAGGCGTGGGTCACGCGTTTGACGGTCATGACCACGCCGGTGGCCAGCGCCTGCGTGTGCTCGCGTACGGCCACGTCCACTTGCACCGCGCCGGCCAACTGGGCCAAGCGCTCGGCCTCCTGGCGCAGTCGACCCGCCACCCCATCCACCGCATCGTCGACGCCCAGGCGCCGTTCCATGGCGATGGTGGCCGAGCGGAAGCCCGGCCCGTCGGCAAAGCGCGGCTTGCCGAGCAGCATGTCCTGGACCGCGGCCCCCGGATCCGTCGTGCGCATGCCGTTGGCCACCAGATCGACGGCGTCGGCCACGTGAAAGGGGTTGGCGCTGCGCAGGTGGATGTCGAACTCGGCCCGCCCGTCGTGACCATAGTAGAGGCCCAGGTCGGTGGGCTCACCCAGCACGGCGTAGGTGGGCGAGAGGCCCATCTCTTTCAAAGTGAACTCGATGAGACCGCGCGTGCCGACCGAGAGGCCGTTGTCCTCGGCCACCGTGGCCGCCACGATCAGGTTGCCGCGCAGGGGCAGCAGGCTGCGGCGAAGCAGGGCCGCCGAAAAGATCTGCGCCGCGACTCCGCCCTTGCAGTCCGCCGCGCCGAGCCCGTACAGCCGGCCATCTTCAATGCGTCCGCTCAAAGCCGCGCCGGCCCAACTGTCGTCTGGCTGCACGGTGTCGAGGTGGCTGGTGAGCAGCAGGTTGGGGCCGTCTTCCACGCCGTGGAGCACACCCACCACGTTGCCGAAGTTGTCGGTGGTCACGGAATCGAAGCCGATGGCACGCATCTGCTGAGCCACCAGGGATGCAGCTCCCGCCTCGTCCCGGCTCACGCTCCGGGTGCGCAGCAGCTCCTGCGCGAACGCCAACAACTCGGGCTGCACGCCCTCCAGCTTGCTCTTCAACAGATCGTACATCTCGCTTCTCCTTCCTCTCCTCGTGGTTCGAATCGATGCGCCCCCAATGAGCAAGGAGCGTGCCGAAGGAGAAACGGCGTGGTCACGCCATCCGTGGTCCTCGACGCTTTCAAAATGAAAGAGTACTGTCGCACTTTGAAGGAAAGACCGTGCGCGTCGAAGATCTCAAACTGGACGAACTGTGCGACTTCCGCGAGGGCACCATTCTTTTTCAAGGGCGGCGCCTGGTCCTGCACAGCATGGATGCGTTCGCGCAGTTCCGCAGGGATCTGCACGACATGGTGGGGCCCGACCAAGCGCGGCGCATGCTGACCCGCTTCGCCTACTTCTGGGGCCAGGCCGATGCCGCGGCCATGCGCCGCGTTTTCAAGTGGGACAGCGTGCTCGACTTGGCCAAGGCCGGTCCACGCCTGCACGCCATCCAGGGCGTGGCCCGCTGGGTGACCAAGCGCCTCAACTACGATCCCGTGACCGGACGTTTCGAGATGGAGGCCGTATGGCACAACTCCGGCGAGGCCCAGGAGCACCTGACCGTGCTGGGCCCCTCGAACGCGCCCGCGTGTTGGATGCTCGCGGCCTACGCCAGCGGCTTCATGTCCTTCGCCACCGGGCAGGACATCTTCTTCGTGGAGACCCACTGTCGCGCCATGGGCGATCGCGTGTGCGCGGCGGAGGGCAAGGATCGCGCCTCGTGGGGCGCGCACATCAATCCGCACCTGCCCTATTTCCAGGCCGCCGACATCCAGGGAAAGATCCGCAGCCTGACCGAGGAGCTGCGTCGGGTCAGCCAGGAGCTCAAGGCCAGCACCGAACGGCTGTCCACGCTGGAGCGCCCGCCCTTGGTGGAGGTGCGCAGCAAGGCCTTTGGGCGCGTCTTGGACATGGCCATGCGCATCGCCCCCTTCGACTCCTCCGTGCTCGTCACGGGCGAGAGCGGCGTGGGCAAGGAGGTGGTCGCGCGGCTCATCCACGCTCGTTCGCTGCGCAAGTCAGGCCCGTTCATCGCCATCAACTGTGGCGCCCTGCCCGAGACTTTGCTCGACTCCGAGCTGTTCGGGCACAAGGCGGGGGCCTTCACCGGTGCGGCCCACGATCACGCGGGCCTGTTCCAGGATGCCGGCGGCGGGACCATCTTCCTCGACGAGATCGGCGAGATCTCGCACCCCCTGCAGGTCAAGCTGCTGCGCGTGTTGCAGGAGCGGGAGGTGCGACGGGTGGGCGAGAGCAAGACGCGCAAGATCGATGTGCGCGTGTTGGCCGCCACCAACCGCGATCTGGCCCAGGCCATACGCAAGGGCACCTTCCGTGAGGACCTCTACTACCGCCTGCGCGTGATCGAGATCGCCATTCCCCCGCTGCGCGAGCGGCGCGAGGACATCCTGCCGCTGGCCCGTTTCTTCGTCGAGCGGCTGCGCGGCCGCCTCAAGATTCCCAACCTGCGCCTGAGCGCGGCCTGCATCGATCACCTGGAGGCGCACGCCTGGCCCGGCAACGTCCGTGAGTTGGAGAACGCTGTCGAGCACGCCGCCGTGCTGTCGCAAAACGGTCTCATCACGCCCGAGTTGCTGCCGTCCAACGTGGTGCACGGCGGCGAGAAGGTCGTGCGCGCCGACGGCACCCTTCGCTCGTTGGAGGAGGTGGAGCAGGAGCACATCCGCTCCACGCTGGAGCGCCTCGGCGGCAACCGCACCAAGGCAGCCGCTGCCTTGCGCATCAGTCCGGCCACCCTTTGGCGCAAGCTCAAGACCCTCAAGTGACCTCGGGGTGCGAGAGGCCCACATGGCGCACTCTGTAAGCGGTGTCGTGAAGTCTGGTGTGCCTGGCTACGTAGGCCGACCGTCGATCGCGGGCTGTCCAAAAATCTGATCAGCCGGATCTGGCGCTCGTCACTTTCATCTCGACTCCTCGCAGCGCGATGAACCAGAGCGGCTGCGTTGTTCGCCCGCGGTGTTATCTTCTTGGCAATTCCCCGTCAGCAGGAAGAGGGTGGCGAACCTCACCGGGGATGCGGAAGGACATATTCCATGCAACGAAATTATTGGCTCGCGGTTCTGGTGCTCGGTCTCTCGAGCGGATGTGGCGGTGGTTCGGTCAGCCCAGCCGGCCGTTCCGATTCGGCGGCGCCGGGCCTGGATTCGCGGTACCCGGGCAGTGACCTTCCGTACGTTCCGCCCAGACTGGACGCCAACCCCGGCGCTGACCACGTGAGCGACTGCGGGGATGCGTGCCCCGGCCTCGACGCGGGGCCCCTATGCGGCAACGGTATCCTCGAACTCGGCGAGACCTGCGATGACAGCAACGCGCGCCCCGGGGATGGTTGCTCGGGTCTGTGCCATACGGAGCCCAATTACACCTGTCCCGTTGTGGGCCAGCCCTGCATCGCCGATCCGTTCTGCGGCGACAGCCATGTGACTGGCACCGAAGTCTGCGACGACGGTAACACGCGAGACGGCGACGGTTGTTCGTCCACCTGTCAGCTCGAATCCAGCTCGATTTGCGATGGGGGGGCCGATTGTGGCGTGCAGCCCGCCTGTGGCGACGGCATCGTCAACCAGGGCGAAACCTGTGACGACGGTGACACGGATCCGGGTGACGGCTGTAGCGGCACGTGCCAGGTAGAGACGGGGTGGATTTGCCCCACGGCCAATCAGCCCTGCGTGCGCGACGAGTACTGCGGCGACGGCAATCTCAGCACGGCCAAGGGCGAGCAGTGCGATGACGGCAACAGCTCGCCCGGCGACGGTTGCACGGGCGCCTGCCAGAAGGAGCCCTTCTACGACTGCCCCGTTCCCGGCCAGAAGTGCGTGTCGACCATCGTGTGTGGTGACAGCAAGGTGGTGGCTGACGAGGCCTGCGATGACGGCAACGTCAAAGCGGGCGACGGTTGCTCCGCCGACTGCAAGCAGGTCGAGCCGGGCTACACGTGCCCCAAGGCCAACGCCGTGGGCGGCCCCTGCACCCTGGTGCCTGAGGATCGATGTGGCGATGCGCGCCTGAGCTACGGCGAGACCTGCGACGACGGCAACAGCGATCCCGGGGATGGCTGCTCCGCAACCTGTCGCGTCGA
This sequence comes from Pseudomonadota bacterium, assembly GCA_023438785.1. Lineage (GTDB taxonomy): Bacteria > Myxococcota_A > Polyangia > Fen-1088 > Fen-1088 > Fen-1137. The sequence continues at coordinate 18,956 of JAEXQJ010000254.1, forward strand.
AACGGGCTACCGCTGCCCGGAGGTCGGCAAGGCGTGCGTCCTGGTGGCGGTGTGCGGGGATGGGAAGCTCAGCCTCGTCGACGGCGAGCAATGCGACGACGGTGACAAGGTGAGCGGCAACGGGTGCAGTGCCACCTGTCAGGTCGAGGCCAACTACGTGTGCCTGACGCCGGGAGAGCCCTGCCAGTCGACCGTGGTCTGCGGCGACCGCAAGATCACGGGTACGGAGACCTGCGACGACGGCAACACCCACGGCAACGACGGCTGTTCCATGCTCTGCCAGGTCGAGACGGGTTGGACGTGCCCGGCCGGTAGCGTGTGCCGGCCCACCAAGTGCGGCGACAGCATCCGCGTGGGGACCGAGACGTGCGACGACGGAAACGCGGTCAGCGACGACGGGTGCAGCTCTCAGTGCCGGCTGGAGACGCCCGGCCCAACCGAGGGCGACGGCTGGATGTGCCCGACCGTGGGCCAGCCCTGCGTGCGCACCACCTGCGGCAACGGGATTCCAGAGGGCAGCGAGCAATGCGACGACGGCAACAACGACACGGGCGACGGCTGCTCGCCCTACTGTCGTAAGGAGCCGAGCTGCCCGGCCGCGAGCGGCGGCTGCACCACGGCCTGTGGCGACGGCATCCTGTTGGAGGCCGACAAGCCGGGCCAGGAGTGCGACGATGGCAACACCGTCAGCGGCGACGGCTGTTCAGGAACCTGCAAGGTGGAGTCCGGCCACGTGTGCACTTCCACGGCGGTGGTCCAGGACCCGCTGATGCTCCCCATCATCTACCGGGACTTCAAAGGCGTCGGAGAAGAGGGGAACCACCCGGATTTCGAATCTGTCGATGCCGGGGTTCAGCAGTGCACCTTGGGGATCTCCGGCAACACCCTGGGCACGGATGGCAAGCCAGTGCCCGGAACGATAGCCCAGAGCGACACCAGTGCGCTGGTGATGACCTATGCCACCGGAACCGCCGCCGACTGGTTCCATCTCTGGTACAGGGACTCGGAATACAGCAAGACGACGCGCGACTTCCTGACCTTCACCAAGCTGGCCAGCGGCGTGTACCAGTATGACGATGCCGCTTTCTTCCCGCTCGACGGCAAGGGCTGGGGCAACACCACCGGCCAGAGCCACAACTTCCATTTCACCTCCGAGGTTCGCTACTGGTTCGAGTACCGCGGCGGGGAGAAGCTGGAGTTTACGGGTGATGATGACGTCTTCGTCTACATCAATAAGAAGTTGGCCGTTGACCTGGGCGGCGTCCACGGCGCCCTGACGGGGAGTGTTGTCCTGGATGCCAGCAACGGCACCGGCGTCGTGCACGACATGGTCCCGCCGAGCGGTACCACGAACTGCAAGCTCATCGGCGGTGCGGCTGCTCCCGCGGCGGGCAACACCCGCACCGTCAATTTCGGCCTGACCAAGGGTAGCGTGTACGAGATCGTGGTCTTCCAGGCCGAGCGCCACACGACGGAGTCGCACTACCGGCTGACCCTCTCCAACTTCACGGCCAACCGGTCCGCCTGTCACACGGTGTGTGGCGACGGCGTGGTCACGCCCGACGAGGCCTGCGACATGGGCACGGCCAAGAACACGGGCGCCTATGGCACGTGCAACCCGGACTGCACGCGTCCCGCCTACTGTGGTGACGGCGTGACCAACGGCCCGGCGGGCGCGGAAGAGTGTGACAACGGCGTCAACCTGACGTCCTACGGTGGAACCAGCAAGACGTGCGGTCCGGAATGCAAGTGGGCCCCCTACTGTGGCGATGGCGACACCGACACGGCCTACGGCGAGGTCTGCGACGAAGGGGAGGATAATGGCAAGGGCTACGGCCACTGCACCGTCGCGTGCACCCAGGGCCCGCGCTGTGGCGACGGCCTGGTCAGTGATTCCGAGGAGTGCGACAACGGCGTGCAGAACGGCATGCCGGGCGACAAGTGCAGCGCCAAGTGCACCTGGAACTGCGGCAACGGCAACGTCGACGAAGGCGAACAGTGCGACGAGGGCAAGGCGGCCAACACGGGCGCCTATGGCAAGTGCAAGGCGGACTGCACGTGGGGCCCGCGCTGTGGCGACGGCATCAAGAACGGCACCGAGCAGTGCGACGATGGCGTCAACGACGGCAGCTACGGCGCGTGCGCCCCGGGCTGTGTCTATGGTCCACGCTGTGGCGACAAGATCGTGCAGTCCACGGCCGGCGAGATCTGCGACGAGGGCAACGCCAACTCGGCCACCGCCTACGGCAAGAACATGTGCACCAACCGCTGCCGCCCGGCCCCTTACTGCGGCGACAAGGCCGTGGACAGCACGCACGGCGAGGTGTGCGACGACGGCGTGAACAGCGGCTTGCCCGGCTCGTGCACCGTGGATTGCTCGGCCTTCGTGCCCTTGCCCTCGTGTGGCGACCACATCATTCAGCCGCCCGAGGTGTGC
>JAEXQJ010000276.1 GCA_023438785.1 Pseudomonadota bacterium
TTCTGCAAAGCACCCCTGATCCGCGTGTAGCCCCACCGCTCGTTCTCCCTCGCCATCCTGAGCACCAGCTCAGCGATCTGCCCGCGCTTCCGGGACGCCCGGGGCCACGCCGTTGGCTGCCGTCGTACTTCTTCGCCACCAACTCTCGATACCACCGCAGGATCGTTTCCGGCGTGGCGACCGTTGCCACCTCGGCCAGCGCCTTCCGCCCCATTGCCTTGCCGAGAACGGCGAGCCGCCTACGGGTGGCATCGTCGAACTGCAGACGGCGCCCGCCCAGCTTCTCTTTGAGCGCGCGATTCTCGGCCTTCAAATAATCGACCTGCTGTTGCAGAACGCGGCCCAGCCACACGGCCAGCCACGCCGCCAGGAACTGCAGCGGCAGCGGGAGCATCGGCCCGTTCTGGTCTGCCTTCTTCGTGGCCATCAGAGTGCCAGAATCCCTCGCCTCTCGACTGTGGTCCCCCTCGGAGCCCACACTCAACACCTGGATATCACGCCCGTTTCGGCCGACCCAATAATCGCACAGGACGCCATCATCCGCACAAATTCACCCTGGCGCGCAGAGGTTTCCTCTTGACCAGAAACACAGATGCTCCTCCTGAGTCCCTGGCACCGTACTCGGCTCGGCGTAAGGCTCTGGACGGGCCAGTCGAGGAGCAGGCCAGACTTCGCCATGCGACGGTGCTACTGTGGCCGCATGCGTCTGACAAAGGTCTTCGGCGTCGCTGTTTTGGCTCTGGGCGGGCTCGCCTGCGTGACATCGGAGGTGACGCCCACGGGCGCCCCCGTTGCGGCGCTGCCGGAGGGGTGTGCGGTTACCGTCTTTCCTTCGACCGCCCCCAACTATCCGTATCGAGACATCGCTTCGGCGCGTTCGAGGTGCCATTTCACAATGGGCCGGGGCGCCTGCATCGAGGAGCTCAAGAAGGAGGCCTGTGCCGCCGGCGCCGATACCGTGTACGGTTTCTCGGAAGGTGTGAGCGGTGAATCCACATTCATCGCCGCAACGTTTGCTCGCCGAACCCGCGCTTCAGCGAAGCCTCCGATCAGCGCTGCCGCCGTGGCGACTGGTGAAGGATGCAATCCCCCGTGCTCACCAGGGTTTGCATGCAGGGGCACCACCTGTGAGCCGCTCTGCAATCCAGCCTGTGAACAAGGCGAGGTCTGCACGCGCAAGCGGACCTGCGAGCCGGCAGCGAATTAGGGCGCCTGCCCCAACGTGACTTCGGAACCTTCGACTTGAGCTCCGGGCCCCGGTTGCTGAGGCGGCGGTCGCCTCGACAGGTCGCTCTTCGGGCTCTGGTGGCAGGGGGTACACAATCGTTCTCCGACTGACGCCTCTGGCACCTGTCCGCCGCAATAATTCCGTACGGACGAGGAATCGCGGGGATTTCGCGTGTGTGCGTGGGAGCGAGGTGGCGCTCCGGCCGCCTTGGCCAGGAGGGGGCAGACGGCCTGTCCAGTGGTACCCTGGCTCGATGCTCGCGAAGTGGCGAACACCTTGCTCGGCGCAGCGCGCGACCTGGTCCGTTCGCGCGCCGGCCTGATCGCAGAAAACGCCTTGCTGCGCCAGCAGGTCGTTGTCCTCCAGAGGGCAAGGCCCCACCCAAAGCTGAAGGCGCGAGACCGCTTCACCATCGCGGCCATCACCAAGTTCTTCTCGGCCACCGCGGACGCGGTCACGATCGTGCGGCCGGAAACCGTCATCGGTTGGCACCGCTCGCTGTGGAGAATCATCTGGACGCGACGATCTCGCCACCGTATCGGGCGACCGCCCATCGATGCGGACACCCGCACGCTCATCCGCCGCCTGTGGACTGAGAACCCGCTCTGGGGTGAGAACCAGATCGCAGCGCAGTTGGCCCGGCTGGGGCATCAGGTGTCCCCGCGGACCGTAGGCCAATATCGGCCTGCGCGATTGCCGCGCGGTCGCGGCCAGAAATGGTCCACTTTCGTTCGCAATCACGTCACGCAAACGTGGGCGTGTGACTGGTTCACCATCGTCACCGTACACTTCGAAATCCTGTACGCCTTCGTCATTCTCGACCTTGGCCGCCGCGAAATCGTCAGCCTTGCGGTCACATCCGCGCCCAGCGCGCAGTTCGCAGCTCAGACCTTCGTCGAGGCCGTGTGCGACCGGGACAACCAGGCACCACGCTTCCTGATTCGCGATCGCGATTCGATCTACGGCGCGTGGTTCAGCCAGCGGGTGGAGGGCTTCGGCACCAAGTGTCTGCTGTCGCCTCCGCGATCGCCGCAAGCGAATTCGTTTTGCGAACGAGTGATCGGCACCCTTCGGCGGGAATGCCTCGACCACATCATCATCCGCGACCAACGCCATGCCGAACGCGTCCTGCGCGAATATGTCCGCTACTACCATGGCCGCTCCCACCGCGGCCTCAACATGCAGGCCCCCATGGGCGCGAATTGGTTGCCGCCAGCGCAGCCCGTTCCCGCACGTGCTGTTCGCGCCAGGCCCGTCCTGGGCGGACTCCACAACGAATACGCGATCGACCTCGCCGCCTGAGCGAGTCGGCGGGCTCGCTCCGCGGATACACGCGCCAACGGGACACGTGCGCTTGGGTTTGGCCAGCGGCCCAGTTGAGCAGCCTTGTAGTCGTCGCCGGCGAGGATGATCGATGCCGTCCGGCTACCCACAACCCATCTCTTTCCGAGATGTCGAACGTCGAACGACGCCACGTCGTGGCTCGGATCGAGTATTTGCGGCGAACACCCGGCACCTGGCCGTCCCACTCGGCCATCTGGAGCCCGTACGGCGGATCGCACACGCACGCATCGAATACGCCGGCCGGCAGCAGCGGCATCACGTCTCGGCAGTCGCCGCAGATCATCTCCACCAGCGAGTCGCCGAGCGCGCCGCTGGCGCACGAAGCGCCGTTCGGCCGCTTGGCCTCGCTGGCGGTGATGGTGTCGCGTGTGCCCTGCACGCTTTGACAGTAGCTGGTGACCAGGCTGGGTCACGGGTGTTCGCCCTGGCTGAGGCAACTTCTCTTAAAACCGTCAAAACGATCAGAACCGTGAAGAGCGGGAGGGCAAAACGATCAAAACGGTGAAAACCGTGGGGAGTGCAACCTTGCTGGCGGCCCGATTCCCGGCTTCTCGGTCCGCGCAGCCGCCGTGGCTACCTCGTTCCTACCTCATGCCCGCCGATTACCTCATGCACCCCGAAGGCAAAAAAAAAGCTCTGGGGTTACCAGAGCTTTCGGAGCGGGCGAAGGGACTTGAACCCTCGACGTTCACCTTGGCAAGGTGAAAACGGGGTTCGTGATTTCAATGACTTGGCGGGTTTACAGGACCTGAAAGGACCTGAAAGGACTTCTCGGGACCTCTCAGAACCTGCCGGACTACCTCATGGCTCCCTCATGCATGAGGGAATTACCTCATGTCCTAGGCAGCGGCGCACCAGCCATCTCCCGTCCTTGTGACCCTGATGTGGCTTGGCTTGGCCCTCGCCCCAAGGTGAGCAAAGAGCCCAATGTCGGGACGACCGGCGTGTCCGCCATCCCAGTCGTGGAGAATCACCAGCGTCCGCAGGAGTCGGTCAGGTACCTGACCAATGGGCTCTCGCCCCGTCTCCCAACGCGAGATCGATGTCTTCGACACTCCGAGGTGTCGCGCCATCTCCTCACCGGTCATCTCCAAGTGGTGGCGCAGGAATGCCACCTCGGCCGGAGCCAGGCGGCTCGGCTTTCTTACGACAACCTCAGCCACGGCCCGATGCAACCGCAATGGGGCACGGATGGCCACGCTTTCGGCGCCGCAACTCCCACAGGTCAACACGGTCGCATCTTCGACCGTGACTGCCAGCCCGCCCTCGAAACGATACCGATGCGGGCGTGTCGCGGCCTTCATCGCGCCACCGCACTCCACGCAGGTCGTCGACCTCTCGCGTCCTTTCTTTGTCACCTTCATGACTTTGTCCTCATTCCTCATCGCTTGCGCCACGCTGTCACCACAACCGTCCAGGTCTCACCGCGGAATGTCACCACCGCGTACACGCCCGACTTCCTCACCCGATAGCGCCACGAGCCCCGCTCCAACTCGCCGGCCTCTGCCACTCCGCCTCGAAGCACCCCAACGACCTCGCCTTCGGAGATCCTGTCGGCATCCATCTCCTTCCGCGCGTGTCCCGAGAACTCCACCGTCCCGTGTTCCAGGATCTGCACCAGCAGAGCCTTGACCGCAGACGGTGTGAGCGGTTCGCGCATCCACGGTACATTGTGGCGCCTGTGGACACTATGTCAACTGTGGATGGCGCGAGACAGAGACCGGTCAGTCGAAGCAGGAGACGTCTTTGATGGTACCCTGCCGCGATGCTTCGCGAAGTGGTACGCGCCCTGTTTGGCGCGCTGAAAGACTTGTTCCGCCGACGCGCCGGGCTGGTCGCCGAGAACGCCGTGCTTCGTCAGCAGGTCATCGTTCTGCAAAGAAGCAAGCCCCACCCGCGACTGAAGACCTGCGACCGATTCACCATCGCCGCCATCACCAGGTTGTTCTCGGCCGCCGTGGAGGCAGTCACCATCGTGCGGCCGGAAACCGTGCTCGGCTGGCACCGCTCGCTCTGGAGAGTCATCTGGACACGACGATCTCGCCACCGTATTGGGCGACCGCCCATCGACCCGGACACCCGCGCGCTCATCCGTCGGATATGGACTGAGAACCCGCTCTGGGGCGAAAACCAGATCGCCGCACAATTGGCCAGGCTGGGACATCACGTATCTCCGCGGACTGTCGGCAAGTACAGGCCGGCCCGATTGCCCCGCGGTCGCGGCCAGAAGTGGTCCACCTTCGTTCGCAATCACCTCACGCAAACGTGGGCGTGCGACTGGTTCACCATCGTCACCGCGCGCGCTTCGAGATCCTGTACGCCTTCGTCATTCTCGACCTTGGCCGCCGCGAAATCGTCAAGCTTGCCGTCACGTCCGCACCGAGCGCGCAGTTCGCGGCCCAGACCTTCGTCGAGGCCGTCTGCGACCGCGACGATCAAGCACCCCGCTTCCTGATCCGCGATCGGGATTCGATCTACGGACAGCGGTTCAGCAAGCGGGTGAAGGGCTTCGGCACCAAGTGCATGCTCTCCCCTCCGCGATCCCCGCAAGCGAACGCGTATTGCGAACGTGTAATAGGCACCCTTCGGCGAGAATGCCTCGACAAGATCATCGTCCGCTCCCAGCGGCACGCCGAACGGGTCCTGCGCGAGTACGTCGGTTACTACCATGGCCGCGCCCACCGTGGCCTCAGCATGCAGGCCCCCATGGGCGCGCATTGGCTGCCACCATCGCGTCCCGTTCCAGCACGATCCGTTCGCGCCAAGGCCGTCCTCGGCGGACTCCACAACGAATACGCAGTCGACCTCGCGGCCTGAGCGACCGGCGAGATCGAGCCTCGCACCGACGGCGCAGACAGGACACGTGCGCCTGGAGTTGGCCGACGTCCCATTGAGCAGCCATGCGCGCGCCATTGGCGCACTGAGCGATGCCACGCGCCTGCCCATCCAGTCCTGTTCTTCCGAGCTGTCGCAGATCGAAAGAGCCAGCACATCGCCGCGATCGAATATTTGCGGCGCACAACCTCGTTGCTACCTCATGCCCGCGGATTACCTCATGCGCGCCGAAGGCAAAAAAAAGCCCTGGGGTTACCAGGGCTTTCGGAGCGGGCGAAGGGACTTGAACCCTCGACGTTCACCTTGGCAAGGGGCCCAGCGCCCCAATCACCGTCGAGAAACCGAGTAGAGACGCGGGCTTACCGTCACAAGGAGTCTCGGGCCGTCCAGCCCCGTCTCGCTCAAGTGGTTATGTTGGTGGTTATGCATGAGGCGCCGGCGGCGATTATGCGGATCCAGTCTCAGCGGGGGCCGTGGCGAGATCTTCAAGACAACGCCGGACGTCAATTGTTTCGGGATGGTCGTGTCCCAAGGACCGCTCCCGAATATTGAGGGCACGCTCTAGCGCCGTCCGAGACTTTTCGCGGTCGCCAAGAGCCTCTAGGAGTTCGCCAAGCCAGACGGATGCCGTTGCAACTCTGGGGTCGTCGGCACCGTACGCCATTTCGTAGATAGAGAGGGCACGCTCGAAGGCTGTCCTCGCGCCGGCATCGTCACCGACTCTGTGCAGAACCTCCCCGAGATTGATGGACACGGCAGCTTGCAGGGGCGTCGGGTCCGAGTGTCTTTTCGCAGATTCGCAGCACGCGCTCGAAGGCGGCTTTGGCACCTGCGTGGTCATCGAGTTCGTTCAGGACCTCCCCAAGATCCCTGCCCACGACGGCTAGGTAGGGCTCGTCAGGGCCAAGGGCCATTTCAAAGATCCGGAGGGCGCGTTCCAGCAGCGGCTTTGCGCCTGCGAGGTCACGGAGTTCATACAGGATCTTTCCAAGGTCGGCAGCGGCAATCGCAATGTCGACATCGTCTGGACCAAGCGCTGCTTCCCTAATGCGGAGCGCGCGCTCGAAGGCTGTCCGCGCACCGGCGCAGTCGCCAAGTCCACGTAGGGCCTTCCCAAGGTTCTTCGCGGCTGTTGCAGTATAGGGATGATCAGGACCGACAGCCTTTTCGCAGATGCGGAGGGCTCGCTCGTGAGCTGCTTTTGCGCCAGCGTAGTCACCGATTTCGAGTAGAACTTCCCCAAGGCTGTTGGCCGCAGCGGCGACATCGGGATGGTCAGCGCCAAGTGCCTTCTCGCAGATGCCGAGCACGCGCTTGAAGGCGGTCCTTGCGCCAGCATAGTCATCGAGGGCGCGCAAGACGCTGCCAAGCTCGCTCAGGGAGGTGGCGACGTCAAGGTTGTCAGGACCGAGAGCCTTCTCGAAGATGCAGACTGCGCGTTCGTAAGCAGCCTTCGCGCTTGTCTGATCGCCTAGTTTATGAAGGACTCCCCCAAGCGCGTTCATGGCGCTAGCAACATCGACATGATCGGGGCCGAGGGACTCTTCTCTGATAGCTAGAACGCGCTCGAAGGCATCCCTTGCACCTTCATAGTCGGAAAGCGCGGACAAGCAATCGCCAAGGTGCTTTACGATAACCCCAACATTCGGGTGTTGAGGGCCGAAGGTTTTCTCGATGATTACGAGGGTGCGCTCGAAAACTGTCTTGGCGCCGGCGTAATCGCCAAGATGGTAAAGGGCCAGGCCGAGGCTGTTCATGACAATGGCGACTTCAGGATGGCCGGGGCCGGTCTTCTCTTTGATGCTGAGAACGCGCTCAAAAAGTGCACTCGCCCCCGCGTAGTCACCGAGGTCGTGCAGCACCCGCCCGAGACTATTTGCCACGCTGGCTACGTCGGGATGGTCAGGGCCGAGGACCTTCTCTCTGATGCGGAGCGCTCGTTCTTGGGCAACCCTGGCACCCAAGTTGTCGCCCATCTCATGAAGAATTCCCCCAAAGTGATGGGCTGCGGTAGCAACGTCGGAGTGATCAGGACCAAACGCCTTCTCGCTGATTCCAAGCGCTCGTTCCCACGCAGCCTTTGCACCTGCTTGATCACCGAGAACCCGGAGCGCAGCTCCCAGACTGTTCAAAGTTGTTGCGAGGCCGGGATAATCACGGCCAAACGCCTTCTCATAGATTTGGAGCGCGCGCTCGTGGGCTGCTATGGCTCCCATGTGATCATCTAGATCGAAGAGAACGTCGCCAAGGTTGTTCGCCACGATAGCGATGCTTGGGTGGTCCTTGCCGAACGCGTCCTCTCTGATGCTGATAGCGCGCTCGAACGTTGCCTTGGCCCGGACATTCTCGCCGAGAGCACGTTGGGCTCTCCCGAGGTTGTTCACCGCGACGGCGAAGTGGGAAGCGTTTCGTCGCGATGTTCCCTCCCAGATACGGACGGCGCGCTCGAAGGCGGCTTTGGCCCCTGCGTAATCGCCGAGGTGTTCCAATGCCCCTCCGAGGTGGTTGGCAATGTTGGCGACATCGCGGTGGTCTGGTCCCGACGCCCTTTCCGTGATGCGGAGGGCGCGCTCGAAGGTGGCTTTGGCCCCTGCGTAGTCACCGAGAGCAAGAAGCGTCCCTCCGAGATTCACAGCGGTTGTAGCGAGCATCGGATGACTGGGACCAACGACAGTCTCGTAGATGCGGAGGGCGCGCTCGAAGTGATCCCTTGCATTCGTATGGTCGCCAAGGTCGTGGAAGGCCAACCCCAGATCGTTTGTAGCGCTGGCAACATCCGGATGGTCCGGACCAAATGCATTTTTCCAAATGCGGAGGGCGCGCTCGAAGGCAGCCTTGGCCCCCGCGTGGTCGCCGAGAGCACGCAGCGCAGCCCCAAGGTTGTACGAGGCCGTGGCAACGTTGGGGTGGTCGGGGCCCAAACCTTTCTTACCGAGGGCGATAGACCTCTCGTGGGCAGCCTTGGCACCCGCATAGTCGCCCACCGCTTGCAGCACTATCCCGAGATTATCGACCATGAACGCCACATCGGGATGCCCCTCTCCCAGATACACTTCTGCAAGTTCGAGGGCATGCCGAGCGAGGGACAACGCAGGCCCTGTTTTGCCCATCTTCAAGAGGCTGTTCGAGCAGTGAACGAAAGCGCTCGCCTCGCGATGTCTGTCGCCATTCGCGCGATAGAATCGAACAGCCCGAAACTCATGCGAGAGTGCAGCTCGGAATTGACCAAGGTCGCCGAGCGTATCTCCGCACTTGAGATAGTATGGCCCTTCCTGCGCAAGGGGCACGCCCCCGGGCTGACGGCCGTATGCTGCAAGCAAAGCCCACGTCCGGTGCGGGAACGGACGATGCTCAAGCACTCCAATCGCGGCCCAGAGCACTTCGGGTTCGAGGTCGGCGCGGCAGAGCTGCTCGACAAGGGACTCAGTCAATGCTTCGCACTCCTGCCTGTCCACCCACCATGCAAGGTCGCGCAGGTGCTTCCTACGTGCGTCCTCGTCCTCCAGGAAGGTGACCGCAGATAGATACACCTCGGCGGCCGCACGCGTGAACGGCGGCAGGGTACTGGGAAGGGCTTCGAGTAGACGCTGCGCCAGAGCTTCCCAGCCGCCTATCCCGAGGCGATTGCGAATGGCGTGTCGGTAGATTGGATTGGTGAAGGCATATACCGAAGTGCTGGGGAAACCGGGGTGTCTGTACTGCAGATCGCGGAACACCGGAAGGCGAACACCCTGCACATCCTCGACGTCGCAATCCTCTTCTTGCGCCTCAGGAAGAGCATCATCGTCGCTGGCGACCAAGTGCTCGTCTATGAAATCAAGCACTTCGTCGCGCGTGGTCTTGTCGAGTCCGAGCACCGAGCAAACCACGTCGGCGGGCACGTTGTCGCCGCAGATCACAGCGGCCCCGAGAAAGCGTTCGACGTCGCGACGGTGGTTCGCGAGCTGTTTGCTACGCAACAGACGATCGATCGGATCGAAGAAGGGAAAGGAGAAGACCCGAACTAGGGGGGCGGCTTCCAACCCGTTTTCGGGCAGCCGCCACACTCCCTGCTCGTCCGGCGCAAGGCCACCTGATGCAATCAGGGCCCCCAACCGAGCAGCGACGTCGCGAGGCGATCCCCGACTTACTTGCCATAGGGCATCCGTCAGTTCGAGAGGAAGGCTGTTCGACGCGAGATTGCGGGTCATTAGGGCCTGCAATTCGCCAGGCTTCAGAGACGTCAGCTCAATACGAAGCGGGGGAAGCGAGGCACCCGGCGCAACCATACTTGTCGTGTCTTCCCTCATCGCGACCATGGCAATCACGATCGAAGGATGGCGGTCGCATAGTTGAAAAAGGAGCCTCTTCAGGGTGTCGGGCAGACGATGAGGACAACGCACAAGGATCGCCACGTTGTCGGTCAGGTGCTCGAACAACAGATCAAATAGCAGTGCTATCCGTTCACGCGCTGGAAGTGGCGGCAATGGATGCCGAGTCACCGCCGGCAATAGACCAAGGAGGTCTCGCAGCGGCCGAACCAACCCAAGCGCGGTTCCGATGAGAGCAGCGCCGGGCACTGCCTTCGCAAACTCCTTTGTGATTTCGAGAAGCGGATTGAGGGCCTGTTCAAGTCGGGCGCGATCTTGTTCTGGCACCGAGCGGCGCGACAGCGCGTGTTCGATGAACGCCTCGGCTGTGCCGACATCTGGCTCGTACCCGTCGAAGTCTAGATCGATCAGGTCCCATGCTTGGCCGGATTCGCGAAGGCGGTGAAGCGCGGCCCTGAGCAAGTAGGCGCGACCGATGCCCTCTGGTCCGGACAACACCACAACGCGCGAGCGTTCGGGCCGACGCATGAAATCGACCAGCCTGGCCAAATGGTCCTCGGGTTGAAAGTTGAACCGGCCGAATTGCTCATCGTCTTCAACGAGGTCGGGGGACGAAACGCCAGCGGCGCTGTCCTTGTTGGAGGTTGTCTTGACGGCGATATCCTTCATGTCCGACCGCCCCTATCTGCATTGAATTGGCTAGGGCTTGTCGCTACGCCACTGCGTGGCGGTGGGTTCACCTCCGCCATTCCTCTTCCACAATTTGGGCAACACTGAAATGCGCTTGGACTCAACTCCTTCCGAGAGACTTGGATCGTCACCGTCGCTGAGCACGAAGGGCAGCGCCGTCGAGGCGAGACAACTTCGTCCTGTTCAAGGTCAGGCGACCACCGGACAGGTTCGTCGCCTCGCTGCTTGGAAACCTTTGCTGCCACATCCGCACGCACGATCAGTCCGGTCAACCCAAGTTCCTCGTCAGGCTCCGCCAGCCCCACCGACGCACCGAAGCCGAGGTGCTTCCCCTCAAAGCTGAAGTCCGGCCAACGGAGTCGACCAAGGTTGCTCCTATCGACGAAAGCCTCGAAGGTAGTCGCCGGAAGCAGGATACAGAACTCATCGCCGCCATACCGGAACGGCAGGCCGCCTGGCTGCGCGGAACCCTCGACAGAGAGGCCACATAGGTCGAGCAGTGTTCGGCCAACCTGCGCGAGGGCGGTATCCCCGGCCGAGTGACTGCCGAGATCATTCACTTTCTTGAATCCGGTGAGGTCGATCATCGCTACACCAAAGCCCGGCTCTTCGAAGCCGAACGACAGCTTGGTGACCTCGTCGAGGGCACTACGATTAGGCAGCCCCGTGGTGGAGTCCGTGAACGCGAGCGAAATGAGTCCCTCCAGAGCCTGGTGAGCAACCCGGACCCGTTCTGTCCGACCCAGAAGATCCCTAACCCCAGCCAAGACCGTTGACCCTCTCGTCGATCTTCCTGATGGCTGCGTCGTAGAGCGCATCCTCAAGCGCATCAGCGTTTGCGTACATCGACTTCTTTGGCTGAACCGCCGCGTCAATGTAGAAGAAGCTCGACCCACGCCCAAACACAACGCGAATGCGGTTCCATGACTGCCGCTCGATCGCGCCCACGGTGAGGCCCCGCTGGACCACATGGGCGGCCAGGGCCGCTGCAAGCGGCACTGCCTTTTGTGGATTCGCGGCAGATCCTGCCAGCGCTCCTATCCCCGCGCCGAGCAAGGCTGCGCCCGCCGGACCGCCGAGGAGCCCACCGAGCACCGCACCGGCGATCGTTCCGATGTAATCTTCTGTTTGTCGTGGCCGAGGCACGGGACGGACCGAGTCTACTCCAACATGGAGCAGCATGGGGAGCTAAGGGCTGGATTCCCTTCAACAACTCCGCGACGGACATTCCAAAGGTCTCGGCGAGCTTCAGGACGCATCGTAGCCCAGCGGCCCCCCCTGCGCGGAGACCCGTACCCCACGCATCCTTGTCCGCCGCAACCTGTAACGCGGAAGTTGGCTGCAAGTAGCCGACTGGTGATCTGATCTCAGGAGCCCTCCCGGTGGGGGAACTTGCATCCTCCGGTTCGTGGTGCATACTTTTATCATACGCTTGATGGCACCATAAGGAGGCAACATGAGAACCACAGTATCCCTGTCCGACAAGATCCACGCCCAGGTAACTGGCTATATGGACTTCTTCGAGGCTGCGTTCCGGCACAGGCCCTCGTTCTCCGAAATCGTCGAGGATTGCATCGCGCTTACCCTGCCGCTCCTGCTCGAACGTATCCCCCAACGAGGAGAAACAGTTGACCAGTCGCTTGCGCGAAGGGTGACAAAACTGAAAGGGCACATCCAGTCGCCCGGCCTATCGGAAGAGGAAGTCTTGCGTGACATGCGTGAGATTCTTGCGGTGCAGGATGATGCCCGCAATGCATTGCTTCGGCAGGGACCGGGCAAGGCCAACCCGGTGAAGTACAAGGAGGTGTTGGATGCGACACTCGAAGTCTACAACACGGGCGCCACGCGCCTGAACGGCGGGAAGTACCGCAAGAAGCCCGGCGAATGACCTGTGCGGCGGGTTGGGTGTCGTTCCGCAGGAACCGGGGACACCGGGGACGGTCCAGCCTGCGGACACCCCGGCCCTACGTCCGGCGGCGGCCGGGCCGTGTTCCGGCCGAATCGTTGATGAAGTCGCGGATTGCCTCGTAGTCATCGTTTTCGATGGCTTCGAGGACCGTATCCGCTAGCAGGCCATGGCGAACGAGTCGGGAGAGCTGTCCATGCACCTGGTCCGACAGGACGATTGCGTTGCCCATCTCTTCCCACTGCTTGTAGAGCGCCCAGATCTCGCCGGGTGGGCGTTGTAGCGAAATGACCACGTCGCGCACGTCGACACCATCTCGGAAGAGTTTGAAAGCCTCGGCGCCGAGTGCGCCGGAATCCTTGCAAGGATGAGTTTCCGGCGGCGGGGGACGGCGGACGCGAACAGCCTCCACCTCCTGCGGATCAAAGAGGTACGCGCCCGTGTCGTCCCGTCGCGGATGAAGCTCCTTTCCCTGCCATCGGCGAATTGTTGCGATGCTTACCCGCAGGACCGTGGCCACCTCGCTGCGGGTCAGGAAGGTGCTCATGCCGGCAGGACTGCCATCGTCGCCGCTGTCGAGGGTTTCCAGTTCTGTTGGCTCGTTCCCCGTGGTTTCTTCGGTCATCGGACTGCCTTTCCCAGTGGGCCCAGTGGGGCCGGCGGTGGTGCGACCGGCGTCACCTCGTATGACACCCCTGCCGGCACGGTGCCCGCTTGTCCGAGGAACCACCGTGCTTATTCGTCTCGAAACTACCCACTACTTGCCAGAGGTGCCCAATGCCGACCGCTTCGCATCGCGAGGAAAGCCAGAGGGACAACGCTAGGTTCTTGGCCGTGAACCTTGAACGGGCGGACCCTGGGCTCGCCGAAGCAGCTCAGCCTGCGCTGGAGGAATGGGCAACTACTGCCGCGAAGGCGGGGTGCAAGACGACGGGCTTCGACCGCGCCCGAATTCTGGCCAGCACACACCAGGCGCGTTGCCAGGCTGGGCAAATGCCGGGCGGTCGCTGCGACGCCTGCGCGCTCAGCAGTGCCATCCTTCTTTCCTGCGTGGTCGCCGATGAGCAGCACGTTCACGATCTCGCGGATGCGGTTGGATCTCTGATGAGAGAGCTTTCCGTGCTTGAAGAAGCGGTCCTCAAGCCCCTTCAGCGATTCGAGGAACTCACTGGGGCGCACCGCGAGCCTCGTCCCTTGCCGGGTGATCTGCGACGCCGATCGGTGGCTCCGAGGATCCGCCTCGTGTTCAGCGTGGCCCGGGCACTACTTCGTGACGTTCCTGAGATCCTGCACCAGGAAGCCATTTACGACGACTTGCGCGCGTCGCCCGAGCGAAAGCCCGGTTTGAAGTCGGATGGGGTGACTACTTTTCTCGCCGACTTTCTCAAGCAGAAGACCGGCAAGGGCGATCGTCGCGTGGCCGAGATGATGGGCCTGGAAAGAGACGACATCCGCCAGCGGCGGCGAAGGCGCGCGAAGCACGAACCAGGGTGACCGGCCAAGGGGATAGAACCGGACTGCAATCCGTCCCCATCCCGACGCTGCTCATAGGTGCTTCACTGTCCCTGTTTCTCAGAGGGGACAAGCATCATGAGTCGAAACTTTCTATACCTTGAAGAAGTCGCGCGTGAGTGTCGAACATCGCTGAGTAGCGTGAGGGCGTGGGTAGCCTCCGGGCGCCTTCGTGCGACTCGGCCAGGACGCCGGTTGCTCGTGTCGCGGGCCGATCTCGACGCGTTGCTGGACTCGGCTGTTCGCAGCCCGAAACCCGCCACGACGGAGCGGCCCGACGGCCCGGTGACGCCATGACCGCTGAGGAGCTGGCAGAGCGCCTCGGCGCGAAGCGCGTTGGTAGTGGTTGGCGTGCCCGGTGTCCCGCACATGGGGACAAGACGCCGAGCCTTTCTATCGGCGTGGGCGCGGATGGCCGGGCTCTTCTCCATTGCTTTGGCGGTTGCACCTTCGAAGCTATTGTCGCGGCTTGCGGATTGGAGCCGCACGATCTCTCAGCCAAGCCGGCGGAAACGGGACGCCGAGCCTCTCGCCCGGCTGCCGCCGTTCCGCCGGTTCTGACGTGGCTCCGCGAGGTTCGGCATCTTCCGGAAGCGGAGGCTGTGCACGTCTTCGCCGATGAGACCCGATCGGGGGCGGCTGTCGTCTTCCCCTATGTGGACCGTGGCGGTCTCCTTCTCTACGAGAAGTGTCGCCTCATCCGCGAGAAGCGCTTCTGGAAGCGGCCCAAGGGCGTCCCAAGGGCGCTGTATGGGCTTGCGTGGCTCATAGCCGGAAAACCCGTCACAATCGTGAAGGGTGAGCTGGATTGCCACGCGCTTCGCGCCGTAGGCGTGGACGCCACCGTGTCACTTCCCGACGGAGCGAATACGCGGCTCACCGATGCGCTACTTGCGCCGCTCGAATCTGCAACCGAGATCCTGATCGCCACGGATGCCGACGAGCCGGGAGAACGGGCGGCCCAAGCCCTCGCGCGGCGGCTTGGTGCAGGCAGGTGCAAGCGCGTTCTCTTCACGTGGGAGGGGCGCACGGCGAAGGATGCGAACGACGCCCTCATGCAGGGGTGGCCGGTTGCTGCGGTGACGGATGCGATCGCCAACGCCCGTCCCTTCACTGCCGTGGCACCGACCGACGATCAATGGCGGCCAGGGAGTTCGGCGGAGGCGGAGCCGTATCGGGCGATCGAAGGCCGGATGGTCCACATGGTGACCGATCGATCTGGAAATCCTCATGACCGCCCCTTGGCGAACTTCGACGCCCGCATCGTCGAAGAGGTCGAGGTCGACGACGGGGCGGAATCCACACGATCGTTTGTAATTGAGGGGCGCACCGGTGGGGGGCGGGCCCTGCGGCCCGTGCATATTGCCGCAGCCGAGTTCCCAGCCATGGCATGGGTGACACGCGCATGGGGGGCAGCTGCCGTCGTTTCGGCGGGACAGGGGGCGAAGGACCACATGCGAGCGGCGATCCAATTCTTGTCGCGACCTCGGCAACGGGTGGTGTATGGGCACACCGGCTGGCGCGAAGTCGCCCCAGGTCAGTGGGCCTATCTGTTTCATGGGGGCGCGGTTGGCGCTGACGGTGTTGTCGTCGAACTGGCTTCTCCGTTGGATCGTTTTGTGCTTCCGCCGCATTCGGCAGATCGTGATCATCTTCGGGCAGCGGTAGAGCAGTCGATCAGTTTGCTCGATTGCGGGCCGGCGCCGCTGCTCGTTCCGATACTGGCATCCACCTACGCGGCGCCGCTCGCATCGTTCATGATGCCGGACTTCTGCCTCTGGCTGCATGGCCCGACAGGAAGCTTCAAGTCAGAGATCGCCGCTCTCGCCCAAGGACACTTCGGACGCTTCGACCGGAAGAGTCTGCCGGCTTCGTGGTCCTCGACCGAGAACGCGTTGGAAGCACGCCTGTTCGTTCTCAAGGACACGCTTGTTGTTATCGACGACTACGCGCCGGCTTCCGACATTCGCTCGCAGCAAGATCAGGAACGCCGGGCGCAGAGGGTGCTTCGCAACGTTGGCAACCAGGCCGCCCGTGCACGGCTTCGGCACGATCTCACACAGCGCCCTGAACGGCCACCGCGTGCGCTCGTGCTCTGCACCGGGGAGGACCTGCCGCCGGGTGCTTCCATCGTCGCCCGGCTGGTCACGTTGGAGGTTGACCGGGATGCGATCGATCGCCGGGAACTGACACGTCTCCAGCATTCACGGGAGGCATTTCCCGTGGCCATGCGGGGGTACATCGAATGGCTTCGGCTGCGACAGGCGGAGTTGGCCGGGCTACCAGGTCGGGTGTCCGAGGCTCGGGATCGCTTTCGTGTTGATGCTTCACACAGACGACAGCCAGAGGCACTGGCGCACCTCTTGGTAGGCTTCGATCTCTTGATGGATTTTGCGCTCGAAGTTGGGGCGGTGCTGGCAGAAGAGGCTCGCCGTCGCAAGGTCCAGGCAGAGGAGGCGCTGATCGCCGTAGCGGAACGCCAAGCATCGATTCTGCTGGCCGCGAATCCTGCTGACGGCTTCGTCGCGACCCTGCGAACCCTCATCGTGCAAGGCCGGGTCTTTCTTCTGGAGAAGGATCAGAGCCATTCTCCTGGCGAGAAGCGCGGCGAAGTCGTCGGCTGGCATGATGAGAACTTCGCTTATCTGCTACCGGATGCCGCCAGGCGGGCCGTCAGCACATTTGTTCGAGAGTCGGGGGATGCATGGCCATACACGCCCACGACTCTTCACCGGGCTCTCATGAGTGCCGGGATCGTCATGCCTGGCCCCGATGGAAGGCCCGAGACACGGGCGCGTGTCGGTGGTGAGAAACGACGGGTTCTCAAAGTTCCCCTTGAGAGGCTACAGCTTGGCGAGCGATCGGCTATCCCGTCCCCGCTGTCCCCGCCGGCAGACACCAGCCCCACCCAGCCGGAGGGCCAGACATGACCGGGTTGGCAGCCATCCACGGCAACACCCTGTCCGAGAGTGCCGAACGGCAGACGAGGATTCGGGCCGGCATGGCGACGGCTGGCGAGCGGATTTCGGTCCGACTGGAAGACCTGTGGCCTGATGTTCTGGAGAGGCTTCGCCGCACTTTCCCCAGCGAATGGGAACGAATAGAGGAAGCAGAGAGTGGCCTCGACGGTGCGGCTCTTGCGCACATCTCTGGCGCTGCCCCATGGTCGACGGTGAACCTAGCCCTGCTCACCTACGAAGCAGCATGGATACAGGCTGCCGAACGTCTCCGCCGCTGGGAACAACGCATGTGCGTGCACACGTGCGATCAGTGCGGCACGGATCACTCACGGCTCATCATCCGTTTTGACGACGGCGGGATCCTCTGCGGACGTTGTTGGAGGGGCTGATGAAGACGGCGGTTTGTTGCGGGGGACACGATGTTTCGCTCTGACGAACAGCTTGCCCGCACGTGCCGGGGGCTGTGCTCGCTGGCCGGCCTTGGGTCGCTCTGGACCTTGGAAGGGCCGTCCTCGCGAGCAATGACGTTGCTCGAAGCGGACGGGGGCCGCTGTCATCAGGCGAGCGGGCCGTGGTGTTGGCCGCCTGGAACCTCTGGAACGGCGCCGGGCACGTGAACCTTTCGAATGTCATCCATCGCCTTGATGACCGGTGCCTTGCGGCGCTGGGGTCACTCCTGGTTGCGATCGCGGGCGGGGGAAGCGCGATCGATCGGTGGCTCGCTATTATCGAAGCCGGGCAGGGGCTGGACAGTGCCCATGCAGCGGAGGTCCGCCGATGACCTCGCCCTACCTCACCACCGCCGAGGCTGCGGAATACCTCCGCTACCACTCGCCCTCGGCGATCCGCACGCTGAAGATGCGGGGCTTGCTGCGCCCGGCCGGGCGGCGGGGTGGGACGGACCTGTACCGGCGCGAGGACCTGGACCGCTTTCTTGCACGGGGAGTGTCGGCTACCATTGATGGTGGACGGCCCGATGCTCCAGGAAGGCACATGGATCATGAGTTGGAACTGGATGGCCGGCTGCAAGCCGACCAAGCATTCGGGCATTTTGAAGACGAAGGCGGGCTATCGCGTGCGCGTGCGCGCGATGGATCCGAGGACCGGCACGCTGAAGGAGGTCAATCGAGAGTTCGAGGGGATCACGCTGGAAGAGGCGGTGGTGAAACAGGCGGAGATGCGGGGCGAGATCCGCTGCGGTGGACGAAGCGAAAGGCGGCGGCGGGACCGGTACGGCGACTACGCAGCATCCTTGTTCGAGCGAAAGCAGAGCACGGGTGAGCTGAAGTCGGCGAAGAGCCGGGAACGCTGGGCAGACACGCAGGATGGCCACCTGATTCCCGCGTTCGGCGACTGGTACATCGACCAGATCCGCCGCAACGACATCGAGGAATGGAAGGCCGCCCAGGCCAAGCGCGTGGGGCGCGGGAACCTGAGCCCGCACACCGTCAACGGCTGGCTGCGCATCTTGCTGACCACGCTTCGCCGGGCGCTGGTGGATCTGGATCTGGAGTACGACCCGACCAAGGGGATCAAGCCGCTCGACACGTCGACGTGGCACACGTACACGGAGGAGCAACCGAACTCGCTCACCGTGGAAGAGGTGCCGCGGTTCATGACGAAGGCCCGGGAGTTGTACCCGCAGCACTTCGCCATGCTGGCGCTGGGGCTCGCGACCGGACGCAGGCCGTCCGAGTTGCGACCGCTACGCCGGAACGGGCCGACGCCGGACATTCTCTGGGATTAAGGCGTGCTCTTGGTCCGCCGGTCCGAGGCAAGGGGCGAGGTGATGGAGCGGACCAAGACCGGCAAGCGGCTGCGCATCCCCCTGCCAGGCGAGCTGATGGACATCCTGCAATGGCACGTGGACAACCTGCCCGAAGGTCCCATGCGCGAGTCAGAGCTGCTGTTCCCGTCCCGATCGGGCGGGTACCGCGCTCCCTCGTGCTTGGACACCCCGATCGACGACATCGCGACCAAGGCCAAGATCGGCAAGGCGCTCTCGCCGCGCTTCATGCGGCGGACGTTTCAAGATCTCGGTCGGTCGGCCCAGGTCCATGACTTCGTGGTGCGGGCCATTTCCGGGCACGCGACCACGACCATGCAGGAGCACTACAGCAGCGTGAGCGGGGATGAGGTCCGGACGGGGCTGGGGAAGGTCGTGGCGCTCATCCTGACCAAGCCGCGCACCGAGGAGGCCAGGTCAGAGCAGGGCGGCGAGGTGGAGCAGACCGAGATCCGGGCGGCGTCCTAACCAGCAAAAGTGGTTATGTAGGTGGTTATGCAAGCCCACCTTCCCGACCACCGAGATCCCCAGAAAAAGAAAAACCCCCGGAATTTCCAGGGGTTCGGTTGAGCGGGCGAAGGGACTTGAACCCTCGACGTTCACCTTGGCAAGGTGACACTCTACCACTGAGTTACGCCCGCAGAGGGGCATGGATTTAT
The DNA here is from genome assembly GCA_023438785.1 of Pseudomonadota bacterium. Taxonomy (GTDB): domain Bacteria; phylum Myxococcota_A; class Polyangia; order Fen-1088; family Fen-1088; genus Fen-1137. The sequence continues at coordinate 19,231 of JAEXQJ010000276.1, forward strand.
GCTGAAACAGGGGCGCCGTCAAGGGTTGGGTGAAGGGTTTCTTCACTTCTTTCACTGTGCCTCTCCTTTGGCGCTCAGCGACGGCGGAAGCAGGCGGGCAGCGCAGGGCACACCGAGGGCCCGGTGCACGTGGCGAGGGTACCGCCGACGGTGCACGCGACTGTTCCAGGCCATCACGTGCGCGTGGGCGAGGAACCGCAGAGCGGTCGCTCGCACGAGCGGTTCAGGTGACGGCCGGCCTCGGTTTCGGGATGCCGGGCTCGGTCCCGAGGCGAATCAGGCCTTGCTGGCGCCGCGCTCAGGACGGGCGCCGCGGGCGCGGACCTCGGCCAGGTAGCTGCGCACCGTGGCCTCGACCGGCTCGTTGAAGCGAACCTGGTTCTTGGCGATCTCGCGCAGCGAGGTGACTCCGGGCTTGTTGTCGCACTTCACCAGTGGCTTGGCGCCGTTGGCAATCTGGCGCGCGCGCTCGGCGGCCAGGATCACGAGAGCGAATCGATTGGGAACTTGCTCAAGGCAGTCTTCCACGGTGACGCGAGCCACTTGGACCTCCTAAGAATCAGGGGAGCTTATTTGCAGGCCGGGGGTTGTCAAGGGCGCTCGCGTCCCCGGAACGCCGTTGCAAACTGATGGGGCTGACCTTAGGCTAAGTATCTGCCTAACTTTCTGCGCAACTCCTGGGGAGGAGGGCGCCAGAGGAGTCTTTGATGCCGCCAGTTACGGTCAATTGGAGCGACCTGGAGATCGCTTTCGAGCGAAATTCGCCTGACCAGGAGAGCTTCCTGGATCTGGAAAATGGCGATCTCCTCTCCATTGTCGACGGAGAACCCGACGCGGCCGCCCGGCGAGCCCGAGTGGCCAACGCGCCCGAGCGCTACGTCCGCATCGATCCTGCGTCATCACGGGAGCAGTACCGGTGGATGGAGCGCTTCGTCAGCTCGGTCCAAGACACCGCGCTGCGAGAGCGGCTGCTGGTGGCCATCGATGGCAAGGGCGCTTTCCGCCGCTTCAAAGACGTGCTGTTGGCCTTCCCCGCGGAGCGCGAGCGCTGGTTCACGTACCGGTCGGACCTGCTGCACCTGCATATCCAGACCTGGATTGAGCACACGCACATCGATGTGGCCAATCCTGCCCCTTGGGGCAAGGTCGCGGCTCGCAGCGAGCCGGCGGATGTGCCGCGGGCCACGGCAGGCAGCGAGTCTCCGGGAGAGATTTTGCGGCGACAAGCGCGTGAGATGCTCGACGAAATCCCCGCCGCCGAGCTGCCCACGGCTCTGGTCTTCCTGGACTTCTTGCGTGAGCGGGGGTCGGCCTCTCTGCTCGGGCTGCCGAGTTCGACGCGCGCCAGCGGCACCCACCCTGCCCTGGGCGAGGACGATACGCCCAGCGAGCCCCATCCAGTCAAGGACGCGGCAGCGGGCTGAGCCCTACTCGGCGGCGGCCTCGGTCTGCTTCTCGGCCACCTCGGGCGGGACCCAAATCCACCCCGAACGTGCGTCCGACAACTCGGGGAGCGGAACCCAGCCGTCGCGGCTGCGCAGGTACCCCGTGTACGCGCACACGACCGCGTCGAAGGCGTGGTCGCTCTGCCGACACTCCTCGCGCCAGATCCCTGGCGCGAAGCTCAGATCGCGCAGCCCCGCGAGGATGTCGATGCGCTGGTCGACGCGCTTGCGATAGGGGGCGCGGAACCCGAGCAGCTCCAGGGTGGCCCGCGGGTAGACCTCGATGAGGTCCTGATTGAGCGTGAAGAGGTCGGCCACCGTTCGGGTCAGATGGGCTGCGCGCGCGGTGAGCGGTCCCATGCCCTGACCCAAGGTCTCGCGGGCAAGGATCTCGCGGCGCCGCAAGAGGTAGATGTCGGTGGCGCGCTGGGTGTAGGGCGTGATGCCGGGCTTGCCGCGGCGAAAGTCTCGGCTGGGTTCGATGGCGGGCGCGTCGAAGAGGCGGCGCATGATGGCCACCTCGCGGTCCTGGCAGGCTTGCTGGCCAGGGCACACGGGGACCTGGCAGCGAATGCAGGGGGGAAGCGTCAGCGGGGCGTCCACGCAGAGGACTGCCCCTTCCGCATGAGACCGAATCACGTCTACCAGGGCCTTGTCGTAGAGCGGCGCCTCGCCCGAGCGCGGGCGTAACACGGTCACGCTGACGCCATCCGAGCTGCGCTCCAGAATGGCGAGCGCGGTCTTCTTGCCCTTCCCTCCTCCGAGGTCGACGCCGATGAACCGCGTTGGCATGTCGTGCTTCAATGAGCGCAGGCTTTCTTCTCGCACCACCACATGAACGGCGTCGTTCAACTTGGACGACGGGCATACGACGGTCAATCCGAAACCATCCCGCGAATCCCGGCCATTGACTCCGCGTTACTTTCGTTCAGGATCCACGGCGAACGTACTGCCTGGACCGGGCTACCCGGCCGGGACGGAGAGTTCGATGAAAAGAGTGATGTTCAAGTCCAAGCTTCACCGCGCGACCGTGACCCACGCGGATCTGCAGTATGAGGGATCGGTCACGATCGACGAGAACCTGCTGCGGGCGGCTGACATCCTGCCCTACGAGAAGGTCCACATCTGGAACGCGAGCAACGGCAGCCGCCTGGAAACCTACGCGCTGCCTGGCAAGGCGGATTCAGGCGTGATCTGTGTGAATGGGGCGGCGGCACGTCACGCGCAGCCGGGCGACATCGTCATCATCGCTACCTTCGCCGAGGCCACGGACGAGGCCGAGGCCAGGGCCTGGCGCCCGACGGTGATCCGGGTGGACGGGCAGAACCGAATTCTGCTCAGCGGTCCTGACCACGAGATCCCCGGCCCCGCCCGGCCCGTGGTGGCCTAGTGTCGGCCCGCCTCGACGCCTTGCGATCGTTCGTGGCGGCGCGTCCGGATGATCCTTTTGCCCACTACGCCCTGGCCATGGAATTGCGCAGCGGCGGCAACCTGGTCGAGGCGTGGCAGGTCTTTGAGGCCCTGCTCCACAAAGACGAGAGCTATCTGGCTGCCTACGCGCCCGCGGCGGATACGTTGGTCGGGTTGGGTCGCCAGGACGAGGCGCGCGCCCTGTACGAACGGGGCATCGCGCTGTGCGAGCGCAAGGGACAACACCACGCCCGCGACCAGCTGCAGACCGCCTTGGCCGCGCTGAAGTGAGCGCCCCCGCGACGGCGGGCTGGTAGCATTCCGGCATGCCGCTTCTGAACGTGCTGACCTCTGCTCTCCCCGAGCCGGCCCGCCGAGCCCCGCTCCTGGCGTCGCTGTCCGGTTTGCTGGCCCGCGAATTGGGCAAGCCCGAGCGCTACGTCATGGTGGCGCTCGACGGGTGCGCGGACATGAGCTTCGCGGGGACGCCGGAGCCGGCTTGCTACGCCGAGTTGAAGAACGTGGGCTCGCTGGCCGCCCAGGATGCGGAGCGGCTGTCGGGTGTGCTGTGCGCGGCCCTGTCCCGCGGCCTGGGGGTCGCCGCGGACCGCATCTACATCGAATTCACCAATGCGGACGGGGCGTTGTGGGGCTGGAACGGCGGCACGTTCGGATAGGGGGCCGATGGTGCTAGAACCCGCGCCGTCGCGATGATCGCCGTATTACGACGCTACTGGCCTGTTCTGGTCGCCACCGCGGTGTTGCTGCCGCACGCTCGCCTCTTCGACTTCGTCACCGACGACGCGTACATCTCGTTTCGCTATGCGGTGAACCTGGCCGAGCACGGCCAGCTGGTCTTCAACCTGGGCGAGCGGGTGGAGGGTTTCACGAACTTCTTGTGGACCGTGCTGCTGGCCGCGGGAATGAAGCTGGGCGTGGGCCCGGTGGCGGCCTCGCGGTTCCTGGGCATCGCCTTCGGGGTTGGCACTTTCGCCGTTCTGGTGCGCAGCTCGCTGCGCCTGGCGGGCCAGCGCGCCTCGGCCTGGCATCTGGTCGCGCCTTTGATGCTGGCCAGTACCGGGGCGTTCGCCTGCTGGTGCACGGGCGGCCTCGAAACCCAGCTTTTCACATTCCTGTCGACGCTGGGGTTCGAATTGCTGCTCGCCGAGATGGCCACGGGCCGCGGCGTGGCCAGCGCGGCGGCGTTCGCCCTGGCGGGCATGACCCGGCCCGAGGGCGTGCTGTTCTTCGGCTTGGCCGCCTGCTTCCGCTTGGCCACCTGGGTAGGTCGCGAGCGGCGCCTGTGGCCGCGACGTCACGAGCTCCTGTGGGCGGGCCTCTTCGCCCTGCTCTTCGTCCCCTATTTCCTGTGGCGCTGGCGCTACTTCGGCTGGCTGTTCCCCAACACCTTCTACGTCAAGTCCTCGGGAGGCGCGGGGACCTGGATGCTGGGCGCCTACTATCTGCGACGGTTCGCCGAGGATTACGCCGTGCCGTTCTTCATCGTGCTGGCGCTGGCGGGCCGGCCGGCGCGGGACGATCTGCCCCGTCGCGATCTCTTCCGCTTCACGGCCCTGCTGTGGCTGGTCTTCGCGGCCTACACCATCAAGGTAGGCGGCGACTTCATGGGTCTCTATCGCTTCATCCTGCCGGTGGTTCCCCTCGGCGCACTCACCTTGCAGGAGGCCGTGCACCGGCTGTACGCACGCCTGCGGCCGCTGGTGGGACGGCCGGTCCTGGGGCTGGCCGGCGCGATCGTGGCGGCGGGTTTCGTGGTCGGCAGCGCCCACGTCACGCGCATCGCCACCACCCATGTGGGCGCCGACCACGGCATCGATACACCCGCCTATTTGAAGAAGTACGCCGAGGACCGCATTCCGGTGGGCCAATGGTTTGCCCAGCATGCCCGTCCTGACGATCTGATGACCGTGGGCGGGGCGGGCGTGATCCCGTACTACTCGGGGATCGCGGCCTACGACGTGTTCGGGTTGGTGGACACCACCATCGCTCATGATCGGCGCATGACCGTGTCGAACCGACCCGGGCATGAGAAATGGGGCAGCGACGCCTACATGCTGTCGCGCTCACCGACGCTGATCACGCACCGCTACTGCCTGCACGGGCCCTGTGCGGAAGAGAGACAGTGGATCCCCCCCGGCTACGAATGGGTCCGCGCCACCCTGCCCGGCCCCAACCCCACGTACTACAGCTTCCTCAAGCGCCGCGACCGCGCCTTCGGCCCCTGGCCGGCTCGCTAGAGCACCGAACCGTTTCTCGCGACCGATGCAAACCGCTCGGTGCTAGCTACACTTGGCCACGCCGGCGCGAAAGACGATGCGGCTCTGGCTGGGCACCGGACTGTCGAGCTCGCGCAGGCGACGCGTGGAGCGGCGGGTTTCGCGAACACCTAGTCCGGCACTTCGGAGCAGCGACTTGGCGCGCCCGGCCGTCGCGTCGACGGTGGCGGAGGCGTGACGAAGAGCGCTGCTGATCATGCCATCCATCCTGGGTGGATAGCGGCCCGGGTCAAGTTTTTCGCCTGACAATCGCTGGCCCGCGCGCGGGACGTCTGGACAATCGATCCGATATACTCGGACCATGGCCGGGAACCTCTTTGATGTGTTCGTGGTGGGGGCGACGGATCCCACGCCGGCAGGAGAGGCTCGTTTGGCAGCGGCGCTCTCCGCCAAGCATGGTCTGCCGGTGGCGACTGTCGCCAGGGCCATCGCAACCAAGAACCTGCGCGCGGGACAGGGACTGGAGCAGGCCCAGGCGCAAACGTTGGTGCGGCAACTCCAGGGCATGGGCGCGGTGACGGTCATTCGCCCCGTGGCGGGAGCGGCCAAGAGTGCCTCCAAGTCCGCGACGGCGAGCCCGGCGCCCGCGCCTGCCGTGGCCACGCCCTCAGCTCGGCAGACCATGGCGCCGCTGAGCGACCAATGGGCGGCCTTCGGGCCGCCGCCTGCGACCCATTCCCCCTCCACCATGAGCCCGCCGCCGGGCGGGGCCGCGGCGGGGCTGGGCGCGGTGCCGCCCTTGTCCGACCCATCCGCCATGCGGCCGGACCCGGCAGGTCGCGCGAACCCCTTCGGGATGCAGCCGCCCAGCGGAGCCCACGCGGATCCCTTCGCGCCCGGCCCGAACACGGGGAGCCGCCCTGATCCCTTTGCGCCCCCGCCCATGGCCACCGTCACGCCGCAGATCCGCCAGCCCACGCCCTCACCGCGATCGGCGCCGGCGCCCGCCGACGACTTCGCGCCGCCGGTGGCCGCGGCAGGCCCCAAGCTGGAGTTGGCACGCGGGGGGCTCGCACAATCGCTCGACGAGAAGTCGGGCCTGATTCGCATGACCGGGGCGCGCGTGCTCCGCGACACCGGAGGGGGCGCGGCCTCGGGCGTGGCCATGGACGAGGATCCCCGCAATCTCGAACTCGTGCGTTGCGCCCAGCACGGGCTGTACTACGACAAGAGCAAGGCCTCGGGCTGCCGCAAGTGCCTGTCCGCGGCGCGCGAGTTGGCGCAGGGCTTGGAGAACCGCAGCGTGCCGACGCGCGTGGGTGATTTTCGCAGCTCACCGGCTAAGCGAGCGTTCGCGGGCCTGGGGCTGGCGCTGTTGCTCGGCCTTCTGCCCGCGGCGTATCTCGCCTTCGGGCCTGGCGCGAGCCGGGTGCGCCAACTACGCGTCGAGCAGGAGGTCCTGTCGCGCCAGCCGGGGACCGAACAGATGCTGCGTCGGTTCGACGAGTTGGAGGAGTTGGTCAGCCAGGCCCGCGACTCGTCTCTGCGCAACACCGCCGTGGTGTGGGCCGCCGTGAGCGCGGCCGCCATGTTCGGCTGGTACAGGATTACTTAGCCGCCGACTTGGCCGAGCCCGCGTACTGCCGCTCCAGGTTCTGCTCTTTTTTGCGGCGGGCGCGCTCGATGGTCCACACGACCAGAATGGACAGGTTGTACAGGCCGAACAAAGGCAGGGCGAGCAGGACCTGGGTGAAGGGATCGGTGCCCGGGGTCAGCACGCCACCCAGAACCACCGCCAGCACCAGGGCGTACTTGTTGAACTTGAGCAGGCCGCGACTGGAGATGAGCCCGATCCAGCCCAAAATGGACAGCACGACGGGCAGCTCGAAGGCCAGGCCGCAACCGGCCATGGTCATCATCTGAAAGTTGGCCACCTCGTCCATCATGATCATGGGATCCAGGCGAAACGGCACCTCGCCCGAGAAGCTGGTCAGCATCTTGGTGAGGAAGTACGCCGCCGGCTCGCACATGAAGGCGTAGGCGAAGACCGCGCCGCCCGCGAAGCAAACAGCCGTGGCACCGACGACGAGCAGAGCCAGGCGCCGCTCGCGTTTGTAGAGGCCCGGGGCCACGAACTTCCACACCTCCCACACCACGAACGGCAGGGCGATGATGAAGGCGCCGATGAGCGCGATCTTCGTGTAGACCCAGAAGGGCTCAGTCAGGCTCTTGGCGTAGAACCTGGGTTCATGGCCCGTCGCCTTGAGGCCGCGCCGCACCGGCAGGGTGAGCCAGTCGAAGTAGGTCGCCACGAACCAGAACGAGGCGCCCAGGGCGACCAAGAACGCCAGCGTAGCGTTGCGCAGTCGAGAGCGCAGCTCCACGAGGTGCTCGATGAGGCTCATGCGCTTGTCGTTGAGCACCTCACCCGGTTTGCCACCCTCGGGTGGAGGCGGATCCGCCTGGGTTTCGGAAGCGGACGTCTGGCGGGCCGACTCGGCAGCCGCCGCTTGCTCCATGGCCCGGGGGTCCATGGCGACGGTCGCGTCTTGCGGAGCAGTGGCCATGGTTCCTCCTAGTCCTTCTTGAACGAACGTGGCAAAGGCAGCGGCGGCGGAATCTTCAAACCGGGACGCCGAGCAGCGGGAGACGGAGGCAGGCCGACAGCAGGCAAAGAGGCAGAGTCGCGCGGGGCAGGCCCGGGCTCAGGCCCGGGTGACGCGAGCTCGGGCAGAGGCGCCACCACGGTAGGGGTGGGCGTAGGAGGCTGCGCCGGAGGCAGGTCCATGACCGTCGCGTCGCTGGGCGGCTCGGCCGACGGAGCGGGGACAGGCGCGCTCGCTGCAGCCGCCTTAGCCTTGACCGCCAAGGCACTGGGCTTCAGGGCCTGGGGGTGGGGCGTGAAGGGCGGCAGATTGTGGTCGGGAGGCGGGTTCATCACCAGGGTCGGTTCCCGAGGCGGTGAACCCGTCTTGGGCGCCTCGACGGCCTGGCTCTCCGCACGTGTCGCGGCCTGCCCTTCCTCGCCCAGAGCTTTGTTCAGGTTCTCCTGACGCTGAGCCTCGGTCCGCTTGCGCGCTTCTTCTTCGCGCTGGGCCGCCTTCTCCTCATCGCGCCGCTTCAGCTCCTCGGGCGGCAGGAGGGTGGCCTCGCGTAGCTCTTGCAAAGGCTTGCGGATGGTCTCGTCGAGTTCGATCTGGTTTCTGACGTCCGAAGCCGCCTTGCGAACCTCGCGAATGGCCTTGCCCAAGCCGCTGGCAATGTCCGGCAGCATCTTGGGGCCGAGAAAGATCAACGCCACCAGCAGGATGACCAGAATCTCCTGGAACCCGAGGTTGAACACGGCTCTCTTTTAGCCCGGAACGCCCTTCGGTTCCACCTGACCCCGCATGGCCAGCGTCAGTTGCTGTCAGCCGCGGGACAACTCCGGCTGGGTCGCGCGGGTGTCGAGGGATCTTGGCGAAGCCGCGCTGCGATGCGGACGATTGGCCTAGGCGATCTGCTCCAGCGTCCGCTCGGCCTGCGCCACGTAGGAGCCACCGAACATGTTCACGTGCACCATCAGATAGAAGAGCTGGTACAGGGGCACACGCTGTTGGTGCCCGGGGGCCAACGGCCAGGCCTCCTGGTAGGCGGCGAAGACGCGCGGACCGAAGCCGCCGAAGAGTCGCATCATGGCCAGGTCCACCTCACGATGGCCGGCATGGACGGCCGGATCGATGAGGCACGGCTCGCCGCGCTCGTCGACCATGAGATTGCCTCCCCACAGGTCACCGTGCAGCCGGGCAGGCGGCTCGGGCGGGCCCACCAGCTCGGGCAGGCGTGCCAGCACGCGTGCGAAACCGCGGCGCAGGACCGGGCTGGCCAGGCCTTGCTGGTGGGCCAAACGTAGCTGGGGCTCCAGGCGGTGCGAACCGTAGAATTCGGCCCACGTGGGGGCGGGGGTATTGGCTTGGGGCAGGCGCCCGATGAAGTTGTCGTGGTCGAGGCCGAAGCCGGGGGCACCGAAGCGGTGTAGGGCCGCCAGGCCGCACCCCAGGCGCTCGTCGAAGTCGCGGCAGCGACGAGCCGCCGAGATGTGTTCGAGGACGAGAAAGGACTCACGTGCGGCCAACACGCGGGGCACGCGCAGCGCCCGCGCCTCGGCCAGCCAGGCCAGCCCACGCGCCTCGGCGGGGAACATGGCGGGATCAGCATGCGGGTTGCATTTGGCGAACACCACGCGCCCGTCCTCCAGCGTGAGCGCAAAGGCCTGGTTCACGTCACCCCCCGCCACCGGGCACGCCGCCCGCACGCGCGCCCCCAAGGCGCACCCCACCTCCGCCTCGAAAGGAAATGCCGTCATGAGGGCAGGTTGTGGTGGCGGCGAATGTGCTCGAGCAGGCCTTGGCAGGCGGCCAGGCAGATGTCGAACACCTTTTCGAACCCCGCGGGCCCGCCGTAGTACGGATCGGGCACGTCCGAGTCCGCTGGCGATCGGGGATCGAAATCGCGCAGCAGGTGAACCTTGGCGCGGGCCGTGTCGTCGGGGGCCAGGCGGCGCAGATCGGCCCGGTTCTCGCGATCCAGGCCGAGCACGTAGTCGAAGCGTGCGAAATCCGAACGCACGAACTGGCGGGCCACCCCGGACAGCGGCATGCCCCGTCGCTCCGCCACTTCGTGGCTGCGCGGGTCCCGATCCTCACCCACATGCCAGGCTCCCGTGCCCGCGCTGTCCACCTCGATATGCTCGTCGAGGTCGGCCTGGTGCACCAGGTGCCGCATGATGGCCTCGGCAGTGGGCGAGCGGCAGATGTTCCCCATGCACACGAAACTGACGGCGATGCGTTTGCGTTTGTGGTTGTTCACGCGACTCTCCCGAAGAGCGTGGCCGCGTTGGCGCGGTCGATGGCCACGTCGATGAGCGCGCCGGGCGCCACCCCGGGGCCGGCGGGCACGATGACGGAACGAAACGTGTCCGTGCGTCCCAGAAACTCGGCGCCCGAACGACGCGACGGCGCCTCGACGAGGACGCGCTGCCGCGTGCCCACCAAGGCGGCGTGAATCTGCCCCGTGACGTTCCGCTGCGCCTCAATGACCTGCGCCAGCCGTCGCTGCTTGACCTCGGCGGTTACATCATCGGCCATCTCGCGCGCGGCCCGCGTGCCGGCCCGTTCCGAGTAGGCGAACATGAAGGCGTTGTCGAGGCGCAGCTCCTCGACGGCCGACATGGTGGCGGCGAATTCGTCGTCGGTTTCGCCGCAGAAGCCGACCAGCAGATCGGTCGTGATGGCGATGTCCGGCATGGCAGCGCGCAGGGCGAAGACCAAGTCGCGGAACTGGGCGTAGTCGTACCCGCGCCGCATACGCGCCAGCACCGTGTCGGATGCACTCTGCAGGGGCAGGTGCACGTGCTTGCACATGCGCGGGGAGGCGGCCATCGTCGCCATGACCCCGGCGGAGAAGTCGAGCGGATAGGGCGACATGAAACGAAAGCGCTCCACGCCCTCGACTCGATCGAGGAGGCGCAGCAGGCCCGCGAAGTCGGTGTCGCCGTGCCGGTAGGAATTCACCGTCTGGCCGAGGAGCTGGATCTCCTTCACGCCCGTATCGCGCAGAGCCCGGGCCTGGCGCAGGATCTCCTCGGGCGGTGTGCCGCGCTCGCGCCCGCGCGTGAAGGGCACGACGCAGAACGTGCAGAACCGATCGCACCCGCGTTGAATGGCGATGCGACCGATGACGCCGCCTTCGTCACGCGCGGGCTCGAGGCCGGCGTAGGTCTCCTGGCTGTTCAGCGCCGTATCCTGCGGCTTGCCTCCCCGCAGCGCCGAGTCGATGTGCTCGGGCAGGCGCCGGTATGCGTCGGGTCCGACGACCAAATCCACGAACGGCGCCTTCTCGCGTAGCTGATCGCGCAGGTGCTCGGCCACGCAGCCTAAGATGCCGAGCACGACCGGCCGCGCCGCCGTCTTGTGCTGGGCCATGGGGGCGGCGCGTCCCCAGATGCGCTCCACCGCCTTCTCGCGCACGGCGCACGTGTTGATGAGGATGACATCGGCCTGGGCCGGATCCGTGGTGCGCGCGTAGCCCGCGCGCTGCAGAAGACCCACGATCATCTCGCTGTCAGCCACGTTCATCTGACAGCCGTAGGTCTCGACGTAGGCCAGGCGCGAAGGCATCGGGGCCGGTGTTTATAGCACCCCACCCCGCCGACGCGCCCCAAGCTACTGAGTCAAACGCGGCGCTTTGCCCGAATTGCCCCCTCCGAGAAGACTGACCTGTCTCTCGGCCTCCGGACGCGACGCCGCGTCTTCGGGCGCGGTCTCCAGGTACTTCTTGAAGGCAGCAAGGGCGTTGGCGTTGGCCTTGGTGAGCAGGTGGGCCTGCCCCAGTTGGAAGTGGATCTCGCTCTCCCAGGCCGCCTTGGCGGGCATACGCGCGATGGCCTTGCGGAAGTGTTCGATGGCCGCAACCGGCTTGCCGCGATCCATCTCCATGCGTCCCAGGCGGTAGTGCGGCTCGGCGTCGTCGGGCGAGCCCCGCAGAGCCGCCCGCCAGGCTTCCTCGGCCCGCGCTGCCTGCCCCATCTTGTCGTAGCAGAGCCCCTGCAACGTGAAGGTCTCGGATATCTCGGGGGCCAGCTTGGCCGCCTCGGCGAAGTCGGCCAGCGCCTTGTCCAACTCGCCACGCCGGAAGTAGATGCGCCCCCGTTCGATGCGCCCCTCGGCCAATCGGGTCGCGCCACCCAGCGCCGCCTGTGCCTCTTGCTCCTTGCCCACCTTGGCCAAGGCCCGCCCGTAGGCCAGGCTGTACTGGGCGGCTTGCTCCCAAGCCAAGGCCCGGCGGTACTCGCTTAGCGCGGGGCCCATCTCGCCACGCGCCTCGTGAATGCGGGCCAGGGTGAAAGCAGCCTCCGGGCTGCGCGCGCTCTCCTCCAGAACCTTGCCCGCCTCGCTCTGGGCCAGGTCGAGCTTGCCGAGATCGAAGGCCAACTTGGCCAAGGCAAGGCGAAGCGACGGCGAAGCGCGCCCGGCTTTCAGCTCCTCCTGATAGAGGGCCAGGGCATCCTCTTTTTGGCCCAGCCTGAGATACAGGGCGGCCAACCGCTCACGCAACCCCGGCGTGCTCGGCATCTCCTTGAGCGTGGCTTCGAGGAACGCCTTGGCGTCCTGTTCCTTGTTCTGCGCCTCCAGCGCGGCGGCCACGCCCAGACGGGCGCGCGCCGAGCCTGGATTGGTCTCCAACGACTTGCGAAACACGGCCTCGGCCTGGGCCGCGTCCTTGGCAACGATGAGCGCGTCACCCCAGGCCAGTTGGAGCACCGGCGCTGGAGCCCCCGCCTCTTCGGCCGCACGCAGGGCGGTCAACGATTCCTGGGCGCGGTTCTGTCGCTGCAGCAACGCCGCTAACTTGAGAGAGGCGGGCAGGAAGCCGGGATCGCGCTGAAGCGCCTCACGATAGCCCTGCTCGGCAGCCACCGGATCCGCAGGCTCCTTGTGAGCCGCCGTGAAGCCCGTCCAGAACGGACCGCGCGGATCGCGGGGTCGCTCCTGGGCCGCGGCGCGGACCAGATTCAATCCCTGGTCCACCTTGCCCTGGCTGATCAGGGCCCCGCCGTGCGCAAATCGCCCGGCCACCGTGGCATCGAGCGCCGGCCCGGCGGCCGAGGCAGCGGCCAGCGCCTCCTGGTACTTGCCCTCGTAGAGCAGGGCCTCGGTCAGGGTCAGGTGCGCATCGGCCAAGCGCCCATCAAGCGCAACCGCCTTGTGAAAGGCCGAGATGGCCTCGTTGCTGCGTCCCAAGGCCTGGACCTGCCGGCCCCACGACAGCCACGTTTCCGCCAATTCGCGTTTGCCCGCGTCGGGCCGCGACCGATCGAGCAAGGCCTGCAAGGCGGCCAGCCGCTTCTCCGCTTCCTCCTGCATACGCGCCAGACCGAGGGCAGCGCCGTAGTGCTGGGGATTTCGGGCCAACACCGCCTCGTACTCCCGGCGGGCCTCGGGCTTGCCGGCCCGCTCCAGCGCCAGCGCCAGGACATAGCGGGCCGCCAGATCGTCGGCGTGCGCCCCGCTGTACTGGCGCGCCGGCTCGACGGCAGCGGCCGCCTTGTCGTCGCTGAGGCGAAGCAGGGCCAACGCCAACTGGCCTTCCGGAGCACCACCTTGCGCTCCCAAGGCGCGCTGGGCCTCCTTGCCCCGACCACGAGCGGCGGCAGCCAGGGCCCTGGCGCGGGCCAGGACGGCCTCGTATTTCGAAGACGACGACGTGATGGCCGCGAGGATTTGATCGGCCTGGCTCAGTTGCGCCCCGTCCACGCCATGGATGAGCGCGTCCAGGGACATGACCTCCACCGCGCGCGCGCGCAGGCCGTCCGCCTCGCTGCCCAGGGACTGAGTCGCCTGCAGCAACATGTCCGCCGCCGAGCGATAGGCGCGCACCGAATCGCGCGCCAGCTCGGGCGCCAGCGGCCGCAAGACATCATCGGCCTTGGGCGGCGCCACCAGGAAGGTCACCGCCGCGAAGGCGCCCGCGCCGACGACGACGAGCGCGAGGGCCGCCTTGAGAACCCAACCCGGGATGCCTCGTCGTCGGGTGGGCCGCGGGCCAGCACCACGCGGTCCCGTCTTGGCGCTAAGGGGTGCGAGGCTGGGCAGCGCTTCGCTGGGCAGGGCCTCCGCCTGACCCTCGCTGGCCACTCGCGCCCCGGGGAAGGGAATGGCGGCGGGCGCGCTGGGCGAGGCGCCCTCGCCTTCGATCTCCAGACTGAATCCCAGATCGAGCTTCCCCGTCGTGGGCGGCGCAGCGGAGCCAGCGGAACGGGCGGGCGTGAGTGACGGTGCCGGCGCCGAGCCGGCGAGCGGGGGCGAGCCGGCGGTCGGCTCGGGAGACCCCAAGTCCAGAGCCAGCGAGGGCGGCTCCGCCGCGGGCGGCGCATCCAGGTCCAGCCTCAGGTCCGGCGTCGCGGAGATAGGTCCGCCAGGCGGAGCCGGCGCGGCAAAATCGAGGTCCAACCTGGGCAGTCCCGCCGTCGCGGCCTGCGGCAGGATGGGCAAAGTGGGAGCAGGCACCGGCGCCGGGGCTCGAACGATCGGACGCGCGTGTGGGCTGGGCCCTGGTACGGGCGCGGGCGCGGCCAGATCCAGTTGCAGCGGATTGTCCGAACCATCAAGGGGCGGCGGTAGCCCCAGATCAGGCAACCCTGGGCCAGGCGCGCCCGGGATGGACAAATCGAGCGCCAAGCCCAACGGCGGCGTCTTGCTCCGCTCGGGTGGGGCCGGAAAGTCCGCGTTGGACTGCAGGTTGAACGTCCCACTCGGACGCGCGGGCGGCAGCGGTGACGTCCCGAACAGATTGCGGGAAATGGGCAGGTCCCCAGGCCGTGGAATCGCCTCGCGTGGCGCGGGCAAATCCCCAGGTCGCGGGAGCGCGGCGCGTGGCGCGGGCAAATCCCCAGGCCGTGGGAGCGCCTCACGTGCGACGGGCAAATCCCCAGGCCGCGGAAGCGCCTCACGCGGCACTGGCAGATCCAGCCCACCCACGGGGACTGGAAGGTCGTCGGGGCGAGGCATGGCCTCGCGCGGGGCGGGCAAATCGCTGGGCTGCGGAACCGGTCTACGCGGAACCGGCAGATCGGTCGGGCGTGGAATCGACTCCCGCGCCGCGGGCAGATCGTCGCTGTCCACGCGGACCGGCGGCCTCACCTTGAAGATGGTGTGGCAGAAGGTGCAGGTGTGGTCGATCCCGGTGCTGGGAATCTGACCGACGACCTCCTGACCTCTGGTGCATTTCGGGCAGATGACCTTGAGAGCCACAAGAACCCCTGGACCATACTAACATCGTCGGATGGTCGACGCGTCTGAAGCGCGTCGCGCCCGGCCCAGCGCCAGTCTCACGGACGGGACCCTCCAGATCTGAACGTCCGCCGCTCCGGGCGGTGGCACGCAACCGATACAGGCCCGTCGCGAAGTCCATGCTCCGCACTTCGCGACCGGTCATCTGAAAGGGGGCGCGGGCTCAGGGAAGCGCGGCGGGCTTGTCCTTCTCTTCGGGTGGCATGACCGCGGCGAGCCGGCGAGCGATGCGCTGCTGGTAGCGGGTCAGGTACAACTGCGCCAAGGCCAAGAAGAGGGTCATGATGAGCGGCCCGTAGAGGATGCCGGGCACGCCGAAGCCCAGGATGCCGCCCAGCAGGCTGAGAAACACCAGCAGGCTATTCATGCGCATGGACGAGCCCATCAGACGAGGCTTGAGTCCGTACTCGAAGAGAAAGGACTGACCCATGCAGAAGGCAAAGAAGCACAACGCGGTCACATGCCGCCCCGCCACCCACAGATAGAGGCTGGCCGGCACGACCACGGCGGCCACTCCCACCAGCGGCAGGAAGGCGGCGATGGCCATGAGCAATCCCCACAACACGGGCGAGGGCAAGCCCACCACCGCCCACGCGATGCCCGCCACCAATCCCTGCAGCGCGCTGCCGATCCCGTTGCCCACCAGGATCGCACGGCCCACCTCGCCCAGTTTGGTGATGAACATCTGATCCTCGTCGTCCGTGAGCGGCGAGAGGGCGAACAGAAACGACCGCAGCTTGGGGCCGTGGATGAAGAGATAGAAGGTGGAGAACAGCGTGATGAGCGCGTGCAATGCCGTCTGCAGCAGCCCCGAAAGGAAGGCGTTGGCGCGGGTGTACAGGCCCTGGCTCATGCTGCGCGCGGCATCGACCAACGTGTCCTGGACCGCCTCGGGCGAAATGGCCAGACCGGTGGCCTTGGAGATGTCGGCCAAAAAGCGCGCCACGCGGCCGTGCTCACCCGTCAAATCGTTGAGCGTGACGTAGGCGGAAGGTCCGCTCCAACTCGCGGCCACGGACTTGATGTCGTCGATGAGGGCGGAGAGGACCAAAGTCAGGGGAATCGCCCCCACCACCAGAAGGCTTGCCACGGTCAGGCCTGAGGCCAGGACAGGTCGACTGCCCAAACGACGCGAGATGCGCTCGTGAAGCGGCGTGAACAGCACCACGAAGAGCAGCGCGATGATCATGTCGCCCAGGAACGGCAGGATCACGTAGCCCACGGCGATGAGGGCGGCGAAGAAGATGACCAGGAAGAAATAGGGCGCGATGGCCTCGTTGCCGTAGCGGGAGGCGGTGCGGCCGGGCGGCAGGCCTGCGCCATCCGCACCAGGGGAGGCCGGTGCGCCGGCAGGCTGGGGGTCGCTCATGGGCAGCAGAATAGCGCCAAGCTGGCGAAAACGCTCAGAACCTCGGATCTCGTGCGCGCTTCGGTCGCGCGGCGGTGCGGGCCTGTGCTCCGGGTGTCATGGCTGTCACACACAATCCCGAGTGTCGTGCTATGAAATCGCCCGGATGCAAACGGCCGCCCTCCTCCCACGCCTAACGCCGCAGCGCGAGGCTCCCCGCCGCAACACAATTGGCAGGGTCCCCAGGTTTCCCTTTCTTGACCCCAGGGTAGCGGGTCGATAGATAGGCCGTTTCCGACCGCACTCCGACAAGACAAGAGGTCAAGATGGGCTTTCAATTCGGCGCAGTCCTCGCATTTGCAATCGTCGGCGTCATATTCGCCTTGGGGGCGTTGGTCACGGGCTACTTCCTTCGCCCCAAATTCCCGGGCAAGGACAAGGACGCCATCTACGAGTGCGGCGAGCGACCGGTAGGCGGCGCGTGGTACCAGTTCAATCCGCGCTTCTATTTGATCGCCCTGGCGTTCGTGATTTTCGAGGTCGATATCGCCCTGACCTTCCCCGTCGTGGTGGTCTACGCCGATTGGATGAAGATGGGCGCAGGCTGGATCGCGCTGACCGAGCTGGTGATGTTCACGCTGATTCTGGTGGTCGGCTTGGTGTGGGCCTGGGCCCACGGCGATCTGGAATGGATCAAGAAACTGTCCACGGCGTCTCTGACCGCCGCAGAAAACGACACAAAACCCGAGAGCCGCGCGGCGGCCGGTTAGGTAAGCGATGTCCATCACCAATATCCAAATCACCGGACCCGGTTCCGGGATTCTGCTCACCAACACGAGCGTCCTCGACGACGCCATTAATCTGGCGCGCAAGAATTCCGTTCACTACCTGCTGTTCGGCCTGGCGTGCTGCGGAATCGAACTGATGCAGACCGGTGGTCCACGTGCCGACTTGGACCGTTTCGCCGCGGTCTTCCGGGCTAGCCCGCGCCAGGCCGATCTGATGATCGTGGCCGGCACCCTGACCTACAAAATGGCCGAGCGGGCCAAGCTGCTTTACGACCAAATGGCCGAGCCCAAGTACGTGATTGCCATGGGCTCATGCGCGAATTGCGGCGGCCTGTTTCAGAGCACCTATTCGGTCGTCAAAGGCGTGGACAAAGTCATTCCCGTCGACGTCTACGTGCCGGGCTGTCCGCCCCGCCCCGAGGCGCTGACGGAGGGGCTGATGCGTATTCAGGACATCATCATGAGCGAGCGCTGGTTCCAGGAGAAGCGCCGCCCGCAAAGCGGGGCCAAGTGACATGACCGCCGAAGAAATCCAGGCAAGGCTCAAGGAACGGTTTGGCGAGGCGATAGGCGCGCTCTCGGAAGCCAAGGTCGACCCGTTCATCACCGTCAAAGGCGAACAGATCGTGGCCGTCTGCCAGTTCGCCAAGGACGATCCCGCGCTGGCCTTCGACTACTGCGAAGACATCACGGGGGTGGATTGGCCGGCGCGCAACGTGATCGAAGTCGTCTACCACCTGTTTTCACTCAAGCACCGGCACGGCCTGGTGCTGAAGGTGGAGGCCGATCGCGCCAAGCCGTCCGTGCCCACGGTGGAGGGCGTGTGGAAGGCGGGCAATTGGCTGGAGCGCGAGGTCTACGACATGTTGGGCGTGGAGTTCTCGGGACACTCGGATCTGCGCCGCATCCTGCTGCCCGATGACTGGGTCGGCAACCCGCTACGCAAGGATTATCAGGAAGCCGGCGGGTATCACGGCATCAGTAACACCCGCGAAAGCGTGGTTGCGCAGTTGACCCGGGTCGTGGAGGCGAAGCGGAAGGAGATTGCCGCCGCCGCCCCGCCGCCCGCGGTACCCGCGACGGCGCCCGCACCCGCAGCAGCACCCGCACCTGCTGGACCGGCTGCTCCCGCGATCTTTCCTACGGCAGCCGCCAAGATCGCGGCGCCTCCGGTTCCGCCACCGGTCCCGGTTCCCAGGCCAGCCACTGTTTCGCCGCCCGTCCCGGCCGCAGCGACGACCGCCAAAACCGAGCAGGGAAAGGGCTGAGCCATGGCCGAGCAAGCAAAGATGGAACGGCACATCCTCCGCCGGATGGATCCCTCGGACGAGGAGATCGTCCTCAACTTCGGCCCCCAGCACCCGTCAACCCACGGGGTCATCAACTTCGTCACGCAAACCAACGGCGAGATCATCCGCCGTTCGGTGCCCGAGATCGGCTACCTGCACCGCGGGATTGAGAAGATCGGCGAGAGCGTGCCCTACGCGGGCTTCATGCCCTTCACCGACCGCATCGATTACGTGGCGGCCATGTTTGCCAACGAGGGCTACGCCATGGCGGTGGAGAGGCTGCTCAAGGTGGAGGTTCCGCCGCGCGCCAAGTATCTGCGCGCCATCGCCGGCGAATTGTGCCGCATCTCGAGTCACTGGATCTCGGTGGGCAGCATGGCCCAGGACATCGGCGCCTCTACGCCGCTGACCCACGCCATCCGCGAGCGCGAGGCCATCAACGATTTGCTGGAAGAGCTGTGCGGCGCGCGCCTGACCTTCAACTACGCCCGCATCGGCGGCGTGGGCTACGACGCGCCCGAGGGCTGGGGCAACCGCATCATTCGCTACCTGGACCACCTGGACAGCTACATCCAGGAATGGGACCGGCTCATCTCGCTCAACAAGATCTACGTCAAGCGTCTGGCCAACGTGGCGGTCATCAGCCCCGAGAGGGCCATCGCCTACGGCCTGTGCGGGCCGAATCTGCGCGGCTCGGGCGTGGATTGGGACACGCGCCGCGATCTGCCCTACGGCGCCTACGCGGACTTCAAGTTCGACGTGCCGGTGGGCAAGGGCGCGCAAGGCGCGGTGGGCGACTGCTGGGATCGCTATGCCGTCCGCGTGCAGGAGATCCTGGAGTCCTCCAAGATCATCCGCCAGGCCGTGGCCAAGCTGCCGGAAGGCGAGGTCATGGCCAAGGTCGCACGCAAGGTGAAACCCGAGCCAGGCGAGGCCATGGCGCGCGTGGAGTCAGCCCGCGGTGCCATGTGCTACTACGTGGTCTCCGACGGCTCCGAGAAGGCCCATCGCGTGCGCACGCGCACCGGCAGCTTCATGGCCATGGGGATCATCGAGGAGATGTCGCACGGTTTGATGATCGCCGACCTGGTGGCGCTCATTGCCTCGCTGGACGTCGTTGCCCCGGAGATTGACCGGTGAAAATCACTCTCGCCCTCGATTCCACATCCCTCACCAAGCGGTACCCCAAGGCGGCGGTCGGCCTCACGCTCATCCTGCTGCTTCTGATCCCGCTCCTGCTTGGCGTGTTGCTGGTCCTGCTGCCGTTCAACCGACCGGAGGCCCTGAACGCGCTGATTCAAAGGCTCTTCGGCTGGGACCTGGCCCACAACCCGTACCGTGAGACCTGGTACGCGGTCATGTTGGTGACCGTGGGCCTGATCGTGGCGTTGTTCACGGCGGTGTTCGCGGGCGCGACCACGTGGGTCGAGCGGCGCGTGGCCGGACGCATACAGAGCCGCATCGGTCCCAACCGCCCCGGCGCCCTGGGCTTCGCGGGCTGGGTCGCGGACGCGGTGAAGTCGCTCTTCAAGGAGGATCTCATTCCCGCGGACGCGGATCACCTCCTTTTCCGCGCGGCGCCCTATTTCTCCATGGTCGGTTTGATGCTGCCCTTCGTGGTGTTGCCCTTCGGCGAGAGCGTGGTGGTGGCGGACATGAACGTGGGCGTCTTCTATCTGACCGCCACGTCGGCCTTCGTGGTGGTCGGCATCCTGATCGCGGGCTGGGCCTCCAATTCCAAGTGGGCCTTGTTCGGCGGCGTCCGCGCCGCGGCCCAGGTCATCTCCTACGAAATCCCGGCCGGCATCGCCATCATGGTGCCCATCCTGATGGCCGGCAGTCTGTCCATGCAGGACATCGTGCGAGCCCAGGGCGGCGCGCCCTGGCAGTGGTTCGTCTTTCAGAATCCGGCGGCCTTCGTCGCCTTCTTCATCTCGGTGACGGCCTCGCTGGCCGAAGGCAACCGCACCCCGTTCGATCTGCCCGAAGCCGAATCGGAGTTGGTCGCCGGCTATCACGCCGAATACTCGGGCTTTCGCATGGCCATCTACCTGATGGTCGAGTGGGCCAACCTGTGGATCATGGGCGGCCTGGCCACCACGTTGTTCCTGGGCGGCTGGCAGATCCCCTTCGTCTCGGTGGAGACCATCCAGGCCACCCGCGGCGCGGGCGCGTTGCCCAGCCTGGCCTGGTACGGCCTGCAGGCTCTGTCCATGGCCATCTTCGCCGGCAAGACCATCGCCCTGGTCCTGGTCTTCATCTGGCTGCGCTGGACCCTGCCACGTGTGCGCGTCGATCAGATGATGAGCCTGTGTTGGAAGTACCTGGTGCCCGGCGCCTTCGCCTGCTTCATCTTCACGCTCTTCTGGCAGTTGCTGGTCCCGCACACGGCTCAGATGGTGGTCGGGGGGCTGCTGACCGCGGTCGCCCTGGGACTGACCGTGAAGTTCCTCATGCTGACACGCAAGAACATCGCCGACGTCAAAGGCGCCAGCGTGGACTTCTCGAACTGGTGATCACCCATGGCTGAAGCGGTTCGCGAGTACTTTGGTCACATCACGGACGTCATCAAGACGTTCTGGCACGGCATGTCCGTGACCCTGTCGCACATGGCCCGGCGGCCCATCACGATCCAGTACCCGGATCGCGTGGAGAAGCGCGTGGCCGACATGCTGCCGCCGCGCTACCGCGGTCTGCTCGAGGTCGACATCGCGGTGTGCACGGGCTGTATGGCCTGCGAGCGCGCCTGCCCCATCGACGTCATCAGGATCTCGACGGACAAGGATCCGACCAATCCCAAGCAACGCCTCATCACCCAGTTCGACATCGACGAGGCCAAGTGCATGTACTGCGGCCTGTGCACGGAGGGCTGCCCCACGGGGGCCATCCAGCACACGCGCGAGTTCGAAAGCACGGTGCGCTCCGTCGACAACCTCATCTACCGCTGGGTTCCCGATGCCGCTAACCCGGCGCCCTTCTACCGGCCAGTCAAGGGTCAGGAGCCGCCACGCGCCGAGGTGGGCTCGCTCATGCGCAAGCGCCTGCAAGCTGCGGTGTGGGCCGCACCGTCGGCACCCGCCGGCCTGATCAAGGACAAAGGTTAGCCATGAACACGCAATTGGTGGTCTTCCTGTTCTTCGCCTTGGCGGCCCTGGTGGGCGCGGCCGGCGTGCCCATGTCGAAGAACATCTTCTGGAGCGCCATGGGTCTGCTCTCGGCGCTGCTCGGCGTGGGCGGCATGTACGTCATGCTGTCCGCCGACTTCGTGGCCGTCGCGCAACTGCTCATCTACATCGGCGGCGTGTTGGTGCTCATCATCTTCGCGGTCATGCTGACCAGCCAGATCAAGGACATCGAGGTGTCCAACACCAACGTCGGGCTGGGCGGCGGGGCCTTGCTGTTCCTGATCGTCGGCTCGCTGCTCACCTTCGTGGCCCTGTGGGCGCCGTGGAAGGTCCTCGACGCCCCCACCGCGGCCGAGACCACGGCCCACATCGGCAACGGCCTGCTCGGCAAATGGCTGCTGCCCTTCGAGGTGGCCTCGGTGCTCCTCGTGGCCACGCTGGTCGGCGCCATCGTGGTGGCGCGCAAGGAAATCAAGAACGACTAAGGCTCGCCATGCTGCAAAACCTCTCTCTGTCCCATTTCTTGGTGGTTGGCGCCCTGCTCTTCTGCTTCGGGCTGATGACCGTGGTCACGCGGCGCAACGCCGTGGCCGTGCTCATGGGCATCGAGCTCATCCTCAACGGCGCCAACCTGAACCTGGTGGCCTTCAACCATTACGTGGCGGGCGGCATCGGCGGGCAGGTCTTCACGCTCTTCGTGATCGTCCTGGCGGCGGCCGAGGCAGCCGTGGGCCTGGCCATCATCCTGGCCATCTACCAGATGCTCCGCAACATCGACACCGCCAACGCCGCTTCGCTGAAGCAGTGAGAGCTTGAACATGGAACACGCCGCCTCTGCCTTGGGCCCGATCGCCATCACCCGTGTCGGCTACCTTTGGCTGATCCCGTTCTTCCCGCTCCTGGGCGCGTTCATCAACGCCACCACCGGGTGGTGGCTGCAGCGCCGCTTCGGCAAGAAGGTCAATCACGTCATCGCCATCGGCGCCATGCTGGCCGCGTTCTGCGTGGCCGGGCGCGCGTTCGTGCAGATGCTGGGTCTGCCGGGCGAGGAGCGCTTCTTACAGGACACCCTGTGGAACGCGCTGAGCGCGGGCCGGATCTCGGTCGATATCGCCTTCGCCCTGGATCCGCTGAGCATGATGATGACCCTCATCATCACGTTCATCGCCACGCTGATTCACGTCTTCTCGACGGGATACATGGCGGACGAGCCGTCCTACTGGCGGTTCTTCACGTACCTGAATCTCTTCGTGTTCTCGATGTTGTTGCTCGTCATGGGCGACAACTTCCTGCTCATGTTCTTCGGGTGGGAGGGCGTGGGGCTGTGCAGCTACCTGCTCATCGCCTTCTGGTACACGGATCCGGCGAAGGCAGCGGCGGGCATGAAGGCCTTCGTGGTCAACCGCTTCGGTGACTTCGGCTTCCTTCTCGGCTTGTTCCTGCTCTTCTGGGGCCTGGGCGGCGCCTGGCAAAAGTTGCCCGACGGCACCACGGCCTATCGGCCCACGGCTAACCTGCAGGATGTACGCGTGATTGAGAGCGCCGCGCCCCAGGCCCCCGAGCACGGCGAACCCGCGGCCCATGGCGAAGCCCACGAGACCGTGGTCAAGGTGGGCCCGACGCTCAACTTCCGCGAGCTCCGCGATCAGGTGGTCCTCAAGGCCACGGGCGTGGCCGAGCACCTGCAGCAGCAGAAGCTCTTCGGCATCGGCCTGCTGGCCTTGGTAGGCGTCCTGCTCTTCGTGGGCGCCATGGGCAAGAGCGCGCAGCTGCCGCTCTACACGTGGTTGCCGGACGCCATGGCCGGCCCCACGCCGGTATCCGCGCTCATCCACGCGGCCACCATGGTGACCGCCGGCGTGTACATGGTGGCCCGGCTCAGCTTCATCTTCGCCCTGTCACCCACGGCCATGGGCTGGGTCGCGCTCATCGGTGCCCTGACCGCCATCTTCGCGGCGTCCATCGGCTTCTTCCAGTACGACATCAAAAAGGTTCTGGCCTACTCCACCGTCTCGCAGTTGGGCTTCATGTTCATCGGCGTGGGGGTGGGGGCGTACTGGGCGGGCACCTACCATCTGCTGACCCACGCCTTCTTCAAGGCCACGCTCTTCCTCGGTTCGGGCTCGGTCATCCTGGCCTGCCACCACGAGCAGGACATGCGCAAGATGGGCGGCCTGGGCAAGGTCATGCCCGTCACCAAGTGGGCCTACCTGGCGGCCTGCTGGGCCATCGCCGGCTTCCCGTGGGCCAGCGGCTTCTATTCCAAGGACGAAATCCTGTGGAAGGCCTTCTCTCAGGAGGGCATGAAGTTCCTGGGCATGCCCGCCGCGTGGCTGGGTCCCTTCATCTATGTGGTCGGCATCGTGGCGGCGACGGGAACGGCCTTCTACATGTTCCGTAGCTACTACATGACCTTCACAGGCGAGTACCGCGGCGGTCATGGACATGATGGGCACGGGCACGACGACGGCCACGCGCACGGACACGATGGCCACCACGGCCCCAAGGAGTCTCCGCCCAGCATCACGTTCGTGCTGGCCACCTTGGGTGCGGGCGCCGTCCTGGTTTCCTTGCTCGGTATCCCCCTGGCCTGGAGCGGTCACGCCCCCGCGCTCGAGCATTGGCTGGAGCCCGCGCTACCCGCCGTGGTGAAGTTCGCCGAGCACGCGCACTCCACCGAATTCCTGTTCCAGTTCATCGGCGTGATGGCCGGTGTGGTGGGTTGGGCCTTCGCGCGAGCCCTTTACAAAGACAACAAGAGCGCCGTCCCCGCGCGCTTGCTCGAACGCTGGAAGGCCGTGTGGACGGTTGTCTACAACAAGTACTACGTGGACGAGCTGTACAACGCCACGGTGGTGCGGGGCGGGGTGGCCTTCGCCCGCGCCATGTCGTGGATCGACAAGAACATCATCGATGCCGCCGTCAACGTGGTGGGCGTCGTCACGCGCATCTTCGCCAACCTGGACGGCGCCATCGACAAGTACCTGGTGGACGGCGCGGTCAACCTGGTGGCCCACGGCACCATCTCCGCCGGCCGGGGCCTACGCCGCGTGCAGACCGGCCGCATTCAGACGTATCTCTACGGTGCCCTGGCCGGCGCGCTGGCCGTGGTGCTGCTCAGTTTCCTCATGAAGTGACCCGAATTCCGAACACCCCTCACAACAACAGCGCAACCGAAGTGGTGCGACTGGAAGTACCGACCGCAGCGACGACCTGGAGCCAACGTTCATGAACCAGCATCACGTCCTTACGTGGGCAACCTTCTTCCCTCTCATCGGGTTGGGGCTGATCCTCCTTATGACCGCCGTCCGCTACATGGCCGGCCTGTCCCGGCAGTTCCTGGACCAGGCCTCACGGGTCATCGCCCTTTTGGCCAGCGGCGCGTCCTTCGCCTGCGCCATCTTGGCCTGGCACCTCTACGACCCGGCGGCGCCGGGCATGAAGGTGCTGGGGCACGACACGGGCGTGCAGCTGGTCCATCACTTCACCTGGATCAAGGCCTTCAACATCGAGTACCTGATGGGCGTCGACGGCCTGTCGATCTCGATGGTGTTGCTGTCCGGCCTCATCTCCTTCGTGGCCACCATCGCGTCGATGCCGTGGTGGAGCGGCGCCCGCTACAAAGAGATGGCGGGCATGAGCGACCACGGCGATGGCCACCACCCCAAGCACTTCTCGGTGCGCATGGTCCCCGGCTACATGGCCATGCTGCTGCTCCTGCAGACCGGCATGATGGGAACCTTCGTCTCCCTCGACATGTTCCTGTTCTACGTGTTCTGGGAGGTGATGCTGCTGCCGATGTACTTCCTCATCGGCATCTGGGGCGGGGCGCGCAAGGAGTACGCGGCCATCAAGTTCTTCCTCTACACCTTGGTGGGCTCGGTGCTGATGTTGCTCGCCATCATCGGCATCTACTACACCAGCAAGTCCGCGCCCCTGGCTGATGGCACCATGTCCAACGGCCACACCTTCAACCTGCTGGCTCTGGCCATCCAGGGTAAGGCCGGCGTCTTCGCCCACGCGGCCCCCATCTGGGGCTTCGCCTTCGCCAAGCTGGTCTTCGTGGCCCTGTTCATCGGCTTCTCCATCAAGATCCCGATGTTCCCCTTCCACACCTGGTTGCCCGACGCCCACGTGGAGGCGCCCACGCCCATCTCGGTCATCCTGGCCGGCGTGCTGCTGAAGATGGGCCCCTACGGCATCCTGCGCTTCAACTACCCGCTTCTGCCCGAGGCGACGCAGTGGGCGGCGTGGGCCATCGCCATGTTCGGCGTGATCAACATCGTCTACGCCGGCTTCGTCTGTCTGGCGCAGACCGATCTCAAGAAGCTCATCGCCTACTCCTCGGTCAGCCACATGGGCTTCACCTTGCTGGGCATGGCGGCCATGACCCCGGCCGGCATCTCGGGCGCCGTGTTCAACATGTTCTCGCACGGGATCATCTCCCCCATGCTCTTCCTCATCGTCGGCGTCATCTACGACCGCGCCCACCACCGCGAGAT
Organism: Pseudomonadota bacterium; assembly: GCA_023438785.1. Lineage (GTDB taxonomy): Bacteria > Myxococcota_A > Polyangia > Fen-1088 > Fen-1088 > Fen-1137. Next base: position 45,205 of record JAEXQJ010000276.1, read on the forward strand.
CGCGCGCTTCGGCGGCCTGGCGACGGCCATGCCCGAGTACTCGGCCATTATGGGCCTGGCGTTCTTCGCCTCGCTGGGCCTGCCCGGCATGTGCGGCTTCATCTCCGAGTTCATGGTGCTGACCGGGTCGTTCCCGAGCTTCATGCTCTTCACGGCCATCTCGGCCACGGGCGTGATCATCACGGCGGCCTACTACCTGTGGGCCATCCACCGCGCCTTCCTGGGCAAGCTGAACCCGGTCTACAAGGACTACCCGGACCTGGTGTGGCGGGAGCGTCTGGTGCTCTACCCGCTGGGCGCCATCGCCATCGTGCTGGGCTTCTACCCGCACGCCGTGCTCGGCGTGATCAACAAGACCCTGTTCGCCCTCATCGCGACGATTCCCCCCCTGTAGAGCCCACGATGGAAGCCCTCGTTCAGAACAACCTGACTTCCGCGGCCTGGTTCCGCCCCGAGCTGGGGCTGACCGCGGGAATCCTGCTGCTCTTCTTGTTGGAGCTGGGCTGGAAGAAACATCCGCGGCGCATCGCCATCCTCACGGTGGCCACGCTGTTCTTCCTGGGCCTAGCCGCGGTCATGCTGGCCCTGCAGCCCGAGGGCAGCCGCTCGCTGTTCAACGGCATGATCGCCAGCGATCCCTTCGCCAACTTCTTCAAGTGGCTCTTCCTGGGCGCGGCGGGCCTGACGGTGCTCATCGCGGCGCGCTCGACGGAATTCGGCCGCAATCAAATCGGCGTCTTCTATCCGCTCTTGCTGGCCATCGTGCTCGGCATGTTCCTCATGGCCAGCGCCATTGACCTGTTGATGATGTATCTGGCCGTCGAGTTGGTCTCGCTGGTCAGCTATGCGGTGGCGGGCTACCGACGCGGCGATCGCAAGGCGGCGGAGGCGGCGCTCAAGTACGTCATCTACGGCGGTGTGGCCTCGGGCGTGATGCTCTTTGGGATGAGCTACATCTACGGACTGACCGGCACGACCAGCCTCATCGGTCTGGGCAAGGCGCTCGACCACGCGGCCTTCACGGTCACGGGCCTGCCGGGCAGCCAGGCGGCCCTGCGCACGGCCCTGGTCGTCGCGGTGATCTTCGTGCTCTCAGGCGTGGGCTACAAGATCGCCAGCGTGCCGTGGCACATGTGGTGCCCCGACGTGTACGAGGGCGCGCCTACGCCGTTCACCGCCTTCCTGTCGGTCGGGCCCAAGGCCGCCGGCTTCGCCCTGGCCCTGCGCTTCTTTTACGGCGCCCTCGCCGCCTCTCCGACGGCGCAAGGCTTGGAGCGCGGCCTGGCCGAGATCCCATGGCCGGCGGTGGTGGGCGTGCTCGCCGCCGTGACCATGACCCTGGGCAACCTCACCGCCATCGTGCAGGACAACCTCAAGCGCCTGCTGGCCTACTCGTCCATCGCCCACGCCGGCTACGCCCTCATGGGCCTGGCCGCGGCGTCGGCCATCGGCGTGCAGGGCGTGATGATCTACATGCTGGTCTACCTGGTCATGAACCTGGGCGCCTTCCTGGTGCTCATCGTGGTGGCCCAGGCCACGGGCTCCGAGTCCATCGCCGACTACAAGGGTCTGGTGCGCCGCCACCCGCTGGCCGCCATCGCCTTCGCGGTCTTCCTCTTCTCGCTCACCGGTCTGCCGCCCTTCGCGGGCTTCACGGGCAAGTGGTACCTCTTCGTGGCGGTCCTGCAGCACAGCTCGCACGCGGGCGGCGGCTGGTACGTCGCCCTGGCGGTCATCGGCGCGCTCAACTCCGCCGTGTCGCTGTACTACTACGCGCGCATCGTGCGGGCCATGTTCCTCGAGCAGCCCGTGGGCGAGGTCACGGTGAAGCCGCACCTCGGCCAGCAGGTCATGCTGGGCGCGTTCTCGGTGGCCCTGGTCCTCTTCGGCGTGTGGTGGAACCCGCTCGTGGAATGGACCCAGCGCTCACTGACCTTGCTGAGTAGCTAGATTTGGGGTGTGCGCATGATTGATCGCCCCGGCTACGTCCACGGCTACAGCGACGACGAATCGGTGCGGCTGCGCGATCAGGCGGGCACGCTGGCCGACCTGCTTCACCACGACACGACCTATAGCGCGGGCAGCCGCGTGCTGGAGGCGGGCTGCGGCGTGGGTGCGCAGACGCGCATCCTGGCCCGGCGTAGTCCGCAGGCCCACTTCGTGAGCGTCGACATCTCGCCCGCCTCTCTGGCCCAGGCGCGCGCCACCGTGGAGGGCGAGGGCTTACGCAACGTGGAGTTCCGGCAGGCTGACCTCTTTGCGTTGCCGTTCGCGCCCGACAGCTTCGATCACGTCTTCGTATGCTTCGTGCTCGAGCATCTGCGCCAGCCCGAGCAGGCGCTGCAGGCCCTCCTGCGCGTCCTGCGCCCGGGCGGCTCGCTCACCGTCATCGAGGGCGATCACGGCTCGGCCTTCTTTCACCCCGCCAGCCCGCGCGCCCAGCGCACCATCGAGTGTCTGTGCCAAGCCCAGGACGCCGCGGGCGGCGATGCGCTCGTCGGTCGTCGCCTGTACCCGCTGTTGGCGTCACTGAACCTGGCCGATGTGACCGTGTCGCCGCGTTTCGTGTACGCCGACGCCAGCCGCCCCGCGTGGGTCGACGGCTTCACCCGCAAGACCTTCATCGCCATGGTGGAGGGCGCGGCCGAGCCGGCCCAGAAGCTCGGCCTCATCAGCCCCAAAGACTGGGACGAGGGCATCGCCGATCTCAAACGCTCGATCGACGGGACGTTCTGTTACACATTCTTCAAAGCAACGGCGATTCGCCCCTAGAGGACCGCTGCTGAAACGCGTGTGGTCAACGGGCGCGTCATCGGTTAGCGTTCCCCCAAGAGATGCTCGATCGTCCGGATTGCCCTTCGATTGCGCTGGCCCTGCCCTTCGGTGAGGGCGAGAAGCGCGTCTATCTGGTGCGCGGATTCGATGCCGGTCGGCTGTGCCGGGACGACGGCTATCAGGCGCTGAGCGCGGCCCAGGCGACTTGGGCCCTGGTGCGGCCCGATCTCATGTGCCTGGCGCAGATGCGAACCTTCCTGGTCCAGTCTCGATCCCTCGTGATCAATCTGGAGCAGACCGACGACCATGACCTGGCGGAATGCGTTCGCCAATGGCTGCGCCGGGGCGATCTGGTGGCGGTCAGGCGAGTCGGTGCAGGCCGGAGCGGCGACGGCGCCGCCGAGCAGCGCAACCTGGCCCGTGAGGTCTCCGCGGCAGCGAAGGGGAACCTGCACCAGGGCCGGCGCCAGTACAAGCTGGTGGCGGGAATCGACGTCGACAAGGTGGCCGACCGCGAGAGCTTCACGGTCGTTCCACGCGTCGAGGCCAAGCGGATTCTGGAGAACATCGCCAAGGAGGCGGGTGGCTCGAGCGGCCTCAGGGACGCGCTGGCCAAGGCCATGGCGGCCCTGTCGCGCGACTGGCAGCCCCCCTTGTCGCCGGATGGGCTGGTTCTGCTACGCAAGCTCTACATGCCGGCCCGGGTCCAGGCGGACACGGCTGTCGCCGTCACGCCGTCGGCGATCAAGAAGATGAAGGACGAGGGCTGGATCGAGATCGCCATGGTCGACGCGGGAGGGGAGCCCATCGCCGACGTGGACTTCGACCTGCGTCTGGCTGACGGCAGCTCGGAGAGCGGCAAGACCAACGCCAAGGGCGAGGCCCGGTTCCAGGCCATCGTCCCCGGCGAATGCTGCGTCCGCTTCCCCAACCTGAAGACGCCCGTCGTTCTGCTCTAAAGCCCAGCCGCTATTGGCAGCCCTGGCGTTTGGCCTTGAGGTCCTTCAGCTTCTGCACGTTGGCCTTGACCACCGGGGGAAGCTTGGCCTCGCTGAACTTGGGATCGGGCCTGTACCAGGGCAGCTTGCCGAACCGCTGCTGCCACTCGGGCTTGGAGAACACGTACCCGAAACGGGCGAAGATGCAGTTGCGTAGCTCGTCGTAGGCCTCGCACGACGGCACATCGTTGAACGGAAAGTCCACCTGGCAGAAGGTGTCGTCCACGGCCTCGCATATCTGGCACGCGTGGGCGACCAGCTCGTCGTAGGCGTACGCCGTGAGCAGAGCACAGGCGTCTGCACACATCTCGGCGCTGGGGGGCTTGCCCGCGCGCTTGCGCGGGGCCTCGGCGCTCACGGTTCGTACCGGCGAGGTGTCGGCGGCCGATTTTGCGCAGCGAAAGCCCACGCCGGCGTCCGTGCCCTTGGGCGATTGCGCCCCGCGGGCGTAGACGCGAAACGCGCTCGGCTCGCTGCTGTCGTAGGCACCGCCGCGGACCACGATATCGAAGCTCTTGCCTGGTCCCGTCGGGTTCCTGCGCGGGGAGTCTTCGTAGTAGTGGACGGCGTAGTTGTCCGCCACCATCTCGCGGACGCTACCGCTCATGTCGCGCGCGCCGAAGGGACTGACATCCAGGGCGAACGTGCCTCGACGGTGCGGCGTCGCGAACTGGCACGGAGCCTTGCCCCACAACCCCAGGTTCTTGCACGTGGGCTCAGGTGAATTCCCCCAGGCGTAGCGACGCCTGTCCGTGCCACGCGCCGCCTTCTCCCATTCGGCCTCGGTGGGCAGACGCTTGCCCATCCAGGTGCAATAGGCCACGGCCTGGCTCTGCGAGACACAATCCAGCGGCAGCAGGGGATCGCCCAGGCTGCTCGTGCAGTTGCGGTCCGTCGCTCTCGCGATCTCCGGGCAACTCCCCGCCTTCACGCAGGCCGCGTAGTCACCCACGCTCACCTCCTGCACGTCGATGAAAAAGGCATCCAGCTCGACCTGGTGGGCCGGCGATTCGCGCGTATCGCACCCCGGTTTGCCGTCGAAGTCGCAGCCCATGGTGAACGCGCCCGCCGGCACCAGCACCATGCCCTTGGGTCCCGCCTGCGCGGATGCGCTGAACGCCAGCACCGCGGCCGGCAACCAGGCCCACCTCATTCGGGCCATCGCACGGCCTTCAGGGCCCAGTTCTTCTTCGAGAAGCACGTCTCTCGAACCATGTCATGTTGGTTGCCCCCCAGCAGCTTCCAGCCCCAGCCGACGTCCTCGACCAGGAAGCCCACGTGGTTCCCGCTGCGGGTCAGCCCACTGTTCGCGGCGGCCGCGTTGTAGATGACCACGATGGCGCCCCGCCGCGCGTCGCAGGCGCTGCCCCATTCCGCCCAGCTGGCGGCGGCCGCGCTGCGTGTGCCGCCAATGCCGGCCTTCGTCAGGGTCCAGTTCACGAACGACGAGCACCAGGGCACCTCGTCCGCCTGCGCGCCCAAGGTGGTCGAGGCGTGATACTCGCGGATGCGCGGGTTGTCGGCGGCGCCTTTGATCTCCGTCTGCCCCATCTCGCCGCGGGCGATGGCCATCCAGGGGGCATCGTCCTCGGAGATCACGAGCGGCGGCGCAAAGGACACGACCGCCTTGTCGTGGGCCTCGTTCAGCGCCTGGGCCAACTTGCGTCCCACCTCGACGAGCGCACCGCCCTTGTCGCCGGTCACGGGCACATCCCCCAACTTCTGGGCCCAGGCGTTCAACGCGCCCCCGGTCTTGGGCCCGAAGCAGCCGTCCGGGACCAGCGGCTTGGTCCACCCCGGAATTCCGGCCGGCTCGCGCAGCTGATGGTTGACCGCGGCTTGGGCGCGCTTGACCGAGTAAGGGATGGTCTCGGACGCGGTCACGGGCGTGCTCTGGGCGGGCGCAGCGGCGGCTGCTGCTGCCGGCGGCTGCTCGGGCTTGCCCTTGCGCCGGATGGATGCGGCCACCGCCGCCCGCAGCCGGACCACGTCGTCTTCCCACACCTTCTCCAGGATCTTGGCCTCGGTGATCAGGATTTCGCTCTCCTTGACCAAACCGAACGAGGTGAAGGGCGCCTTGTCCAGAAGGCCGCGTTCAACCAGCCCGAAATCCAGGACTACGCCCTTGTCGTCGACGGACAGCTTGGGTTGTTCGATGCGTTTGCCGTTGCCGAGGGCGTCCTCCACGGCGGTGAACAGCTTGGTGTTGAGCCAGTGATACCACTGGGCGGTGCCCGATGCGCCCGCGCGCGACGAGGCCCAAGGCGGGATGGAGGCCACCGCCGAATCCACCCAGGCCGCGTCGCGCTGGCCAACGAACGCCTCCGCCTCGCTCTTCTTCGCGAAACCCACGACCAGCCCTTGCAGGGGCTTGGCCTTGGGCTTGCTCTTCGTGCGGAAGGTGTCTTGCGCCACGTGGGCCGGTGCGGGCGACAGGGGAATGCGGTACACGCTGCGTGCGAGCAGGGTCTTGTCCTTGGGCGAGAGCTGGTCGACCTCCGCGTCGGGCAGCAGCACCGAGACGTCGAACGAGGCATCCTCGGCCGAGACAGCCTTCACGCCCACGCCGGGCGTATCGGGATAGGTGTCGAAGTGCAGCTCGTTCTTGCCGATGAGGTCGGTCAGCTCGTCAATGCGTTGCCGCTTCTGCTGGCGCTTCTGCGCGAAGGCCGGATCGCGGATGGCGCTGAACATGTGCTGCACGGCCGGATTGGTCACCAACGCCGAGGCCGGCGCCTTGCCGCTCTTTTTCTCCCACTCCTGCACGGCCGGGATCTCGGCGCGCAGTAGCTTGTCGATCGCCTCGCAGAGCGCGGCCATACCGTGGAAGAAGCCACCTTCTTGCTTGTGCGGCTCCATGGCCGCCGCGCGGTTCTTCGTCGATTTGACGGCCTGCCCGAGCAGCTTGGCCAGCTCATCCTCGACGGTGCGACGCCAGGGGGAGCCGTCGGGAAAGATCAGGTCCGCCGAGAGAGATCGACCGGACAGGCCCACGTCCAGTTGGGCCGGGCCGAGGGCCACCCCCGCCGAGGCGTCCTGAGTCACGTTGAACATGATCTTGGGGATGGTGCGCACCTTCAGCGGCGCCGTATCGCTGGGGTCGCGTTCCGCATCTCGCTGCAGGGCCTCGATCAGCGGATCCAGCAGGGACGCCAAGGTGACGCTCAGCTCGCCGGACAGCCCGACGCGCGCCTCCGCGGCCGCTGCCGCGCCCACCGCCTTGGCCAGGCCTTCGACCTTGGCACCGACGCTGACGACCGATCCGGACAGGAACTCGAACAGCCAGTCCTCGAGCGGATCGGCTTGGTGGCCCCGTTTCGCATCCGGCGCCTCGGCACCCGGAATCACCGAGCCTGTCCCCGGGTTCAGGACCTCGGACAACACCTGGTGGACGACCTGCACGTACCACAGCATGCCCTGGCGGAACATCCCCGCCGGATCCTTGGGCAGCTCCTCGGAGTGATTCACGGCGTAGTCGACGATTTCGCACTGCGCGCGCAGGGACTTGGCCGCGAAGCGCACCAGCATCAGCTTCGAGCTCAGCGTCTTGAGCAGATCTCCGGGCAGCGAAAAGCTGGGCGGGCTCACCGAGAGGCCGACCAGCGCGAAGGCCCCCAAGCCCGCACCCGCCGCGCTACCGCCGGCGCCGACACCGATCCCGCCGTCGATGGACCAGGTCAGCGACACGCCGTCCGCCAATCCCGTATCCGCGTTCCCCCAGCTCGGAGAATCCTCCAGGACCTCGTGGGCCCACTTGTCGTCGTGGGCCTGGGCGCCCAGCCGCCCCAGGATGGTCGACTTGGGCTTGTAGTCCGGCTTGGCCCGCTCGGCGGCCTTCTTGTCGCTTTCCTCGCGCCGTTTCTTGAGATCGTCGCCGATCTTCTTCTTCAATCCCTTCACGTCGCCCAGGGCGACCGCCATGCGATAGAAAATGTCGACGAGCGCCGCGAGCGCAATGATGGCCTCGCACAGCTCGTCGGCGTACTCCGCGGGCGTGGCATCGATCTTGGCGATGCCCGCCTTCATCTTCTCCCAGGCGCCCGCGAAATCGCCCGCCCACAGCATGTCCTTCAGAGCCAGCGCCCCCTCGCCCGCCACCTTCAGGTAGTGGGTCTGGCGCTGATCAGCGGTCCAGCCTTCGAACTTGCTCTGCCGGAGCTCCTTGCCCGTGGACTCGACCCACTCGTCGAAACGCCTCTCCAGATCCTGATCCGGCGCGGTGGGCTCGCCGATGGCGTAACGCATGAAGGATCGGTTGAGCTGTCGGATCTCGACCAGATCCTTCCGCTGTTCCTCGCTGAAGCCGCCGGCCGCCCAGAGGGCCTTCACGCGTTCGAGCAGCTCCTCGGACGCCTGCTTGGAGTTGGGCACGGGCCCTGAACACAGCGTGGCCTCTTGCCGACGCACTCCTTCGCTGTGCTTCCAGTCGACGAAGAACGCGTCGGCCTGCTCGAGGAAGCGCAACGTCCGCTTCCGGCCGTCGTTCTCGCGGGCCCAGTCTCGCTTGCTCGCGATGGCCAACTCGTCGCCGATGGCGATGGCGCCCGCGCAGGCCAGCTTGGCCTCGTACTCTCGATCGAACATCACCAGCCGCAACACCGGGGCCAGCAGCTTCTGCAGCGTGGGGAGGATGTCGTTGACCTGGAAGTCCTTCTTGAGCTTGGCCAGGACCTTCTCGACGACCGATTCGCTCTTCGGCTCGTCCTTGACCTCGTCACCCAAGAGCACGGCGATGGGGGACTTGGACGCGTACTGCAGCCCCAGCCGAAAACCGCCCGACCCGGCCACCGCGGCGCCCCCGCTGGCACTCAGGCCGAACGTCGCCCGAATGGTCGGCGCGTACATGCCGATGGGCAGCCCCATGCCACTGCCGATCGGTCGCCAGGTGAAGTCCTGGTACAGCTCACCACGCAATTGGAAATCGTTGCCCGCGTGGCCCCCGCGCAGGACGAGGAACGTGGAGGTCCCCGGGTTTCCGAAGCCCGACGCGAACTGGTCCCAGAAGATGCGCTTCTCCACGTGGTACAGGACGGGGTAGTGGCTCGGGCCAAAGGTGTGCTTGCCCTGCCAGAACAGACCGATTCCCGTGCGATCCACCTTCTGCCCCGAGGGAATGAGCGTGCCAGCCGCCCCCACCTTCAGCAAGCTGCCCACGGGCGCCTTCGGATCAGGGGGCGCATCGCGCTGGACCTGCGCGCCTACGTCCTCGTCGCCGATGCTGGCCACCGCGAACCAGGTCCATGACCCGCCCTCGTAGGCCCCCAACAGGCCGAAGGGCGCGCCGATCTCGCGGTAGGGGACCCCGTGCAGGACGTTCTTGGCCTGATCCAGCAGGCTCTGCATGTCCGCCGCCGTGAACGGATCGCCATCCTTCGCGTCCTCGCGCCGCTTCTGCGCCTCCTTGTAGACCTCCCATTCTTCCACCTTGCCGTCGCCATCCGCGTCGGCCAGGCGTAGCTGGTTGGAGGCGCCGTAGCCCCAGCTATAGCGGGGATCCACGACCCACATGCGCGGCTTCATGCAGACGCGGAAGACCATGTCCTGATCCGGGGCCATGGGGATGGGCAAAAAGCGCGTCTTGCTGGGCGCGGGTGACGGCAGCTCGACGAGGCCGCTGACCGGATGAGGCGCGGCGAAGCGCCAATCGTTGAACGAGAACAGCTCCAGGGCGCCCAGTTCGAGCCCCGCCTCGCCGGCCAGCGCCTGCAGCGCGGGCAGCAAGACGTCGTCGCCGGGCAGCTTGTGGTCGCTGGGCATGCCGTCCAGGAGCTTGACCTTGGCCTTACTGCGCTTCGAGCCGCGCGGCTGCGCCAGGGACAGGCGGCGAAACCGCGCCTCCAGCACCGAGCCCTGGCCGGTTCCCTCCATGAAGGACTCCAGCGCGCTCGCCATCGCCTCCAACTGGTCCAGGGCCTGCTTGATCTTGGGCCGCAGCCAATCGCCCAGTTGCTTGCCCTTCTCGGCGATGAACACTCCCACCGCCTTGGCCAGATGAAGCATGCCGTTGATGATGGCGATCAGCGCCTGCACCACGGGACTGCGCTGGATGAAGCCGCCGATCTCGAGCACCAGGAAGCGAAAGGCCTTCTTGAGGGCGGCGCTCAGCGACTCGGCCTGCTGGCCGACCCAAGCCTGAACCGCCTGCCCGGCCTTGGCCAAATCCCGGGGCAAGTCCACGGCCAGGGCCCGACCTATCTGGTACAGGCTGTCGATGGCCTGGCCGGCCTTCACCGCCACGTCGTCGAGGAAGGAGCAGATGAACTTGAGCGCTTCCTTGATCTCCGCCAGGTGCTCGGGCCCGATGAGCGCGGCCAGCAAGTCCTCGGCGCCCTGCAAGACCCGGCAGGCCGCGTGGAACAGGGAACGCTTCCAGGCCGCCAGCCGCTGCAGGAACGTGGTGAACGCCGCGCGGCTAGCCTTGCCGAAGGCGGTCGCCAACTCGGCCCACTCATTGAGCACCGCTTTGACGTAGGGCTCGAGCTCGTCCACGGTCTTCTGCGCGAAATCCTGGATGGTGGCGGTCAGGGCGCGAGCGGCTCGACCGATGGTCTGCGCGCCCAAAACGATCCAGTCCAGCTCCAGTTTCAACTGCTCCAGGTACGCCTTCAGGCCGATGCGGATGAACTTGCCTATCCATCCGTAAAGCACGCTGGGATCGTCGGCGAACTTGTGCAGCTCCACCGTGGCGGTCTCCACCAGGCGGGGCAGAAAGTCGGCCACGTCGCGCGCCGCCTTCTTCACCTTGGCCGCGCCGTCGGAGATCCCGTGCGCCACGGCCTCCATGAAGAGGGCGATCTTGGCCTCGGCGAATCCCTCGGCCTTCACCACCGCCGCGATTCCCGCCGCCACATGCCCCTCGACCTCAGCGGCGAAGGCCTTGGTACGCAGGACCGTCTCTTGGACCAAGGCGCTCACCGTGGATCGGACCTGGGCGGAGAAGCGGGCGGCGTCTTTCGCCATCATGGCGAAGCTCTCTTGCAGCAACACCGCGAGCTGTCCCGAGCCCTCGAGCACGCCCTCGTAGAGGACCAAGGTGGATTCGACCGTCGCGCGACACACATCCGCGGCCAGGCCGCCCAGTTGGTCGGCCGTGGTCAGCAGGAAGTGCGCCACGTCCCGCGCCAAACCCACTGTCCACTCGATGGCCCTGCGGACCTTGTGCTCGACCGCGTGGAGGATCGAGTCCAGACAGTGCTTGATGTAGTCCTCCGCGCTGCCGATGTGGCGCAAGAACCCGACCACGTGGTCGAGGAGCTTCGGGACCTCCGCCCGCAGCGCCGCGAAGATCTTGCCCGGCAGGGCGCGCAGATCAGCCAAGAACGTCCGCAGCTCGTCGCCTGCGGCCTTCAAGACCTCGCTCAGAAACTCGCGCCGCTTGTCCTCGTCCGCCTGGCTGGGGGTGGCATCCGTCGGCAGGTCCCGAGGCGGAGGCGTGAACCCGAAGTACCAGGGACAGCGGGCGATATCCAGCTCCAACGAGGCGCCGCTCAGCCTGACGCGCGGATCGATGGTCGGCTCCACGGCGAAATACAGCGTCGCACCGATGCGGCGACCGCCCAGATTCACCGTGATGGGCAGATCCAGCCGAGCCTGCAGATCCACGCTGAAGTGAGTGGGATGAATCTCCGGTTCGAGCCGCCAATCCACAGAGCCAAACGAGATCAACGATTCCGACATCGTGCCCTCCTCTACTTCGTTGCCGCGGCCTCGGCTTCGTCGTCTTCGCCCGGGTAGTCCACGCGTATCTTGCGCGCGAACAGCACCGCACACTCGTTCTCCTTGCGCTCGCCGGTGGGTGCCTCCTTCACGACGATCTCGTACTCGCCGGGATCGATTCGGAAAGCCACCTCCAGGATGCCGTCCTCGGCCAAGGACACCGCATGCGACACGCGCTGACCATCCGCGAAGACGTCCAGCGCGAACTGCTGCTGGAAGGCCTGCGCGTGGTGGTGCCGCGACCCCCAGTCGATGGGGATGACCACGCATGGGGGATCGGGAATCATGAACACGTGGCGCGCCCCCGTGGGCACGTACACTGGCTTGGGTCCCTTGCTGGCGAACTTGGGCATGGCGGCGCCGGGTACCCTACCGCACGGTCCCCGTCCCAGGTTGATTTCCCCGCACGGTCCCTCTCCCGGGTTGACTCGCGGCGCCAGCGTAGAATCGAGCTGGTACGAGTGGCGCGCGGGAGATTGCCCGCAGTGGCGCCGGAGGCTCACTCGGCCAGGACTCGGCGTCGCAGCCCCCTGAACACAGATCTGCGGCTGCAAATCGCCCTTGCTATATATGCGAGGTGATCTCCCTCGCGGAAAAGCACGAGAAGCTGCGTCAGTCGATCGCCGGATACGGGTCAGCGCTGGTCTGTTTTTCGGGGGGCGTGGATTCCGCGCTGCTGCTCAAGGTGGCGCACGACGTGTTGGGCGAGCGCTGCGTGGCCCTCATCGCCCTGTCGCCCACCATGGCGCGGAGCGAGCAGAAGGCCGCGCTGGATCTGGCGGCGAGCCTGGGCGCGCGTTTCGAGACGGTGCAGTCGCACGAGCTGTCGCGCCCGGAATTCAAGGCCAATCCCAAGGACCGCTGCTACCACTGCAAGGCTGAGCTGCTCGATCTGGCCAAGCTCGCGGCGCGGCGCCTGGGGTGCGAAGCCATCCTGCTGGGCACCAACGTGGATGACCTGGGCGACTACCGACCGGGCTCGCAGGCGGCCAAGGATCGAGGTGCCCTTCATCCCTTGCTCGATGCGGGGCTGAGCAAGGCCGAGATCCGCCAGCTCTCCAAGGATCTGGGCCTGCCCACCTGGAACAAACCGCAGCTCGCGTGCCTGTCGTCACGTTTCCCCTACGGCACCGAGATCACGGCCGAGCGCCTGCACCAGGTGGACGCCTTCGAGGATGGCCTGCGCGCCCTGGGGTTTCGCCAGTTGCGCGTGCGCTATCACCAGGAGGTGGCGCGCCTGGAACTGGAGGCGGAGGCCATGCCGCGCGCTCTGGATCCCGAGGTGCGCAAGGCGGTGGTCGAGCTGGGTCGCAAGCTGGGCTTCACGTTTGTGGCCCTGGACCTGGCGGGTTTCTCGTCGGGCTCGCTGAATCAACTCATCGGCATTCGTCCGCGCGCCACGTGATTACGGGCTCACGAGCACGGGTTTGACCTGGTCCTGGCGCACGCTGCGCTCGACCACGAATTCGTAGCGGCGCCCGGCCTCGGCCGTGATGGGCGTGTCCAGGGCGGGCGCATCCATGCCGCGGATCCCGAAGCGCACCACGTGAGCCCCGGGGCGAACCTTGGTCTCGGCCGGGTAGCGGTCGTTGGTCCACAAATCCACGCTGCCCAGGCGGGTCGAGACGCCGTCGATGGCGGTGATGGTCATTTCTTCCGCGTTGCCCATCATCACCACCATGGCGAAGGGCTCGCCGGGGCGCAGGTCTTGCTTCGCGAGAAAGGCGTTGGCACGGTTGGCGCTGCCGCCGGCACAGGCCCCCAGCAGCACGGTCGCAAGGACAGGTATGAGACTCTTCATGGCTCCCCTCACCTGTCGTGTCTAACAGGTGTGGGGCCGCCCGGGTCAACCAGTTCGTGCGGCCAGCCAGCGGGCCGAATCAGGCAGGCTGCATGTCGATGATTTCACCACGAATGCCCACCGTGGCCAGGCCCACGGGCACGTGGCGTTTGGCGCGGCCCTGGGCCTCGCGGACCAGGCGCAACAGGCCGGTGCAGCAGGGGACCTCCATGACCATCACCGTGATGGCCTGCAGGTTGGACCCGTCGATCATCTGCTGCAGCTTGTCCACGTAGACTTCCATGTGCGAGTCCAGCTTGGGGCAGCCAATGACCAGCGCCTTGCCGCGCAGATGCTGGTGGAAGTTGGCCAAGGCGAAGGGCACGCAATCGGCGGCCACGAGCAGGTGTGCATCCTGAAAATAAGGCGCCGTCGGGTTGATGAGGTGAAGCTGAATGGGCCAGTGGCCCAGGGCCGAGGGCATGGTCCGCGTCTCGTCCGCGGCGGCGCCGGGCGCGGCCAGGGTCACGCTGCGCGAGCCAGGACAACCGCCGCCCCCGTGCGCCACGGGTCGCGGGCGCATTGAAAACGACACGGGCTTGGGCTGCAGACTGGCCACGGCCGCGTCCAGGTCGAAATCCAAGGGGTGGGCGCGTAGGGCCGCGATGGCCTGTTGCAGGTATTCACTCTGCCCGTGTTCCTTCAGGTGGCGCAGGTGGGCCAGCACCGTGTTGCGACCCTTGGCCACCATGTCCGTGATCACGCGGGCCTCGTCGTAGGGCTCGGCCTCGCGGTTCTCGATGCTGATGGCGCCTACGGGACAATGGCCCAGGCAGGCGCCCAGGCCATCGCACAGCAGATCGCTGACCAGTCGGACCTTTCCGTCGATGACTTGCAGGGCGCCTTCAGCGCAGTTGGGCACGCACTCGCCGCAACCGTTACACACACTCTCGTCAATGCGAATGATTTGCCGCTGCATGTTTCTCAACTATGGCGTGGGGATCTGGCCCACGCCAGGAGCCCAATCCGGCCGGAGTCTTCCCCTCTTCCCGAGAAAGAAGAGCACATGATGGCGAGCTAGATCTTGCCCACCAGATTCACGCCGGGTTTGAGCGTGGCCGTGCCGGGCTTCCAGCGGGCCGGACAGACCTCGCCGTTGTGCGCGGCCACGTACTGCGCCGCCTGGATCTGGCGCACCAGCTCGTCCGCGTTGCGACCAATGCTGTTGTCGTGGATCTGGGCGAGCTTCACGCGGCCCTCGGGATCGATGATGAACGTGCCTCGGTAGGCCAGACCCTCTTCGTCGATGTGCACACCGAAGGCGCGGCTGAGCGCGCCCGTGGGATCGGCCAGCATGGGGAACCTGATGCGCTTGATGGTTTCAGAGGTGTCATGCCACGCCTTGTGGACGAAGTGCGTGTCGGTGCTGACCGCGTAGACCTCCACGCCCAGGGACTTGAGCTGGTCGTATTTGTCTGCCATGTCGCCCAGCTCGGTGGGGCACACGAAGGTGAAGTCCGCGGGGTAGAAGAACAACACGGACCACTTGCCAAGCAGGTCCTCGCGCGTGACCGGCTTGAACTCGTCGTTGTGATAGGCCTGGACGTTGAATTCGGGGATCTTGCTGTTGATGATCGTGCTCATGCTCGCTCCGTTAGCCATTCGATTCCGGAGCGAGCCGCTGGTCGCAGGCTTTTTACTGGGCGGGATTCAGATCGGCATCCGGGCGGCTGGGGCTGACGGACGGCGCCGGGGGGCTTGCCATCTGAGCGGCCAGCGCCTGCACCACATCCAAGGTCTCTGTCAGGCTCTTGTCGCTGGCGGCAGCCCGGCCGTCCATCAGGCGCCGGGCCTCGCTCACCCGTTGATTGAGCACGGCACCGACCTGCCGGCTGATATCGGGGCGCAGATCGCCCCTGTCCGCAAAGTCCTGCAGATCGGAAACGATCTGCCGCAACTGCGCCACCACCTGATCGGCCGTGGGCGGATCGCTGTCCGTACCCACGGCCAGATCGCTCTCTGCCTCGCGCAGGACCTTCAGCCCCAGGCGCAGTAAGGCGGCATCACCAGCCGATAACGTTCCTCTTGCAGCCAAGCTCTCTACGTCGGTCTGGGCATCAGACAAGCGGCTCAGCGCGGACATCAACTCTCGCGCGCCGAAGCCAGCGGGCGGCTGCGCCAGCAG
>JAEXQJ010000413.1 GCA_023438785.1 Pseudomonadota bacterium
CCGCATAGCCCGTGCATCCGACGGCGCGAGGGGCTACGCTGGAAACAAGGCCATGAGCGACGTAGAGCCAAAGGCGGGGCGGGAGGACGCGAGTTCGCGGCTTTTGCACGTGCGGGCGGCACAACTGCGGGCGCGTGCCATCCGCTGGGCCATCGGCAAGTCCATCCTGGGCATCGTGTTTCTGATTGGGGCGCTGGCCTATGCCTTGGGCCCCGAGCGTGAGCTGCCGTCCAGCCGAATGTGGATGGCCATCCTGGTCGTGCTCTCGACCTTCAACGTCGGCTTGGGCCTGCGCACCTTCGCGCGCGCACGTCGACAGGCCGGGCGTTACTGGCCCTGGGCCACGGCCCTGTGGGGCATCCTGGCCACCGGCCTGATTCGAATCCTGGTCGCCCGTTAGGGCAGTTCCGGACTCAGAAGCGCAACGAGGCGGAGGCGGCCACCGTGCCAGGGCCAACCGCCGGCGCGAGCTGCCACGAGCGGCGGGCGTTCGCGCTCTGCCGCGGCGGCTCGTCCGCGTAGCCGGCATAGAAGAAGTACACCGAGGTGGCGAGCAGCGCACCCGCGGCGCCGTACCAGACGTACTGCCAGGTGGCATAGCTCTCGCCCTTGTCCCAGGTGTCCTTCACCCAGGCCTGCTCCGCGGCGTCCAACTCGCCGACCTGCTTGCCGCTGGCGTCGCATGCCCGTGTGGTCGTGCCCGGGCAGTCGAAGCGGCGGTAGGGATCCAGCTTGCTGTTGGTGTCCCTGACCAGCAGGCTGTAGCGCACGCCCAGTGCGGCCGCGACCACGCCCGAAAGGCTCAGCGCCCAGGCCGTGGCACGCAACCCGCCTCGGCCCGTCACCTCGTTGGAGGGGGCCTGGGGCTCTGGCTCTTGGGCGATGGGAGCCTCGGGCTCGGGCCGCGTGGGCACCAGCGTCTCCTTGGTCGCCGTCATACGGATGGACAACTGCTCGGTGGCGCCGGATTCGACGCTCAGGGCCTTGCGAACCGGGTCGTAGCCAGGCTTGCTGACCAGCACCTCGTGTTTGCCGGGCGATACCCCGTCCAGGGTGAGACCGTCTTTGGCGATGACACCCGCCGCAACACCGTCGAGCTCGACCGAGGCGCCCACCACGCCGCCCTGCAGGTGGACCTTCCCGGTCTGGGGCTGATGGGTCAGCGTGATGACCCACTTGTGCACGAAGGCGCGGAGGGCGGGACCGCTCGACTGCGCGCGGGTGATGGCCTCCGAGGTCCACGCGTCGATCACACCGCGCTCGGCATCGAGCATCTTGAGGGCGACGAGGAAGGAGTCCGTGCCCATCTTCCGCACACTGCCGAAGATCATTCTCGAGGATCCCATGCTCTTTGCCGCATCGGTCATGCAGGGCGGCGCCTCGTCCGAGCACGAGAAGACGAGCTTCACTTCCACCAGGTCGCGTCCTTGCACCAGCCGCATACCGGGAGACGAGGAAATGCGCTGGCGGAGAGCATCGGTGAGGGCCGTCGCCACCTGGTCGGGCGCCCCGTCGGTGGCCTCGACGCCCAGGACCGAGACGGTGAGATCCTCGGCGGCCCGCGCCTTCCCGGCGCTGACGAGCGAGCCCGTTAGCAAGGCCAAAACGGGAAGCACCAAGGACACGCGAGAGGCTGGGTATTTCATGCGCGATTGTGATGTTTTCCTAGCGGCATAACCTTTGTCAACGTTGGTCCTCTGACAGTGCATCAGCGGTGCCCTCGCCGGGGCCTGTGGCGCGTGCTAAAGGTTGCGGCCACGGACAGCAACCATGCGGCTCGGCGTGTCGGCCAAGATCTTCCTCGCGTATGCTGTCCTGCTGAGCGTCTTCGCGGCCAACGCGGGCTTCACGTTGCTTTATCTGCACCGCGGGCGGCAGGAATTGGCCGCCAATCAGCGTCGCCTGGAGGTCCAGGTGGCCGTGGATGCGGCCCTGCGTGCTTTGGAAGACTTTTCTCAGGCCCGCGGGCCGGACGCTAGCGCGGCGCGTCTGACCAGCCGCCTGGCGTCGCAGAACGGCATCGCCTCGGCCCGCCAGAATCTGCGTGACGCCATCGACGCGGTCGAGCAGTACCTGGGACAGGACCGCAGCCTACCGCGCCGCGAGGAGTTCGAGGTCTACCGGCGCGAGTTGGTCGACCTGGACGGGCGCATCGTGAGCGTGGCCGCTGGCCTGGGTGCGAGTGAGCCCGACAGCACCGCGCATGACGGCCACCAGGCGGAGCGCAGCCTGGCCAACCTCCTGTCCAGCTTTCATCGCCTCAAGAGCAGCCTGCGGGGCCGCGGCAAGCAGATCGCGGAAGAGCTCTCCGAAAACGAGCGCCGCGCCGTCGACTCGGCCCTGGTGCTGACGGGCCTGGGCCTGCTCCTGGCGGTGGGAGCGGCACTCTGGATGCTGCGGACGCTGTGGCCACTTCGCGTGCTGCGCGAACGCACCCGACAAATCGCGGGTGGCGACTACGCGCACCGCACGGGTGTGCGTTCGCGTGACGAGATCGGCGACCTGGCGCGCGAGTTCGACGCCATGGCCCACGCCATCGAGGAGCGTGAGCACAAGCTGATCCGGTCCGAGCGTCTGGCCACCGTGGGCCGCATGGCCGCACACATCACGCACGAGATCCGAAACCCGCTGGCCTCGGTGGGGCTGTACGTGGAGCTGTTGGTGGACGAGGTGGGGGACAATGCGGAGGCACACCGCCTGCTCGAATCCATCGGCAACGAGGTGGATCGGCTGAGCGAAATCACGGAGACCTACCTGCGCTTCGTGCGCCTGCCGAAACCCAAGCTCGAGCGAGAAGACTTGGGCGCCATCGCCGCATCGGTCATGGAGTTCGCGCGCGGCGAGTTGGCCCTGGCCGGGGTGAAGCTGGAAATGGAGATCACCCCGGACCTGCCCGACGTTGCGGCCGACGAGAGTCAGATTCGGCAGGCTCTCCTTAACCTGGTTCGCAACGCCAAAGAGGCCATGCCCGATGGTGGGCGACTGCGTGTGGGCTTGGGGCTGGACGCGGGCGGGGCGGGGGCGCGCTGGTTGCGGCTGACCATCGCTGACAGCGGACCCGGAATTGCGGCCGAGAATCTGTCCAAGATCTTCGACCCCTTCTTCTCCACCAAGGAGAAGGGCACGGGCCTCGGGCTGGCGCTGGTCCAGCAGATCGTGTCCGAACACGGAGGCCGCATCGAGGTCGAGGTGCCGCCGGCGGGCGGTACCCAGTTTGCCATTTTGTTGCCCGCCTTACGCGGAGGCGAGATCGCCGCGCAAGGCGAGGTACGCACCGACGAGGCCGCGGCCCTGGCGCCCGCGGGGGACGTGCTACGATGAAGCATGGCCAGCCAAGAGGAACCCGGGAACGCGAGCGCGGTCCACGGTGACGTGTACGACGACTACGACGCCTTCGTGAAGCAGGCCATCCAGCAGTACTACGGCCGGGGCTGGAAGGCGCGCAAGGGCACCTTCATCGCCCTGCTCATCGCCTCGGGGCAGATGCTCTCGCTGGCCAAGGACACGGTGGCGGACGGCACAGGTCTGAAGAAGGCGGCCATCGGGGCTGCCAGCGTGGTCGCCCTCCGCCTGGCGTGGCGCTACTTCCTCGCGGGGCCGCTGGGTGTGTTGGTGGGCGTGGCGGCCCTGGCCTCTGCGGCCGCCTATCTCACCAAGCACCAGAGGGACGTGAGCTCTCGCATCGAGCCGTGCAAGAAGCTGGTGGCCGAGACGCGCGCCCGTTTCGAAGAAATCCAGGGCGGCTACCGGGCGGGGCGCTACGACCAAGCGGGGCGCAACCTGATGGTCGACGGCCTGCTGCAGCAGGTGCTCAAGCGACTCGACGAGATCTGAGGGCCCGGGCGGACGTCGCCCCCGAAGGGCCGAAACCCGGCCCGGGCGGGGCAGCGTCGGCTCAGGTGAGCATCAGGGACTTGAGGCCACCGCTCGCGAAGCGCACGAGTAGGCTGGAGCGGAGAACCGTCTCCACCTTGCCGCGTCCGAACTCGGCGTGCGAGATGATGTCGCCGGTTCTGTAGCGCTCGCGAGGGTCGAAGACGCGCACGTGCTCCGCGCTCGCCACTTCGCGTCCGAGCGCGCGCAACTCTTCCGCCTTGTCCTCGGCCTTGCGTACGGCATCCGACTCCTGCGGGGCGCTGTGCGCCACCTCCTCCGCGACCGCGGACTTGCGCGCGGGCGAAGTCCGATAGCCGTGGCGGTTGTTGCAGGCTTGGCAAACCACCTGCTTGGGCGTGTCACCGACCATGGCGATGACGTGGTGGGTGGTCAATGCTTCGCAAGGACCACACCACGCATCCACTTCACCACCCACGCGAACGGCGGTTGACGGTGCCTCTCGACGGCGATCGTCGCTGTGCCACGACACGCCAGTGATCCGGCGCTCGCCCACCTCCGACGGGCCTGTTCCTTGTCGATCTCCCAGCGCCCCCGTGGCGATCGCTCCAATGCGCGGAAGGAGAGACGCCATGCGGCGCAGATCGGTCACTCGCCGCCCTAGCTTTCGCTCCACGGTCATACGCTCGCCCTCGGCCAAGCGCCCACACACCTCCCGGTAACGCTGCGAGAGCCTGTCCACGGCCAGGTGCGCGTCGGTGACTATCTGGCGGTCCTCGGAGCGTTCCTGGGCCGTGTGAACCAGCAAGGCGACATCTCGAATTTCTTCGCTCAGTTTGTCCACGTCAGAACTCATCTTCCTGGCTGTTACTCCCATGCCTTCGGATGGAAAACAATGGTTCGCCTGGCCGATTGCACAGGCGACCAATGACGTCTACCATACGCCCCGCCGGCTTTCCCTGGAGACACCACCATGCGAACGTTCCTCCGTGCCGTTCTGACTTGTGCCGTCGTCCTCAGCCCAGCATTGGCCCGCGCGCAGTCGGGGCCGGCAATCGTGCCCACGGCCGATTCGACCACACCGGCGGCAGCGCCCTCCATTGACATCTCCGAGACGGACGGACGCCCGCGCGGGTTCATTCCGCAGAACGCGCTGGCCGGGGCCGTGGGCCTTCTGCGTATGAGCTCGGCGGAGACGGGGATGGTGGGGCAGTTGAGGCTTGGTCTGCACGGCGAGTACTTCACCCGGACGAAGTTCCTCTTCGAGAGCGACAACATGCGCGACGGGGGGGACGTGAACACTCGGCTCCAGGGAGCGCTCACCTTCGGCGTCACGCCTGTGCGCTACCTGGAGTTCTTCGGTGCGGTGCTCGGCTCGGCCAATAAGAACAGGCGCTGCATGTCCAGCCAGGCCGGCACGTGTGTCAGCGAGGGCGGTCGCACGGATCCGGAAGTCATGAAGGCTCTCGGCGACGTCATCCTGGGTACCAAGCTGGCCTACCCGCTGCCCAACGGGCTGTCCGTGGGTGGCGAGCTCGGCCTCCGCCTGCTCTCCTCGGTATCGGGGATCAGCTTCGACGCTGACTCGACCTCCGTCTGGTTCGGTGGGCTCGCCACCTGGAACATGCAGGAGGCAGCCAAGATCCCGCTGCGTGCCCACCTGAACGTGGGCATGTATTTCGACAACTCGTACAACGTCCAGTCCTTCGGCAAAGACATCACTCTGCCCTCGCGCCTGGCCTCGGGTTTCGCCTACGGTATGGCCAAGGATCGATTCCGCACCAGCGTGGGTCTGGATGCGCCGCTGGCCCAAATCGCCAACGGACTCAGCCTGCGCCCCATGATCGAGTACCACTTCGAGTACATCACGGGTTCGGCCGACAAGGCGTTCGAGGCCGTCACCTCGCCGCCCAACTGCGGTGGTGCGGGGCAGGACGAGTGCCGCACCAACAAGGACCAGATGTGGTTCACGTTGGGAGCCCAGGCTCAGGTCCTGCACGGGCTGACCCTGACGGCCGGCTTGGACATCGCCGTCCGGTCCGTGGGCTTCGCCTACGGGCCGCCCCTGGCGCCATGGAACCTGATCTTCGGGGTCAGCTACCCTCTCGACCTCGTTCCGCGCGTCATCACGAAGCAGGTTGCGGTGGAGAAGATCGTCGTCGCGAAGCCGACCGATGGGTTCGTGGCAGGCAAGGTGGTGAGTGCCGCGGGGACGCCCATCGAAGGGGCCATCATCGCCGTCGCTGGGCACGTCAACGCGCGCGTCCTGAGCGATGCGGACGGCACCTTCCGCAGCGTGCCGCTCGCCCCCGGCGCCGTGGAGTTGGTCATCACGGCCAGCGGCTACGAATCGGCCAGCGTCAATTCCGTTGTTGTGGCGGGCCAGACCGCGACCGTGTCCGTTACGTTGACGCCTCGCCCCCCGGCCGCTCGGGTTGCCGGACGCGTGTCGGATGAGACGGGCAAGGGCGTGGCCGCGACCGTCAAGCTCGCGGGTCCGCAGATCGCCGAGGGCAAGGCCGACGAGAGTGGCGCCTTCACCGTGGCGGTGCAGCCCGGCAAGTACGTCATGCGGGTCGAGGCGGAGCAGTATCTGAGCAAGGAGATCGAGATCTCCGTGGGCGAGGGGGAGACGCCGGCGGCCGTCATGCTTCACACCCGCCCGGCGGTTGCCGGCCTGGTGTACAAGGACGGCAAGCTGACGCTGCGCCAGCCGATCACCTTCAAGTCGGCTGGGAAAAAGCAGGGGGCGGAGCTGACCGCCGGCATGCCCATCCTGCTGGACGAGGTCATCGATGTTCTCGTCAGTCATCCGGAGATCCGGCAGGTCCGCATCGAGGCGCACACCGACAACAGCCTGCCCGCCGCCAAAGCGCAGGCCTTGACGGAGCAGCAAGCCAAGGCGGTGGCTGACTATCTGGTGAAGGAAGGCATCCCGCAGTCGCGGCTCATGCCCGCGGGCATTGGCTCCGCCAAGCCGGTGGCTCCCAATCTGGGTAAGGGCAAGGCGAAGAACCGTCGCGTCGAGCTCGTCGCTGTCCCATAGCGGCGACCAGGGGAGCCGGGAGGCCGGCTCCCCGCCGGACGGAGCCGTATACTCGGGCTATGAGGCTGCTGGCGCGAATCAAGGAGTTCGGATACGCGCGGGAGCGGGCGGCGGTTGCGGCCCTGGCACTGAGCTATTTCTGCGTGTTGTATGGGCTCATAGCCTTCGGTGCCCCTGTTGAGCTGCGGCCGTGGCGAGCCGCCTTTGCCGCGCTCGCCTCGTGCTACATCACGGCCTTTCTGGGGCTGGCCTCGGGCTGGTTCTGGGCGCGGTGGTTTGCGTCTGGTCTGGCCTGGTCAGGGGCCATGATGGGCCTGGCAGGGCTCGTCATGGTCGGCTGGCAGCCGGCCGTGGCCATCTACGGGGCTTTGCATGGCGCGGTGGTCATCCTCCTGGGCGGACCGAAGATGGCCGAGCGCTACGAGGGGCAGGCGGGCTGGCGCGAGCGGTTCCGGGTGGACGATTTCGGCGTGGGACGCGTTCGGAAGTACGTGACCAGAGCCGCGGCTGCTTTGCCCGGCCTCATCTTGTGGGCGCTGGCGCCGCGGGACCAGGGGGCTTTGGTCTCAGGAGGCTTGGCTGTGCTGGTCCTAGCGGCAGGGGCAGGGGTCCTGCGCGGGCGCACCTGGGGCTTGTTGGCAACGTGTTCTGCGGCCGGGGCGCTGGCTTGGGGCGGAATGAGCGCGGTCTCGGCGGGTGTGAGCTCGGCGGGCTGGCCGGGCGTGCTGGTGCACGCGGGGGCGTCCGCCGGGGCTATTGCCGCGGCTGTCCTCTTGGCGGCGGCGGCCGCGCCCTTCGTTGGCCCGGCGGTCCGCTACTTCAGATCTCTGCCGCGCTAGAGCACCCGAAAACGCGAAGATGCGAGGCAGATCCGCGTTTTCGCGACCGATTCAAGCCGTTCGGTGCTCTAGTGTCGGGCCGGCGATGAGCCGACCGCGGCCGGATGGTCGGCTGTCGTCACCTCGACGCCTCGCTCGCCCGTCCGAGGGCTAGTCGCGGCCCTTGAGGACCAGCAGTCGGTAGTTGGCGTATTCCGCCTGGCCGCACGAGTACAGGATCTCGGTCAGCAAGCGGTACGGCGTTTTCTTGTCGGCCACGATGGTCAACTCGCCATCGAACTTTTGGCCGGTCATCTCGGCGACCTTCTTCTCACGTCGGGCCACCTTGCTCAGCGTCTCGACCAACGGCGTGATGTAGTAGCCGTTTTCGCCGTCGCGCTTGAGGGCGGGATCGATCTTGCCGTTGTTGACCGGGGCGACCGGCTCGCCATCCACCAGCACGACCCGCTTGGTGATGGTAACCGGGACAGCCTGTTTCGGGTTCAGGCGCGTTTGCGAGGCGGGCAGCGACAGGTTCTGGTCCATGTTCACGATCGTCGAGGACGACGTGAAGCTCTTGAGCAGGAAGACCAGGATGATGGTCATCATGTCCATCATCGGGGTGATATTGAGGTCCTTGATGTCTTCCGGCTCGGCCAGCTTGCGGGCGTAGCTGCGAATCGCCTTTTTGCCCGCCAAGCGCGCGAGAACGGCTGGACTACGCTTCTCTTGGCCGCTCATCAGAGGATACCTGCTGCAAAGACGATGTCGGGGAAGAGGATCTTGCCGTCCTTGTCTTCTCGCATGGCGTCCAAGGTCCTGACCACGACGTCGTAGCCCGTGATCGCGTCGGCGTTGAAGGTGGCCTTTGTCTCTTCCCGGTATTCCTTTTTCACCTCGCTCAGCTTGACCGTCAGCGCACCGTAGTCGTACTCACCACTGGGCAGCTTAGGGATGGGCGGCATGACGCCACCCGAACCGGCGAGGGTGAAACCGGACTGCCCCACGGTGACGGTGAGATTCAGGGCAGGGTGCTCCGTGTCTTCGCTGCCACCGCCCCCAACCCCGAAGGTTGGCGAAGAGGCATTGACCGTCCCGAGGGGGACCTGATTCACGACCGAGGCGAGGAGGAAGATGATGATGTTGGTGACGATGTCCATGTAAGGGACGAGGTTGATCTCGCCCGTTTCTTCCTCGGCCTCCTCGAACTGCTCACGCATGCGACGCATGCGGGCTCGAACCTGGCGCTTGGTCATCGTCGCGCTCGCTGGTGTGGGGTCAAAACCCGGAGCGCCGGGCTACTTCTGCGCCACCGGTGCAGCCGCCGCGCCACCGTGCGCGGATTCGGCGAGCAGGTTCTCGAGCTTCAGGGAGAAACCCTCCAACTCGGCCGCCTGGCGCTTGGACATGGAGCCGAGGATGGCGTGCGCCATGATGCAGGTCACGGCGATACCGAGGCCCATGGCGGTGTTGTTGAGGGCCTCGGAAATGCCCTTCGCAAGCAAGGTGCTGCGCTCTTCGGGCTTGGCAGCGGCGACGGCGCCGAACGCCCGGATGAGGCCGACGACCGTACCGAGGAGGCCCACGAGGGTCGCGATGTTGGCCAGCGACCAGAGGATCTGGATTCGCTTCTTCAGCAGCGGGGTGGCATCGACGAGGGATTCCTCGATGGCTTGCGCCACGGCGATTTCACCGCGGTGCATCTTTTGGAGACCCGCCTTGGCAACCATGGCGACGGGCGCGGTGGTCGCCGAGCAGAGCTTGACGGCGCGGTCCACATTGTTGGCGAGCACCAGCTTGCGGATCTGCTCCAGGAAAGCCCGGGCGTTCACGCTGCTCTTGAGTAGGAAGAAGATCAACCGGTCGACGATCATGGCGAGCACGATCACCGACACCAGCAGGTTGATGTACATGAGCGTTCCGCCCTCTTCCAGGAACTTAGCTAGTCCTTGCATCTGATCCTCCGCGGGTCCATGAGGCCCGCTTGTTTGACCCAGGCACGCTGGCTCGGCGCCAAGAGCAACTGTGAGCAACTGTTTCTCAGTGTGCTACGCCGCCCGCTATCTTAATGACCGGCCCTTGGCTGTCAAGAGACGCAAGGCGCTATGGTGCGGAAAATTCTGGGGAATCCGGCCGCCGGGGCTGCGGCGTCGCGGCTAGAACCTCTCGTCCGAGAACCTGGCGGAGGTGCCCGCTCGGAAGGCAGAGGGAAGGGTCCCTCGGCGCAGGGGCATGAGCCGGCTCTTGCTGTCGTCGGGCGAAGCGGGAATGCCCTTCTCCGGGTCGGCGCGCACAAAGGTCACGCCAGGCGGGGCCTCGAAATCGTGCACGGGCGCGGAGCGCATGGCCTCACGCATGAACGAGAGCCAGATGGGCAGAGCGACTTGGCCACCCGTGGCATCGTGGCCCACGGGCTTGAAGTCATCGCGTCCCACCCAGACTCCGCACAGGAGCTGCGGGACGAAGCCGTAGAACCACGCGTCGCGGTAGTTGGTCGAGGTTCCGGTCTTGCCAGCCGCGGGGCGGCCCAACTCGCGGGCCTTCTTGCCCGTGCCGACCTCAACCACGCCCCGCATTAGGTCCGTCACCAGATAGGCAATCTCGGGGGCGATGCGTTGCTCGCCGGGCGAAGGGGCCGTGTGGTCTTCCAGGACGCGGCCGTCAGAGCCGAGGATCTTGGTGATGAAGACGGGCTTGACCAGCTTGCCGCCCGCCGGAAACGCGGCCAGGGCGTAGGCGACCTCCTGGAGGGAGAGGTCCGCGGTTCCAACCGAAATGGAAAGAGAATGGGGCAGCTTGGAGGCGATCCCCAGTCGGCGCATCATGTCGATAACCGCGTCCACACCAACCTGTGCCGTGAGCTGAGCGGAGATGGTGTTGATGCTCTTGGCGAGCGCCGTGCGCAGCGTGACAGGGCCCAGGTAGTCAGGCTTGTAGTTGTGCGGCCCCCAGAACCCTGAGGCCGTCTTGAACTTGACTGGCGCGTCCCACTTCACGGTCAACGGAGTCATGCCTTTCTCCAAGGCGGTGGCGTAGATGAAGGGCTTGATGGCCGACCCGATTTGGCGGCGCGCTTGCCAGGATCGGTTGAATTGGCTCTTCGAGTAGTTGTAGCCGCCCACCATGGAAACCAGGTGGCCATTCGAGGGATCGAGGGCGATGAGAGCACCTTGGACGGTCGGGGTCGTCGACAGGTGGGCCGAGAATTCCTCGCGCCGGCCGCGATTGGTGCCGTTGTTGGTCCGCAGGTAAACCGGCACGACATCGCCGATGTCCAGACGCTCACCTCGGTTGCCCCTCCACGCCAGGGCCTGTGCTTCGCTGGCGGGATCCAGGGGCGCGACCAGCCCTCCCGCGGCCACGGTCAGCCTCTTGCCGACGTTGTTGGTAACCACCGCCGCGTACACCGTGTCGGGATCGGCCTCGAACAGGGGCGCATCGTGTTTCTTGGCGGCGCGCCGGCGTTGAGCCCAGGCCTCGCCCGCCGCGTGGCGAGCGGCCGCCTCCGGGACACTGGCGCCCGGTTTGGTCGCGTCCACCGTCACCGGTGTGGGTTCGGATGTGGCCACGATGAGCGGAGACTGCTCGTCATCTACGGTGAATCCTGCGGGCCCGACCGGGCGCGGTTGCCCCAGGGCGGCCTGTCGGCGCTCCTCGGGCCCCAGGTGAGCGATGGGGCCGTCGAAGCCCAGCCGGCGCTGAAGGTCCTCGAGGCCACGGCGGACCGCAGCCTCGGCGGCCCGTTGCCGGCGCATGTCGAGCGTGGTGTAGATGCGGAGGCCCCGGCGGAGCAATTCGTCGTCGCCATAGCGTTCGGCCACGTGGCGGCGCACCGTTTCCACGAAGTACGGGGCGGCCACGTTGGTCATGGCGCGAATCGTCTCGACGAGCACCAGCGGCTCTCGGCGCGCGTCCTCGGCCTGTTTGCCCGTGATGTATCCGGCCTCCAGCATCTGGTCGATGACGTAGTGCTGCCGAGCCTGGGCGCGCTCGAAGTGGCGGAAAGGCGTGATGCTGCCCGGGGCCTTCGGCAGCGAAGCCAGCATGGCCGCCTCGGCCACGGTCAGATCTGCGACTTGCTTGCCGAAGTAGGCGCTGGCGGCGGCCGCGATCCCGTAGGCGCCATGGCCCAGGTAGACGTGATTCAGGTAAATGCCGAGGATCTGTTCCTTGGATAGGCGTTTCTCAATGCGGAAGGCCAAGAGCGCCTCGCGCACCTTGCGACCCAGTGAGCGCTCCTGGCCCACGATGAGGATCTTGGCCACCTGCTGGGTGATGCTGGAACCGCCTTGCACCACCTGTCCGGCCTGGAAATTGGCGTAGGCGGCGCGCAGGATGCCCATGTAGTCGAGCCCGCCGTGTCGGTAGAAGCGCGCGTCCTCGGCGGCGACGAACGCGTTGCGCACCATTGGGGGGATTTGCTCAATGGGCAGAAGCACGCGCTTTTCGACGAAGAACTGCCCAATCAGCTCGCCGTCCGCGCTCCAGATCTCGCTGGCGCGGATGGGCTGGTAGTCCGTGACGACGTCGAGGCTCTTGGGCAGATCCGATTCGTATTGGCGGTAAGCCCAGAAGCCGAGGCCGCCGCCGAGCGCTGTCGCGCCCACGACCGACCACCCGAGAATTCGAAACAGGGACCGCAGGAGCGCGCGAGGGCGAGGCATCCGCTTTTCTTTCCGCTCGTTGGTATGAGGCGAGCACAATCAGCAGTCAACAAAACCCTGCTGGCGCGTGGCCGCCGTTGGCAATTGACACCCGCTTGGTATTTCTGACGCTGGCGACCAAGCTTGTTTGTGACGGTTGTATGAAAAATCCGGGAAATTGCAGGGAAAACTTGCACCGGAAATCGGGAACTCACAATAATTCGGAAATGGACCGATTTCCGGTCCGCGCACATTTTCTTTCGCGCGCGGCAATTCTGAGTGGATGGCTATTGGTGTGTGCGCCTGCCGCGGCTGGTGCGGCGCGGCCCGATGCGAGCGCGGACGGCCCGGCCGACGGCGGACACGACACGCGCCCTGACGCCCGGACGGATGTGCGCCTGGACGCCCGCGTCGGCGCCCGTCCCCATAGGGCCGAGTCCAGCGCCTCGGTCGTGCCGATTCCGAGGCGTGAGACATTCGTGGTGGAGTCCTTCGAGAATGGCAACGGGTTCCGTGCGCTCGACTACTTGCAGGCCGGACTGCCGGCCTTCATCGCGGAACGGATTGGGGCGCTGCCGCCGCTGAAGTTCGCGGGCGACGCCTCGATCTTTGGACGCCCCGCGGGCTCGAACCCGCGCTGGACGGTGAAGGGCTCCTTCGCCCGGCAGGCCGACTGGAGCGTGGCGGTCACGGTGCGACTGGAGGGCCGCGGGGGTGAGCAGGTCGAGGTAACCCGCCTGGGTGCCAAGGCCGATGCGCCGCGTGTGGCCGTGGAGGCGGCACTGGAGGCCTTTCGCAAGGTGCTGGGCGAACGCGCTCCCGCGGGCACGGCGGCGGTCCAGGCACGCTTCGGGCGCGATCCCTACGCCTTCGTCCTCTACGGCCGAGGTGTCGCGCTCTATTCTGCGATCGGGCGAAAGAAGCGCAGCCAGGAAGAGTCGATCAAAGTCCTCCGGCGGTGTCTGCTCATCGATCCCAAGGTCCCCGAAACCCGCCGCTACCTGGGCCTGATTCACCTGGAGGCGGGGCAGCCGGGCCACGCGCGCGCCCAGTGGAGCGCCGCCCTCGAGGAGCGCCCGAATTACGTGCCGGTGCTGGCCGCCTTGGCCGCCCTGGATCGGAACGAGCACCAGCCTGCGGCGCGTGAACGCTATGCCCGTCTGGTGCAGTTGGCGCCGGAGGATCTGGACGCGCGTCGTTCCTACGGCGAGGTGCTGTCGGAGGCGGGCCATCTGGAGCAGGCGCAGGCTGAGCTCAACCGCGTCCTGGCCGTGGCGCCTGATGACTTGCGAGCCCGACGCGCCTTGGCCCTGGTCCTGGCCTCGCGCCGGGCTGGGCCGGAGTTGGCGGCGGATCTGGAGCAGGTGGTCCGCCTGGACCCGGAGAGCGTGGAGGCGCGCATGGATCTGGGCGCCGCCTATCTGGCCATCGGCAGGCACGCCGACGCGGAGGCGGTCTATGATGATGTCCTCAAGCGCAAGCCGCGGAGTGCAGGGGCGCTCAAGCTGGCGGGGGATCTGGCCCGGACGCGGGGCGATCTGAAGAAGGCTTCTACGCTGTACGGTAAGCTTCGCTCGATCTCGCCCTCGGACCCACGGCCCGCGTGCCTGTTAGGCACGGCGTACTACGAGGCGGGAAACCTGGCCGCCGCTGAGCGCTGGTTCACGGATGCGTCCAAGTATCCGGGCATGTCGGGCGAGGCTTACGGCAATTTGGGCGTCATCGCGCTCAAGCGGGGGCAGCCCAAGGAGGCCCTGTGGTTCCTCAGCCGGGCGGCAAAGCGCCGGCCACAGCGGGCGTTGGTGCGCTTCAACCACGCGCTGGCGCTCTATTCCAACGACCGGGCTGCGGATGCTCTCAATGAATTGCACGCGGCTCAGCAACTGGAGCCCTCCGATTCGGGGATCCAATTCTTCGCCGGCGTGGTGGCCCTCCGTCTGGGCTTGCTGCAGGAGGCGGAGCGCTGCTTCCGCGATGCCTTGCGCCTGGACCCCCACAACGACGACGCGCGCCACAACCTGTCTTTGATCGAGCCGCTGGTTCGACCCAGCCACGAGGACAAGCTGGACTTCGTGAGGGCGCCCGTGCCGCCCACAGAGCGGGCGAAGTAGCCCGCCTGGTCCGGCTACTCGCCGCAGCGGATGACGAGAGACCAGCCCTCGTAGAAGTAGGCCTGTCGGAGGGTGCCTGGGTCGCCGCAGGTGCGCTTCTCAGATGTGGGGAGCAGGCAGATCTCATGAGGCCCGGCGTGGGTGCGCACGGCCGTCCGCTTGTGTCCCTCCACCTGGCCATAGGACGACCCGTCGATGACCAGCCGGCTGGCGTGCGCGCAGTGCGAGTTGTCGATCTCGATCCACACGGCCGGTGCGGTGGTGGCCGGGGTCTGAGCGGCGGGCTTGGCCGCGCGGGCGGGCTCGGGTTTGCCGCTGGCCTCCGGATCAGAGGCGTCGTCATCCAGGTTCCATGCCGCGGGATCCGAGGGGTCGACGGCCTCGCTGGCTTCGCCTGCCGGGCGGCTGGTGGGGCCGGAAAGGTCGCAGCCCGCGTGGCGCATCTCGGCCCCCAATTGCTCGTAGAAGGCCACGCGCATTTCCTGGAAGTCACGCAAAATGTCGTCATGCAGCTGCTGCACCTGCTTGACCTTGAGGCGGTAGTCGGGGGTCAGTCCGGCTGCATCGCCCAATTCGTCGGCGCGGCGGATTTCCCGAAAGCGGGCCTCCAATTCTCGTCCCAGGGTCAAATACCGTCCGCCGGCGCCTAAGGCGCGACCGTAAAGTGTGGCCGCGTTGGGAGGGCAAACGCGGTCGGCCTTGGGCGTACGCCGCGCGCTGAGCCTGGCCACCTCGGCGAGCGTGCCGTGCACGGCCGTGGAGAACTCGTTGCGCACTTGTTCCATCTCCGCGTGTACGGTCAGGAAGCGGTCGACGACTTTGCGCAGCGACGTCGAATCGCCAAATACGGGATCGATTCGCGGTGCCACGGTCGTGCGAAACGGCGTGACCGTCTGCGCGGGGGCGGCCGTTGCGAGCGCCAACCAGAACGGAAGCAGCATCTCTCCTCTATTGGCCTTGAAAGGCCGAAACGCAAGTTCGGTGCAACGTGGGGGATTATGATTCCGTGATGATTGCGGGGGCAAGAAACAGGTGGTCGGGAAACGCCGTGGCGGCTATCTTCCGCCGCACCATGAACGGGCCCACCGGCGCGCCGCAGTTCGCCTTCCTCACGCCCCGTAGTCTGCCCAAGGCTGAAACCCTGGCGGGACGGGTGGTCGTGTTGGATATCGCCTTTGCGGCTGAGGGGGGCGGATCGTCTTTCGAAGGCGTCACGCTGCCTTTCATCCAGGGATTGGGAGCGCGTCTGGCGGCCTGGGTCGATCACCACGACCATGAGCGCCACCTCGATTTCGCAGGCGATCGGCGTTTCGTGCTGGCCACCAAGGCGCAACACGGCGGATGCCCCGAGATGGTGACGCCGGAGATTGTCGCCCAGGCCGGTCCGGTGGACACCGTGGCCGTCCACGTGGATTTGGATGGGCTGTACGCGGGCGCCAAGTGGGCACTGGGAGGCCAGGAGCCCTACGAGGGCGCGGATGCCGACGCGCGGGCGGTGGACACGCGACGTGGACAGCCCGGGCCCATCGCCACGCGCATCGATCGAGCCCTGCGCGCGCGCTTCCGCGACGAATCGCTCAAGTACCGGGTCATCCAGTACCTGGTTGCGCGTACCCAGGCTTCCCAGCACTGGGAGGAGATCGAGAGCACGGCCCGGCTCATCGATCCGCTGTTGGATCAGGCACAGAGGATCGCGGAGCGCTACCGGGTGGATGGCCAGGTGGCCTTCGTCGAGGCGCGCTCCAACCTTCCTTATGACAAGACCGAGCTGCTGCTGCTCGGGCAGCGTCTGGCCACCGTGGCCGTGGTGCGCGATTCGGGCTCTCTGGCCATCGCCGCCGATTTCGACTCGGGCCTGGACTTCGTCAAGCTGTTCGGCATGGGCGGTGGCATGCCCACGCGTGTTTCCCTGCCCGAGGGCCGCCTGGGCGAGGTGATGCAGAAGCTGGCCGAGGTCACGGCGACTCGGCAGAGCCTCACACCGCGCTGACGCGCAGGGCGTGGCTTAGTCACGGCCTGTTGTCCTTTCGGCCTCGGGGGCGGTCGGGTACATTTTGCGGCATGGCCGTCACCGTCCGGAACCCGCCCAAGAAATCACACCTGGCACTCGCGGATCGCATCATCAAGCAAGGCCCCATTTCCGGTCCGCTGCCGGGGCCCGAGGAGATTGCCACCCTGGCCGATGATTTTCTGTCCATCATCCTGCCGGGCACGCGGCGTACGCGCATGATGGGCGAGACCTCGCGCAAGGCCACGCGCGATCGCCTGGCCGAGGTGCTGGCGGATTTGGATCTGCGGCTGGAGGAGGCGGTCTTTCTGGGGGTGCACCGGGCGTGCGCGGGGGCGATTAAGGAGAAGGATGCGTGCTGGAAGCGGGCCCAGCAGATCACGGCGCGCACGCTGGCGGCGTTGCCTGACCTGCGGGCCTTGCTCGCCAAGGACATACAGGCCGCCTACGAAGGCGACCCGGCGGCCACAGGCACCGACGAGGTGGTGGCCTGCTATCCGGGCCTGTACGCCATTGCCGTCTATCGGGCGGCCAACCGATTGCTGCGTGAGGGGGCGCCGTTGGTGCCGCGCATGATGACAGAGCACGCCCATGCGCGCACCGGCATCGACATTCACCCGGGCGCCACCATCGGCTCGCCCTTCTTCATCGATCACGGCACGGGCATCGTCATCGGCGAGACCACGCGCATCGGCCGTTCGGTGCGCATTTATCAGGGCGTGACCCTGGGTGCGCTGTCCATCAAGCGCAAGCAGGGGCAGCCGGCACCGGGAGCCAAGCACGTGCCGCAACGCCACCCCACGATCGAGGACGACGTGGTCATCTATGCCAACGCCACCATCCTGGGTGGGGACACGGTCATCGGCAAGGGCGCGGTGGTGGGCGCCAACGCTTGGATCAGCTACTCGGTGCCGCCGGGCCGGCGGGTGGGCGGCGGGGCCTAGCGGGTGGCCATCTCCAAGCGCCTGCTGGCCCTGCTGCGCGAGATCTCGGCGGAGATTCTGGAGGCCCAAAAGCCGCTGCGCGTGGTGCGCCTCCTGTCCTGGGCCGACGATGTGGAGCGCGCTTTCTTCCAGGCCGGCGCGCGCGAGTTGCCGCGGCCCAAGTACCAGATTCCGCCCGAGGTGGGGTTGGCGGGCGAGCGCTTTCAGGCCCTGGCCCGTCGGGTGCCGGGTGACAACGAGGTGGAACGCTTTCTGCGCGACACCTGCACGGACATGGCCACCACCGCCCGCATGCTGAGCGCCGTGGGGAGCAAGCAGTTCTACTTTCATTCGGTCGAGCTGTATGGCCGGCCCGAGGGGCTGTCCTCGGATCGGCGGACCACCTTCCTGGATCTGGCGCGTCACTTCGACGCCGTTATCGCGGGCTACGCGCCTCCGCCGACCGACGAGGACCAGCCCACTTTGGACGCGGAGCAGGCGGCGGCTCACCTGCAGGCCCAATTCGACAGCCTCTTTGCCAGCCACCCGGTGCGCGTCAGCCTGGTCGAGCAATCGACGGCCACGGCGTCGGCCAGCGCGGATGGCATCAAGATCAGACGCGGCTCGCGTTTCTCGCCGCGTGAGTTGCGCCAACTGGCCTGTCACGAGGGCCAGATCCACATGGGCACCACCTTCAACGGGCGGGCCCAACCCGTTCTGTCGTTCATCGGCACCCCGTCGCCACGGACCGCGCGCACTCAGGAGGGGTTGGCGGTGTTCAGCGAGTTTCTCGAACGCGCCACCAGCCTGCCGCGCCTGCGCCGGCTTTGTGATCGGACGTTGGCCATCCATCGGGCCGAACAGGGGGCGAGTTTCCTCGACCTTTATCGCCACTCTCTAGAACAGGGCCAGGACGAGCGCTCCGCATTCGACAGCGCGCGCCGGGTGTGTCGCGGCGGCTTGGTCGAGGGCGGGGCGCCGTTCACCAAGGACCTGTGCTACCTCGATGGCCTGTTGGGCGTGACCAACTTCCTGCGCATCGCCCTGGTCAAGGGCCACAGCCACTTCGTGCGCATGCTCTTCGTGGGCAAGATCCGGATGGAGGACGTGCCCCTCATGGAACGCCTGGCGCGCGAGGGTCTGGTCAACGAGCCGGCGTACGTGCCCCCGTGGTCGCGCGACCTGTCGTACCTGACGGCGTTTATCAGCTACACGGCCTTTCTGTCGCGCAGCGATCTGGCGGCGGAACAGCGGCGCTTCGACGACCAGGTGGCGCGGGCCGAGGCGGATTTGGCCTGAGCTCAGGGCTTGGGGGCCGACGAGCGCTGCACGGCTTCGAGCTGTCCGGCGGCGTGGTAGCTGGAACGCACCAGGGGGCCCGCTTCCACGTGGCCGAACCCCATGGCCAGGGCCTCGTCGCGCAATTGGGCGAACTCCTCGGGCGGCACATGTCGGGCCACGGCCAGGTGCTGGCGCGAGGGGCGCAGGTACTGGCCCAGGGTCAGGATGTCGACGTGGGTCGTCCGCAGCTCGCGCAGTACCTCACGCACCTCGTCCATCTCTTCGCCCAGGCCCAGCATGATGCCCGTCTTGGTGACGGCGCCCCGTTGTTTGGCGTGGCTCAGCACGGCGAGCGAGCGCGGGTAGCTGGCCTGCACGCGCACCTGGCGGCTCAGGCGCGGCACGGTCTCCAGATTGTGTGCGAAGACGTGCGGTCCGGCCCCCAGCACCTGATCCACGGCGTCCAGGTTGCCCGCGAAGTCGCCCACCAGGACCTCCAGGACCAGTTGCGGGCAGGCGCGCTTGACGGCTTGGATGGTGTCCGCCCAGTGTGCTGCCCCGCCATCCGGCAGATCGTCTCGGTTCACGCAGGTGATCACCGCGTGCCGGAGG
The DNA here is from genome assembly GCA_023438785.1 of Pseudomonadota bacterium. GTDB lineage: Bacteria > Myxococcota_A > Polyangia > Fen-1088 > Fen-1088 > Fen-1137. Next base: position 19,277 of record JAEXQJ010000413.1, read on the forward strand.
CCGAGCTCGGCCAAGATGGTGGCGACGCGTTCGGGCTCGCCGGGGTCGGGCGGTTCGGGCCGCCCGGTGGGCACGTCGCAGAATCGGCAGGAGCGCGTGCACACGCTGCCCAGGATCATCAGGGTCAACGAGCGATGGGACCAGCACTCGCCGATGTTGGGGCACGAGGCGCTCTCGCAAACCGTGTGCAGCCCCAGCCCGTGAATCCGATCCCGGAGCTCGAAATAGGCGGGATCGTTGGGCAGGCGTCGTCGAATCCAGGGTGGATGGGGCGCGGCACGCTCCGTCGCAGGTTGGGGCGCGCCGACGACGCGCAGGCGGCGTGAGCGGGTGTCTACGGGGCGGGTCACCCGGTCAACATGCGCGAAAGCGTAGGCCGCGGCAAGCCGACGCGAGCCACAAAGAGGATCTCGACGCACAGGAAGTGGGCGGACGCCTCAGATGCCCTATGATGGGCCCAGCACCATGCACAGAACGATAGTCGTCGGCGACGTCCACGGGTGTGTGGACGAGCTGCAGGAACTCCTGCGCGCCTGTGAGGCGGGGGCCGACGACCGCGTTGTGCTGGCCGGCGACCTCGTGGCCAAAGGCCCGGATTCGCAGGGCGTGGTGCAGCTCGCGCGCGAGCGCGGGGCCCTGGGCGTGCTGGGCAACCATGACGCCTACGCCCTCGAGCAGTTTCACAAGGCGGGCCAGCAGCCCGAGCGGGTGCGCCGTCGCGGGCTGGAATCCCTGTCGCGAGCCGACTGGGCTTTCCTCCAGGCGCTGCCGCTGGTGCTGCGCCTGGGGCCGGAGAAGGCTGGCGATGCGGATACGCTGGTCGTGCACGCGGGGCTCGTGCCAGGTGTGGCCATCGAGCAGCAGCGGCGCGAGCACCTGCTCAACCTGCGCAGCCTGGCCGGCGGTGCCCATCCCACCAGTCGCTTGCTGGTGCATTGGCCCTGGGCGGCGGCCTGGCAAGGGCCCGAGCGCGTGGTGTTCGGTCACGATGCCGTGCGCGGTCTGCAGCAGCAGCCCATGGCCACGGGGTTGGACACGGGCTGCGTGTACGGCCGCTTCCTCACGGGACTCATCCTGCCCGAACGCCGTTTCATCCAGGTGGCGGCTCGCCGACGCTACACCGCGGCCTGACGTGCTAAGCTCCGACGCGTTTTGATCGTCGAGCTGAAGAGGCAATACCTGTTCGAGGCCGCGCATCACCTGCCGAGGGTGCCCGCGGGTCACAAGTGCGCGCGTGTGCATGGGCACAGCTACCGCGTCGAGCTGCAGGTCACCGGACCCGTGGATCCGCGCACCGGGTGGCTGATGGACTTCGCGGTGCTCGATGAGGCATGGGCCGAGCTGCACCGGCGCTTCGATCATCACCTGCTCAACGACGTCCCCGGGCTCGACAACCCCACCTGCGAGAACCTGTGCGGCTACATCTGGGACGCCCTGGCGCCCGGCGTGCCGCACCTGAGCGCGATCACGGTCTGGGAAACCGTGGATTCCTGCTGCACGTACCGGGGCCAGCGCGGGTAGGGGGCCGGGTGCGCCTGCTGCGTTGCCTGACCCTGAATCTCTGGGGGGCCGAGGAGCCGTTGGCCCGCCGCATGGAGGTGGTCATCGAGGGGCTGCGCAGCCTCATGCCTGATGTGGTCACGTTGCAGGAGGTCCGCGAGATCCCCGGCAAGCTGCCCAACCAGGCCGAGACCCTGGCGGCGGCCACGGGCATGCACCACGTGTTCAAGCCCGCCATGCCCTTCGGCGGTGGCCACGAGGGGCTGGCCGTGCTGTCACGCGAGCCCATCGTGGAGCATGTGGCTTTCGTCCTGCCGCACGCCGAGGCCAATGAGCGCCGCATCCTTCTGTCGGCCCGCCTGGCGACCGGGGCCACCCCCGTCTGGGTCCACACCACGCACCTCAACTATCGCCTGGCCCACGGCAGGCAACGCGAGGATCAGGTGCAGGCCGTGGAGGCGCTGGTGGCCGCGCGGGCCGGCGATGCGCCGTCAATCATCATGGGGGATTTCAACGCGCGGCCCGAGTCCGACGAGATGCGCTGGATGCGCGGGCTGACGACCTTGGGGGGACGGCGCGCGCACTACCAGGACGCCTGGGAACGTCTTCACCCCGGTGAGCGCGGCTGGACCTGGGCCTGCGCCAACCCGTACACCGAGCGCCTGGCCTTCCTGGAACCCGACCGCCGCATCGACTACATTTACGTCACGCCGCTGCGCCGGGACGGGCGGGCGCGCGTGCATAGCTGTCGCATGGTTTTCACCGAACCCGCGCCGGACGGCGTCTACGCCTCTGACCACTACGGCCTACTGGCCGAGATCCAAATCGAGGCCACCTGATGTTTCGCCTAGCCCACCTCAGCGATCCCCACGTCCGCAGCTTCGCGGGCGTGCAGCTGCGCGACTTCCTCGGCAAGCGGGCCGTGGGAGGCCTGAACCTGCTTCTCTTCCGCCGACGCAAGCATCGGCCCGAACTGCTGAAGGACATGCAGGCGGATCTGATGACGCGCGCGCCGGACCACCTGGCCGTCACGGGTGATCTGAGCAATCTCTCGCTGGAGGGCGAGTGGCGGGCGGCCCTGCAGTGGATCGAGGGCCTGGGCTGGGGACCGGATCGCATCACGGTCATCCCTGGGAACCACGATGCTTACGTGCGCGAGGCCGTGCAGTCGGGCGGATTCGAGCGCCTTTTTGCCGCCTATCAGAAGGCCGAGTTGCGCGAGGCGGGAGAGTCCTACCCCTTCGTTCGCTTGCGGGGCGAGGTGGCTCTGGTGGGCGTGTGCACCTGCGTGCCCACCGGCGATCTGGGGGCATGGGGGCAGATCGGCGAGGCGCAGTTGGCACGGCTCGAGCGTCTGCTCACCGCACCCGAGGTGGCCGGCAGGACGCGCGTGCTGCTCATCCATCACCCGCCCGTGGCCCATCAGCCACCCGAGAACCGCAACCTGCGCGACCGCGGCGCGCTGGCAAGCCTGCTGGCGCGCACGGGGTGCGAACTGGTCCTGCACGGCCACGATCATCGTGACGAGTTCGCCCAGTTGGACGGGCCCTCGCGGGGCATCCCGGTCTTTGGGGCGGGCTCGGCCTCGTACAGCGGCAGCCCCGAACGGCGCTCCCGCTACAACGTCTACGAGATTGAGGGGCGCTCCATCACCGCGGTCATCTACGCCCACGATCCCTCCACGGGGCGCTACCTGGAAGTCGGGCGTCGCGCGGTCTGAAGCTTTACCGCCGGCCACGGAGCGCGGGCCGCTCACTTCGCCCGCGGCACCATGCCCAGGCTGGCCAACCACGCCCACAGCGTGCGGGGCCAGGCCGCGGCCGGGAGCGCGGCGGTCCGAAGCGCGAAGCCGTGTTTGCCCTGCGCATAGACGTGCAGCTCCGCGGGCACGCCGGCATGCAGAAGAGCGCGGTAGTAGCGCAGGCCGTGTTCGGGCGGCACCACCGCGTCGTCACTGGCCAGAAACAAGAAGGTCGGCGGGCTCTCCTTGGTGACCCGGTGGTCCGTCGAGGCGGCCGCCTGGCTGGCTCGGTCGGGGGATGGGCCGAGGAGTGCCGCGCGTGTGCCCGGGTGGGCGACGCCGTCCTCCATGCTGATCACCGGGTAACCAAGGACCAGCGCATCCGGGCGGGCGCTCACGGTGTCCGTCTCGTCGATGATCGGGTACACGGGATCCGCGAAGCGAGTGGCCAGGGTCGAGGCCATGTGGCCGGCGGCCGAGAAGCCCATGAAGATGATGCGAGCGGGGTCCAGTCTCCATTCGGCGGCGTGGGCCCGCACCAGGCGCACCGCCCGCTGGGCATCCTGCAAGGGAACGTTCACGGCCTGCTGGTGTCCCTCGCACGGGAGCCGATACTTGAGAACGAAGACCGTCAGCCCCCAGGACCGGAAGCGGCGAGCGATGTCCGTGCCCTCCTTGTCGATGGCTTCGCGAACGTAGCCGCCGCCCGGGGCCACGATGAGCGCGGCCGCATGGGGCTGCTCGGGGACGAAGGCCGTGAGGCTGGGCCTGCTGATGCCGGTCACGCACCGGTCGGGATGGGCGGGATCGGGGCCGCGGCTCGTGACCGCTTCCTGGACATGCAGCCCGTCGGAGCCGGGAGCGGTTCCCGGCCACAGCGGGATCTCTTGCCCATCGTTCAGCGGTGCCATGGCCTGGGTCACGAGCCGGCGTGCCGAGCCGTGTGGCTCGCCCGTCAGTAGCGCCCGAAGAGCGCCGGGACCCAGGCCAGGCTGCCGCGCGCCTCGGCAACCGGGAGCACGGAAAGGGCGATGCGATCCGACTGGCCGCCCTCGCCGAACCCGAACACGGCGCCTAGGGCCGCGCCCGAAAGCACGCCGATGGAGCCGCCGAGCAGGACGTGCTCGGCCTTTTCCGTGGACACGGCGACGAGCGCGCCGGCGATGCCGCCCGCCGTGGCGCCGAAGCCCACGCCGTAAGCCATGTCGCGTATGACGTAGCGGGTGCGACCAGGACGATCCTGGGACACGTCCACGATACCTAGGGTCATCCCCAGCGCGCTGCCGGCCAAAGCGCCGATTCCGGCCCCGTAGGCCAGAGGCTTCCAATCGCTCGAGGTGTCCCAGCCGTCCTGGCGTGCGACCAGATAGCCGCCCGCCAGCCCCGCCATGCTGCCCGTCCAGAGGCCGTGATAGGCGTAGGTAAACACGGACGGGCGCTCCCCTTCGGCTCGGGCCATGCCGCTGGACCCACAGGCCACGACGACGGCAAGCAGCAGTGACAGCCCGATTCGAGCGGGGAGCGATTTGAGCATGTCTTACGCCTTCTGAAGCAGGGTGTTGACTTCCCGGACCACGGCGTCGGCGTGGAAACCGAACTGCTTCATCAATACGCCACCCGGTCCCGAGGCGCCAAATCGATCGAGGCCGATGCACACGCCTTTGTCGCCCACCCAGCGCTGCCAGCCCAGTGTGGAGCCGGCCTCGATGGAGACACGTGCCGGGACGTCGCGCGGGATGACCGAGTTCTGGTACTCGGCGCTCTGGGCCGCGAACAGCTCCCAAGAGGGCAGGGACACCACGCGGGCGCGGATGCCGGCGGCAGCCAGCTTCTCCTGGGCCGTCATGGCCACGGCCACCTCGGTCCCCGTGGCGATGAGGATGACCTGCGGGGCGCCGCCCTGGGCTTCGGAGAGGATGTACCCGCCCTTGGCCAGACCGGCGGCCGGGGCCACCTTGGTGCGGTCGAACGTGGGCGTCTTCTGCCGGGTCATGACCAGGGCCGTGGGGCCCTCGGTGCGCTTCAGGGCAACCTTGTACGCCTCGGCCACCTCATTGGCATCGGCCGGCCGGATGACCACCATGTTGGGGATGAGGCGCAGGGCGGTCAGGTGCTCCACCGGCTGGTGCGTGGGGCCATCCTCGCCCACGCCGATCGAATCGTGCGTGAAGATGAACAGCACGGGCAGGCGGCTGATGGCGGCCATGCGCATGGCCGGGCGCTCGTAGTCCGAGAAGACGAAGAAGGTCGCGGTGAAGGTGCGCACGCCGCCGTGGTAGGCCATGCCGTTTGCGATGGCCCCCATGGCGAACTCGCGCACCCCGAAGTGGATGTTGCGGCCCAGGCCCGTCTTGCCGTCGAAGTCGCCCTGGTCCTTGAGGCTGGTCAGGGTGGAGCAGGACAGATCCGCGTCGCCGCCCAGGAACCAGGGAATCCTGCTGGCGATGGCCGAGATGACCTTGCCGCTCGACTGGCGCGTGGCCAACTCGTCCTTGGGGGTGAACACGGGCAGGGCGCTCTCCCAGCCGGCGGGCAGCTCACCCTTCTGCGCCAGGGTCCATTCCTTGGCCAACTCGGGGTTGGCGGCAGCCCAGGCGTTGAAGCGCACCTGCCAGTCGGCCTCGGCCTTGGCGCCGCGATCGATGGCCGAGCGGAAGTGGGTCACCACCTCCTCGGGCAGATGGAACTGCTTGTCCGGATCCCAGCCCAGCTTCTGCTTGGTCAACTTGACCTCGTCGGGGCCCAGGGGCGAGCCGTGGACCTCGTTGGTGCCGGCCTTGTTGGGCGAGCCGTAGCCGATGGTGGTGCGCACCATGATGAGGGTGGGCTTGCCGGTCTCGGCCTTGGCGGCGGTGATGGCGCGGTCGATCTCTCCGATGTCGGTGTCGCCGTTCTTCACGCGCAGCACTTGCCAGCCGTAGGCCTCGAAGCGCCTCTGCACGTCCTCGGAGAAGTGAAGCGAGGTGGGGCCGTCGAGCGAGATCAGGTTGTCGTCGTAGAGCCAGATCAGCTTGCCCAGCTTGAGGTGGCCGGCCAACGAGGCGGCCTCGTGGGTGATGCCCTCCATCATGTCGCCGTCGCCCATGAGGGCGAAGCTGTAGTGGTCGACGATGGTGTGTCCGCCCTGGTTGTAGCGGCCCGCTAGGAATCGCTCGGCCATGGCCATGCCGACCGCGTTGGTCGCGCCCTGGCCCAGCGGCCCGGTGGTGGCCTCCACGCCCGGGGTGCAGAACGACTCGGGGTGACCCGCGGCGCGCGAGCCCCACTGCCGGAAGGTCTTCAGCTCATCCAGCGCCAGGTCGTAGCCGCTCAGGTGAAGGAGCGAATAGAGGAGCATGGAGCCGTGGCCGCCCGAGAGAACGAACCGGTCGCGATCGGCCCATTTGGGATTGCGGGGATTGTGTTTGAGGTGCTTGTGCCAAAGCACGTAGGCCATCGGCGCGCAACCCATGGGCAGGCCCGGGTGTCCCGCGTTGGCCTTCTGGATGGCGTCGATGGAGAGGATACGAATCGCATTGATGGCGAGGGTGCTGAGTTGATCCATGACAGTGCGGTTTTGCTAGCACGCGCGACGCGGAATTCCTAGGTGCCGGCGTGGTGGTCTGACCAGTTGTGGTCAGCCCAGAACCGAGTGATTCCCGCCCGACTCGGTGGGGATCGGCGGCCACGGACGGGGATCAGGATGCCGACTTGTTGGAATCGGCGAGCCGCTCGTCCTGCAGCGCGAGCTCCCACTCGCTGGTGCCCGCCTGGATTTGGGCCAGGCCCTCGCGGTCCAGCGGCGGCGGATTCACCCAATCACCGCTTTGCATGGCACTGCACAGGAGGGCGGCCATGCGCTCGGTGGCCACGCGTAGCTGGCGGATACCGGCCACCGCGAACTGTTCCTGCAGGCGCACGGCGAAGGGATGGTGGGCGTCGAGCAGAGACTGGAAATCCTCGCGGTTCAGCTCCAGTGCCTCGGTGGCACGCTCCGCGCATGCGGATGCGGTTCGCGGCGTGCCGTCGACGATGAGGCCTGGCTGCCCGAGGAAGCTCCCGGGTTGCAACTTGGCCAGGACGTGGTCCGCGCCATCCAGCCGTTTGATGAGCTGGACCTGGCCGGTGACCACCAGGAAGCATGAATCGGCATCGGAGCCCTCGCGGTACAGCCACTCTCCGGCCGCGAAGCGTCGCGTCCGTCCCGTCGCCAGCAGTTGCTCGACATCTGATTCGGCGAGGGTGGGCAGGAGCGGGGCCAAAGATGCGGCGTTCACGCCGACCCTCGGGCGCGCGACAGCAGGGCGCGCCACAGCGCTGAATCGTCGGTCGGAGACATGGCCAGCTCGGCCTGCCGCAGCGACAGGGCCGGCGGCCAGGTGAGCTCCCGTTCGATGCGCTGGTTGAGCCGCCGCAGGCGCGCTACCACGTCGCGAATGACCGCCCGAACCAGCGCCGCCGCCGCGCCCGGGACCAGCCGCTGCATGATGGTCAGCTCCCGACGCCCCAGCTCGTAGACCGTGGTGGGGGTGGCCGCGACCACCGTGGCCCGTCGGGGACCGGGACTGATGCACGACATCTCGCCCAACACGTCCCCGGCACCGAGTCGAGCCACCTCGACGGCCTGATGGTCGGGACCGGGCATGACCAGAGACAGCGCCCCCTGGGCTACCACCAGCATGGTGGCCCCTGTCTCGCCGCGCTCACACACCACCGTGCCTGCCTCGAAGGTCCGCGCGCGCATGAAGCAAGCGAGGTCCGCGCGATCCTTTTCGGATAGCGACGCCAGGACCCGAACGTTGCGAATGAGGCTGTTCATGACGACCGCAGGTCCGCATCGGCAGAAGCGGACGCGGACTGCAGCCGGGCGACCGTTGCGGTCGAGGGGGCCTTCGGGCAACGTTATGCGCGATGACTCCGGATGGCGTGGCGATGCGGCCCAGGCTGCGCATGCGCGGCAAGGGAATGGCGAACCTGGGTGCGCTGACCGCCTGGGCGCTCGCCTTCGCGGACCTAGGTACGTCCATCTACTACGTCCCCGGCATCCTCTTTTCGCAGGTGGGCGCGTTGGCCACCGGGTTCGTGCTCGTCACGACCGTGGCGTTCCTCCTGGTGGCCCTTGAGCACCTGGAGGTGGCGCATCGCTATCCGGCGGGCGGAGGGGGGATTGCGGCAGCCGTGGAGGCGTTCGGGCCTCGCGTCGGCGTGGTCTCAGGGGCGCTCCTCGTGAGCGCCTACTTCGTGGCCATCGCGCTGACCGTGGTGACCGCCATGCACTATCTGGCCACGTTGCTGCCGCCGTGGCCGCATCGGGTGCCCATCTTCTCGGTGTTGGCCATCCTCGCGCTGGGCGTGGCCCACTGGATCGGGGTGCGCACTGCGGCCCGCTTGACCCTGTTGGCGTCGCTGGCGGCGTTGTCGACCCACGTGGCGCTGCTGGTCGCCCTGGCGGCCCGACTGCCGCGCGAGGCGTGGAGCGGCCTGCTTCACAACGTGGCCGAGCTGCGCATGCTGGGGCCGGCTGATCTGGCCACCGGATTCGCGGCGGCCTGGCTCTCCTATTCGGGGCTGGAATCGCTGGCCCAGATGGCGCCCGCCCTGCGTGAACCGCGCCGCAGAGTGGTTCGCGCGGCCAGCGCCTTTCTCGTGGGCAGCGTTCTGGTCACCGTGCCGCTGCTCACCGGAGTGGCGGTGCAGGCGGCGACTCGCGGGGTTTCGACCGACGCGCTCCTGGCCGGGGTGGCCTTCGAGATCGGCGGGGGTTCGCTGCAGATGGTGGTGGTCCTGACGGCCGTGCTCCTGCTCCTCCTGGCGGCCCGTGTGGCCTTCGCCGGGTGTTTCAGCGTCTTCCTGGCCATCGGCGAGCATGGCTACCTGCCCGCCGCCGTGGCCCAATCCCAGTCCGCCGAGCACCCCCCGCTGGGCGCCGTGATCGTGGCCACCGTGGGGGCCCTGGTGCTCATCGTGTCGACGGGGGGTGATCCGAATACGCTGGGTCAGCTCTTCGTGTTCGGCCTACTCGGGTCCTACGCCATCACGTCAATCAGTCTGGACGTGTTGCGCTGGCGCGAGCGGCGATGGGCTGGGTTCGTGTTCGGCCTTCTGGCCTCGCTGGCTTTGGCCGTGCCTTGGGTGACGAGCTGGTACACGAAATGGCAGGCGGCCATCTACGGCAGCGGCGTCGGTGCCGTGCTGCTCGGGGTGGCGTTGGTTACCCACCGCGGCTGGATCCGTTCGGGCCGCTTCGGGTTCCTGCGCGCCGCACGCGCGGAAGAGTCGGCCGCCGAGCTGCAAAGTGCCATCGAGGTGCTCACGCTCCAGGAGGCGCTGGACGTCAAACAGGCCTACCCGTCCACCACCCTGGTGGCCCTGCGCGCGCCCAACCCCGGCCTGTGTCTCGAGGCCGCACGACGGGCGCGTGGGATGGGCGACACGGCCGTGTATGTGGTGTTCGTCGAGGAGCTGCCGGGGCTCCTCTTTCCTTCGCGCCACGGACCGTCGGACGAGGCGCGCACCGTCTTGCGGACGGCCGCCCATGATCTCCTGGACATGAAGATGGACGTGGTCCCCATTTGGCGATTGGCCCACGACGCGGGCGCTTCTTTGGCCGAGGCGGCGGAGGAGTTGGGTGTGAACTGCGTCTTCGTAGGCACCACGGGGCGGGGCGCGGTATGGAACCTGCTTCAGGGCGATGTGTTCAAGCGTTTGGTGGCCGAGTTACCCGAACACATCCGGGTGGTCATCTGCCACTGAGCCCGCGCCGCGGTGATGGGTTTTCCGATGCGGGGCGATGGCTGACGTCGGTTTTCTGATGCCAGGCTGCGGATCTGCCTGGTGCGCAGGCCCGGAGACGCGAGGCACGGCTCTTGCTGTGGGCGGAGACCGGAGGCCTTCATGCGACCTTTCTTTCGTCCACTCCCTCTCGCCTTGCTGGGCGCGGCGCTCCTTTCCGCGTGCAGCGCATCGGACAGCTCCAATCCCGATCCCGCGATCGGCGCGACCGAGTTCACCACCGAGGAGCCAGGCTCCACGTACAACGGCGGAGGTGAATCGGCGACCGCCGGCGGGAGCAGCAGCAGCTCAGGCAGCAACGGGCAGGCGGCGGATGATGGCAAGGCCAGTGTCCCCGCGCCCAGCGGCCGCGTGGCGGATGTGCAGGAGGCCGACATCTACCGCATCGACAACGACCACCTCTTCTACCTCAACACCTACCGCGGTTTTCTCATCTATGACCTGACCGATCCCAAGAACCCGCAGCGCGTTTCGCGTCTCCCGGTCTATGGCTATCCCGTCGAGATGTTCGTCAGCGGCACGACCGTGTACGCGCTCCTGCAGAACGCCCTGTACCTGACCCAGGTCAACGGCAAGCTACAGTTCGAGCGCCACTACGTGTCGCAGTTGGTGGCCATCGACGTGAGCGATTTGCGCAATCCGAAGGTCATCAAGACGGTCGACATCCTGGGCGAGTTGCGCGAGGGCGTGTCGCGCAAAATCGACAACACCATCTACGTCGTCTCCTACATCTCCCAGTCCTATTACTGGGGCTGGGGCTACACCCATCCCAGCGGTCAGCAGAAGGAGCAGGCCTGGGTCTACTCCTTCGACGTGTCCAATCCGGCAGAGCCTAAGCAGGTGGGGCAGCTGCAGATCTTCGAGGGCGGCAGCGTGCAGCTCTCCGGCCCCAACGGCTCGTACAGCAAGAGCTTCAGCGGGGTCACCATCTCCGCCACCTCGAACGCGCTCATGGTGGCCGAAAACTGGTACCTCTGGGGCTACACCTCCGGTGTTTCGCAGGACGGGTACTACGACTGCGGCAGCTACACCTCCCAGCAACAGAGCGTGGTCTCCCTCATCGATGTGAGCGATCCCAAGGGCACCATTCGCCGGCACGCGCGTTTCGAGACGCCCGGGTCGGTGGCCGACCAGTTCAAGATGACCTACGTCTCCGACGATGTGAACAAGACCGGCACCTTCTACGGCATCTTCCAGCGTCAGGAATGGTCGGGCAGCAATTGCCAGGGCACCTCCTACGTGGCGAACGCGCTCGAGTCGTGGGACGTCACCGACGGGGACAACCCCACGCTCCTCAACCGCCTGAACTTCGGCAAGCCCAACGAAATCGTGCGCGGCAGCACCTTCGATACGGAGCGCAACGTGGTCTACGCCATCACGGCGCAGAACACGGACCCGCTCTACGCCGTCAGCTTCGCCGACCGCAAGAACCTGAAGGTGCTCTCGGCGGTGGAGGGCCTTTCGGGCGACATGAGCGTGTTCCGCTTGGTGGGCGACAAGAAGTTCCTGCTCGGCATCGGCCGCGACACCAGCTCCACCTGCTCGGGTTTCCAGGGCACCGACGAGCGCCAGTCGACCAAGATCGCGGTTAGCCTCATCGACGTTCGCGACCTCGCCAAGGTGCGCCTGGTCCAGCGCCAGTGTGTGGCCGTGCAGAACGCCGAGTGGGTGGGCTCGCAGCTAACCTGGAACCAGGACCAGGCCCACAAGATGATCGGCATGTACTCCGACGACACCACCAACCTGGTGACCGTGCCCGTCTCCTACTACGTCAAGAGTGACGCCAACGACGATTGGTGGTGGTACCGCTGGCAGACCGCGGTCGGCATCATGACCTGGGACCTGAGCAAGTACGACGACAGCAAGCCCGAAACCCAGCAGACCGTGCTGCAGAACTACGGCACGTTCGTTCATCCCAATGGCGAGGTGAAGCGCACCATCGTGTTCGCGCACAAGACCACGGGCCAGCGCCTGATGGTCAACCTCTCGGACACCCACGCCTCCATCGCCAGCCTGCAGGATTTGAACAAGCCACAGCAGCTCTCGATCATCGAAGTCGCGCCCAACTACACGCAGCTCTACCGGTTCGGTGACTATTTGGTCGAACCCATCAGCTCGGGCTCCGACTACGGATACGGCCAGGACTCGGCCATCGAGTTCCGGGTCATCAAGGCGGGGGGGGACCTGGACGGCGCCGCCCCGGTAGCCAGCCTGTCCGTGGGCCAGGTGCAAAGCGTGATCAAGCACGGCACCAACCTGGTGCTCTTCCGGCGCACGACGGACCTCACGAAGACGGTCAACAACACCGCCGAGGTGGAGGCGCTGCTGCTCGACTTCAGCGATCCCACCCACCCGCGGCGGGCCGGCAGCGTGAAGATCCCGACCGGCGTAATGCCCACCTACCGCTATTGGTGCGGCTGGGCTGATTACTGGGGCGGCTACTGGTTCAATGGCGGCAGCAATTGGACGACGGTGATCGGGGGGCTGGTGTCCGTGAGTCAGGATTGGGTCAGCAGCCCGAGTGGCGACTACAGTACGGGCGAGGTGGTCACACGCCTGGTCTTCCTGGACCTCAGCAACCCCGCCGCGCCGGCCTACGCGGAGAAGACCCTAGGGACCAGCCGTGAGTGGTCCAGCTACGGTCTGGTAGCGGACCCGGTCAGCGCGGACGGTTTCTATCTGACCCACCGAACCATGCAGGACACGTCCGCCCGCGACGGCCAGACCTTCACGCGCTTCAAGTATTACGCCCAACGTTGGGATCGTCGCGGACAGACCTGGGAGGCCGGCGCGGACATCAACCTGCCTGGCCCGCTGGTGCGCACCTGGTCCCCGGACAACCGCGTTCGCCTGTTCCTGACCCAGGACTCGGAGTACCGGAACGTCCCGGAGGCTGGCGGCGGCTCGCGGTTCCATGCGGACGTCCGTCTCAACCTGCTGACCCAGGTCACCCAGAATGACCGGCCGGCGGCGGCGCTGCTGGCCCAGAAGGTGTTCACGGATGCCTATCTGACGTCCATGGTCCAGGAGGGCGACCTGCTGTATCTGACCGTGCAACCCTCGACCTACTACACCAGCTACATGGGAGACGGCGTCGCGGTGTCGACCGGCGGCGCCGAATCGACCACCACGCCGAGCTGGGAGACCACCTCCGCGCGCCTGGCCATCCTCGATACCTCGGCCTTGCGCCTGGACAGCCTCTACGACGCGCCCACTAAGGCGAGCGGCCTCAACATCATGGGCACACAGAAGGGCCGCCTCTTCCTCAATCTGTCGGGCGACGGCATCCTGGTCGTGGACGTGTCGCAGCCGGCCGCGCCAGTCGGCGTCCAGTTCCTGCGCACCCTGGGCTGGGGCAGCTCACTGGAGGCCGCGGGCGATGACATCTACGTCGCTTCGGGCTACTTCGGGATCGATCACCTGAGCCTGAAGGCACCCGCCACCATGGCCACCGAACCGTAGGTCGCGCGCTTCGGACCCCGGCCACCCTTCTTCGGGAGGGTGGCCGTTCCCATCACGACCGACGTGACCGGATCTCTTCGATACGCGTTTGCAGATCACCGTCGCGCAGGGTGACCATCACGGGTTCGCCTGGTTGCAGTCCCTCGCAGCTGCGCAGCACTTGGCCGTGCGGACCCCTCGCCACCGCGTAGCCGCGCTCGAGAACCTTGAGTGGCGATAGGGCATCCAGCTTGCCGGCCAGGGTCTCCAGTTGGCGCCGGCGACCGATGGACAGGTTGGTCCCGCTGGTGAGCAGACGTCGTTCCATCGCCGCCAGGGTGGAGCGCGGCGCGGTGATGAGGCCGGTTCCGGCGGTGAGCAGGCGGCGCTCCACCGCCGCCAAGGCCGCGCGTTGGGCGGCGATGCGGCGCTGCGGGTGGGCCCGGAACAGGCGCGCCTCGGCTTGCCGTATGTCCTGGCGGCGGCGGGCGAGACCAGAACGCAGGGCGCGCCCCGCCCGTTCAGCGAAATCGTCCAGCATCTCCCGGCGCAGATCGATGAGACGGCGTGGATCGCCCAGCGCCGCCCGTCCCCGCTCGAGCCGCAGCCGGCAGTCGCGAATCTCACCCTGCAAGGCGCGTCCCAGGCGCCGGCCAAGAACCTGCAACTCGCTGAGCAGGTCGGCGGCCACGGGCACCGCCAATTCGGCCGCGGCCGACGGCGTGGGCGCCCGCAGGTCCGCCACGAAATCCGCGATGGTGAAGTCCGTCTCGTGGCCCACCGCCGAGATCACGGGGATGGGGCAGGCCGCGATCTCCCGCGCCAGCGCCTCGTCGTTGAAGGCCCACAGATCCTCGATGGAGCCGCCACCACGGGCCACGATGATCACGTCCACGTCAGGGACCTTGCAGATGTCGCGCAGCGCCGCCGCGATGGACTGCGCGGCCCCTTCGCCTTGCACCGGCGTGGCGGCTAGCAGGATGGGCACCGGGAAGCGGCGGTGGGCCACCCGCACGATGTCGCGCAACACGGCGCCCTGGGGCGAGGTCACCACGCCCAGGCGACGGGGCAGGAAGGGCAGGGGACGCTTGCGCTCCGGATCGAAGAGCCCCTCCGCCGCCAGTCTCTTCTTCAGCTCTTCGAAGGCCAGCGCCAGTGCGCCCGCGCCCGCCATGTCGATGGCCTGCACCGATAATTGAAAACGCCCGCGCCCCTCGTAGATGGTCAAGCGGCCGCGGCAGCGCACCAGGTGCCCATCCTGCGGCCTGAAGCGCAGTCGCAGGGCCTCGCGCGCGTACATCACGCAATCGATCTGCGCTTCGCGGTCCTTGAGCGTGAAGTAGAGGTGGCCGTTGGCCGAACGCTTGAAACCGGAGACTTCGCCCTCCACGCGCACATCCGAGAAGCGAGCCTCCAGGGTGGTCCGGGCGGCACGCACCAATTCGTGCACCGCCAGGACGCGCAACTCCTTGACCGCCTCTCGGGCCGGGGGAGCCGGCGGGGCCGGGGGAGGCGGGGGAGCCGGGGGCACGGTGGGGCGAGGCGCGGAGGCGAAGCGACTCTCGA
>JAEXQJ010000416.1 GCA_023438785.1 Pseudomonadota bacterium
GCTCCTCGGCGCGGCGGCGCTGGTCGTCGTCACGCCGGCGCTGCTCCTCGGCGCGGCGGCGCTGGTCGTCGTCACGCCGGCGCTGCTCGTCCGCGCGCTGGCGTTCGGTTTCCTGCCGCTGGCGCTCCGCCTCACGACGCTGGCGTTCGACCTCTTGGTCGTTCCGTTTCTGTTGCCTGTCGTCGGACTGACCGTGCCAACCGCTTGGCTGTGACCACGCGCTGGCAGGCGCGAGCGTCCCCAGCGCCAGGAAGAAGGCTATGACTTGGGTTTTGGATTTCATGGGCTCCCCTTTGAGACGGAATTCGCATTCTCGGCATTCGCTCGAAGGAGAACAAGGTGGCAACGCGACTGCCCTTGGCAGAACGTGTTGCTATCGGTCAATCTGGGCAGGCAAGGTGCCATGGAAGACGACGATCGCTTCGTGACGGTTACGCGTACGCCCGACATCGCGGCGGCTCAGTTGATTCGCGGCTACCTGGAGGCGGCCGGCATCAGCGCGCGGATTCCCGACGAATACATGGCCAGCCAGGTGGGTTTCGTGACGCATGCCCTGGGCGGTATCCGGATCGAGGTGCACGCGGCGGACCGCGAAGCGGCCCTGGCCTGCCTGGCCGATCTCCCTGAGAGGGAACAAGGCGACCAGGAAGACGCCTCCCCCGCTGATCGGCTGGCTCAGCGCGCCCTGCGCACCGCCCTGGTGGGCTTCTTCGCCGTGCCTTTCGTGCATCCGTACGCCTTCATCCTGGCGTGGCGTGCCCTGCGCGAGCCCGATCTGACGCGGACTGGACGACGGCAGGCCTGGGTGGCCGCGTCGGTCAGCGTGACCGTGGTCGTGGGCGCGGTCGTGCTGCTGGCCAGCCTTTTTCTGCGCTGAGGGGACGGCGGCCGGCCGGGGCGAGGGGCGTGTCCGTCGCGGGGTCACGGCGACGCTCGACCTGCCGGGCCTCCATCGCCCGGCCCAAGTAGATGATGTGCGTGCGGCCGCGACCGGCCCGGTGCCACTCGACCTGGAACCCGGCGCGGGCAAGGCGCGCCTCGAAGGCGGCGTCCCTCTCCTCGGACCAGATGGCCAACACGCCCCCGGGCGCCAAGGCGGCCCGCGACCGCGCCAAGGCCAGATCGCCGTACAAGGGATCGTGGTGACGGTTGGTGGCTTGGTGAGGGCCCTCGTACAAATCCAAGATGATGGCGTCGTAGTGACCGGCGGGCGCCCGCGCGATCACCCGCGCCACGTCCCGCACCACGAAATCCACGCGCCGGTCCGCGGCCACGCCATCGGTGAGCACGGCCAGCGGCCCGCGGCACCAATCGATCACCCGCTCGTTCAGCTCGGCCACCGTGATGTGCGCCGAGGGCGGCAGCAGGTCGAGCGCCGCCCGCAGCGTGTAGCCCATGCCCAGTCCGCCCAGCAGCACGCGGCTGCTCTTGCGGCCGGTCAGGGCCAACGAGGCCAGCTCGTCCTCTGATTCGTGGGCGCCGCTGGGCATGAGCACGCGGCCGCCGACGGTAATGAGGAAGTCGCGCTCGCCCCGCTGGCGCAGCTCCAGCCGGCCCTCACGGGTCTGTATGCCGTCGATGGTTTGCCAGGGGCGCATGTGTGGCTGACGTAGCACACTTCGGGCGACCGCGTCCCGCGCCGCTCACCGGCCATCCCCCGGCACAGGGACGATCTCGCGGGCAGCGTCGACCGGCGTCGGGCCCGAGGCACGCCCCGTGACGGCCGCGAAGACCTGCTCCACCTCGGGGATGACGCCCGTGTTCAAGTCGGGTATCTGGCCCAACTGGTGGCTGTGCACCAGCAAGGCCAATTCGGACTCCACCAGGCGGTAGGCGTCTTTGCCGCGCTGGCGGTTGAGGCGGGCGCGAGCCCACTGGCCGATGGCCCATCCTGCACGGGCCAGGGGACCGCCCGCGGGTTCACCGCGCTCGAACCCGCGGTGTTCGAGCCGCACCGCCAGCTCGGTGTACAGGGGCACGAGCCCGTGGAACAGCCGCGCCGGCATGCGGCCGGGCAGATGGTGCGCTTGCAGGGCGGCACGCGTGCGCGCGTTCAGGCGTTCGAGGTAGCGGCTGTCGGGCATGCCCGAGGCCCGCGCCTCGCGGAACAGGCGCTGATAGCCGGGCATCAGATCCGGGAAGTGGCGCGCCAGCACAGCAAAGAAGCCTTCTTTCTGCACGCCCGGGCGCAAGGTCAGGCCGCCCAAGCACACGAAATCCACGCCCGCCTGACGCGCGCGCAACAGGAGCCCGTCGATGTGCGCCGGCTGGTCGGACAAGCCAGGAAGCAGCGGCATGGCCATCACGCCCGTGCCCAGGCCCATCTGGTGGGCGCGCTCCAGGAGGCGCCAGCGCTCGTCGAGCGGTGCCGCGCCGGGCTCGAAGAGCTGACGGTGGCCCTCGTCGAGCAAGGCGATGCTGAAGGAAAGAACGGCGCGCGAATCCGCGTTGATCCGGGCCAGCAGGTCGAGATCCCGCTCGACCAGCGCGGACTTGGTCAGCAGGTGAACGGGGATGCGGCGCTGGGCGCACGATTCGAGCAGGGTGCGCGCCAGGGCGTAGCGCTGTTCGGCGGGTTGATAGGCATCGCACACGCCACCCCCCACGAAGAGGAAGCCGGGCTCGCGCAGCTTGTCCAACTCGGCGTTCAGCAGGGCCGGCGCGTTGCACTTCACCTCGATGTCGCGATCGAAGCGGCCCGCCACGTAGTAGCGCTCGGCGCGGCCGTCGCAGTAGGTACAGCCGTGCTCACAGCCGCGGTAGAGGTTGCTGCCGAAGCGGCCCAGGAACCACGGATCCACGACGGTCGACCGTCGCAACAGGCTCTTGGCCTGGGTCTCGTGGTAGCGGGCAGAATCCACGGCGAGGCAGCGAGTATGGCGAGTGGGCCGGCGGGCGCAAGAGCCGCCGGCAGAACCATGTTGAAGGCACCGTCGCCAAGCGCCATAAGTAGGGGAGCGACATGTCCAAGATCGAGTTGTGTCCGTCCATCTTGTCGGCCGATTTCACGCGTCTGGGGGAGCAGGTGAAGGAGGCCGAAGCCGCCGGTGCCGAACGCATCCACGTGGACGTCATGGACGGCCGCTTCGTGCCGAACATCACCATCGGCCCGCTCGTGGCCGAGGCCGTGCGCCGCTCGACCAAGGCCATCGTCGAGACGCACCTCATGATCGTGGAGCCCGAGAGGTACATCGACGACTTTGCCAAGGCCGGCGCGGACATCATCCACGTGCACCAGGAGACCTGCCCGCACCTGCACCGCACGCTCGAGCACATCCGCGGCCTGGGCAAGAAAGCCTGCGTGGTGCTCAACCCGTCCACGCCCCTGTGCATGATCGAGGAGGTCCTGCCCAACGTGGACGAGGTCCTCATCATGACGGTCAACCCCGGCTTCGGCAGTCAGAAGTTCATCCCCACCATGCTGCCCAAGATCGCCAAGCTCCGGCAGATGATCACCGAACGTGGGCTCTCGTGCGACATCGAGGTCGACGGTGGCATTGGCCCCGCCACCGCGGCACAGGTGGTGAAGGCGGGGGCCAATGTGCTCGTGGCCGGGAACGCCGTGTTCGGGGCGAAGGAAGGCGTGGCCGCGGCGGTGAAGGCCATCCGAACCGCAGCCGCGGCCGGGCTCGCCGGGTAGGCGAGCGAAGGCGCCGCGGGCGCCCCGTCAGAAGGAGCCACGAGACGACGGGTATCCCGTCATGCCAGCGCCATGGCCACGCGTGGTGGCCGTGCGCGCTGCCGGGGAGGCGGTCATGCGCTTGCGCCGCATCGGCGGGACGCGCTCATTTTTCTCCCATTCCCGTGCTGTATGTTAGATTACGATTCATGCGACAGCCTCGGCTTGGCTTGGCGTTCTTCGCAGTTGCACTCTCGCTAGCCGGATGTGCGGCGGAGCAGCCGCAGCGGCGCCCTGCCCCGGTTCGCGCGCGCGCCAAGCCCGCCCTCGCCGCCCAACCACACAGCAGTGAGCCGCTGGGCATGCAGATGACCATCGGCTATCTGGACGATCGCGACGTGGACATGGCCATGGGGCCACACGTCCCGGCCATGATCCGCTGCTTCGATCGAGCCAAGGACGCGCGCAAGTATCTGTCGGGGCACGTGGGGCTGCGTTTCCTCGTCGACGCTTCAGGCGAGGTCACGGACGTGCTGGTCATCAGCAACGCCCTCGGGAACTACGCCGTGGAACGCTGTCTGGTGGCCACCGGCAAGCAGATGCACCTGCCTCCCCCCGAGGGTAATCAGGCCACCGACTTCGAATACTCGCTGACCTTCCGCTCGACCGGCGAGGTGGCGGTGGAGGATTGGGCGGGTCAGGAGCTCTCGGCGAGCCTGGGCGAGCGCGCGACGGCCCTGCGCGCCTGCGGCTCGCTGGGCCCCATGCCGGTCGAGGCCATCGCCTATGTGCAGTCAGACGGCAGCATCGGCTCGGTGGGACTCGCCTCGACGGGGTCCATCGATCCCACCGCCGGGGCGTGCACGATCGAGCAGTTCGGAAAGGTGCACATCGCCGAGGCGCGCGCCGACGTGGTCCTGCGCACGGTAATCCCCCTGGTCTTCCCCGACGGAACGGCGCGTGCCGACCGCCGCGTGTTCAGGTCGAGCAAACGTCACAGGTAGACGGGATGGGGTCGTCTGCCGCCCTGCCCTCTGCGAAGGAGAGCAACGGCGCGCACTCCGGCGATTCAGACCACGCCCTTGCCGGGGTTCATGATGCCCTTGGGATCCAGGGCCTGCTTGATCCGCCGCATCAGATCCAATTCCACGGGGCTCTTGTAGCGGCGGGCCTCCTCGCGCTTGGCCACGCCGATACCGTGCTCGGCGCTCACCGAGCCGCCGTGGGCCACCACGATGTCGTGGACCACGCGGTTCACTTCCTCCCAGCGGGCCAGGAATCCCGCCTGATCGGCGCCCACCGGCTGCGTGAAGTTGAAGTGCAGGTTGCCGTCCCCCACGTGACCGAACGGAACCGGACGGATGCCAGGCACCAATCCCTCGACGGCGGCCAGCGCCTCTTTCATGAAGGCGGGGATGTGCGAAACCGGGACCGACACGTCGTGCTTGATGCTCCCGCCCTCGGGCTTCTGTGCCTCGGAGATGGATTCACGCAGCCTCCACAGCGCGGCGGCCTGGCTCGCGCTGCCGGCCAGGGCGGCGTCGCTCAGCAACCCGCGCTCCAAGGCCCGCGCCATGAAGGACTCGGCCACGTCACGTGCCACCGTCAAGTCGGTCAGCACGTACCACGGCCAGGGCTCGGCCAGCGGATCCGTGCAGCCCGCGATGTGCTTCATGACCAGCTCCAGGGCAAAGCGCGGGATGAGCTCGAAGGCCAGCACCTGATCCCCCGTCACCTCGCGCGCCAACGCCAACAGCGGCAGCACCGCCTCCAGCTCGGGCACGCCGGCGAAAACTGTCTGCACCAGACGATTACGCGGGAACAGCTTCAGCACCGCCGCCGTGATAATGCCCAACGTGCCCTCGGCGCCGATGTACAGGTGCTTGAGATCGTAGCCCGTGTTGTCCTTGCGCAGCCCGCGCAGCCCATTCCAAATCTCACCCTCGGGCGTGACCACCTCCAGGCCCAGCACCAGCTCACGCGAGTTCCCGTAGCGCAGGACATGGATGCCGCCCGCGTTGGAGGACAGGTTGCCGCCGATCTGGCAGCTCCCCTCGGCAGCCAGACTGAGCGGGAACAGACGCTCGGCCTCCGCGGCCGCCTTCTGTACGGTCTCCAGTACGCAGCCCGCCTCGACGGTGATGGTGTTGTTGAGCGGGTCGACGGCGCGCACCCGGTTGAGGCGTGAGAGGTTGACCAGGATTTCGGCCCGGCCAGCGCGCGGGATCTGGGCGCCCACCAGTCCCGTGTTTCCCCCCTGGGGCACCACGCCCACCTCGGCCGCGGCACACACGCGCAGGATGGCCGCAACCTCTTGCGGGGTGGCCGGCTTGAGCATGAGCGGCGTGGCGCCCTGATAGCGGCTGCGCCATTCGGCCAGGTACGGGGCCAGGGTCTCCGCATCCTCGACCCATCCGCTGGGGCCGACGATCTGCTTCAGCCTATCCAGGGTGGCCTTGTCGGGGACGCGCGGCATGGTCTGACCTTACCCAACCGCGCCTGCCGGGGCCACCGCCGAGGTCCGCCCGGTCTTTGAGCGCCGTTTCGACGCCGCGGTCGCCCCCTGATTCATGTCAATCCGGCGAGGATCCAGGTCGGACGCGCACCGCTGGCTGGGATTTCGCTGATCCGGCCGATGCCCGTTTGGATGAACACCGAATCCAGGCCGGCCCGATTGGCGCCCAGGATGTCGGCCCCCAATTGATCGCCCACCATGACCATGCGGCGTCTGTCGCGCCCCGAGAACCGACGGATGGCCGCGTCGAAGATAGGGCGGTGGGGCTTGCCCAGCGGAATGAAATGCACGCTGCCCGACGGATCCCGCACGCGCGCAACCGACTCGAGCAAAGCGGCGATGGCGCCCGAGCAGACGCCGACAGCACCACCCGCGCGGGGATAGATGACATCGGGGTTGGGCATGACGTAGTGAGTGGGCAGAGCCTTCTCCAAGCGATGCAGGATCACGGTGGCCACGTCGTTGAGCGCGCGAAGCATGGGGTAGCCGTCGTCATCGGCCGCCACGATGACCTGGGCGCTGTCGTCCGCGAAATCCACCGGCACGCCGCCTGCCTCGCGCACGTAGGCGCGCGAGTCGTCCGTGCCGAGCACGATGCAGTTGCAGCCCTGCAGCTTGTGCTCGGCGAAGTGGTCGCCGAGCAGCAGGCCCGCGGTCAGGATGCGCTCCTGCTCCAGCTCCAGACCGAAACCGCTGTAGCGGCGCCAGGCCGTGCGCGGCAGGCGTGAGGCGTCGTTGGACAGGATCAGGTATTCCTTGCCCATGCGCCCGAGGCGGCGAATGAATTCGCAGGCCCCCGGCAGCGCGCCCTGGGCATTGACCAGCACGCCGTAGGCGTCGAGGAGAAAGGTGTCGTAGCGGTCGATGAGTTGCTCGACCGTGATGGCGGGCACGTCTGTCAAAGCGCGCCGAGTGTACTCCAGGCCGTGGTCGGGGCTCGACAAGCGGGCTCGACGTGGCCGCGTCTCCGCTCGAATGCGGAGTGGACCAGTCACCTCGCCCGTTCAGGTCTTTCGGGCCCGACCGGCTCGCCCCGAAACGCGCCCCTCGGCCCGCGGAGCTCGCTTCTTCGGCACACGCCCCGAGGCAGGCACCGGCTTGCCGCCCCCCGCCTCGTCCGGTGGGGTGATGCGTGCGCCCACCGAGAGATGGTGGGCCATGGCCGCATGGGCGCGTCCAGGATCGCGAGCCCGGATGGCCAGGTAGATCTGGCGATGGCGCTCCGCGGAGGCCTTCCAATCTGGTTCCCGCACGTCCGCCTGGCGCTCCTCCGAGGCAACGGTGACCACCTTCTGGACCAGCACGCCAAGCACCGGGTTGCGGCAGGCCTGCGCCACGGCCGCGTGGAAAGCCTCGTCGTGAGCGGAGAAGGCCACCCTGTCATCCACGGACGAGAGCATCCCCGTGATGTGCTCTGCCATGATGGCCAGATCCTCGCCCGTTGCACGCTGAGCAGCCAGTGAGGCCACGATGGCCTCGAGGATTCGGCGCGCCTCGACCATGGAGGACCCGTCGAACCGGTGCAGGGCGGCGATGAAGCGCAATGAATCCGCCCCCAGGCGGGGCGGTCCCGCGGGGATGAAAGTCCCGGCTCCGTGCCTGGATTCGATCACGCGCATCGCGGCCAGGGTCCGCAGAGCCGTGCGCACGCTCGGTCGACTCACACCGAGCTGCGCTGCCAGCTCGCGCTCCGGCACCAGTCGATCCCCGGGGCGCAGCTTGCCCGCGTCGATCAGGCGGCGCAGGTGGTCCACCACGCGCTCAGTGGCTTGGGCCGACCGATCCGAGGCATCGCGCGCAGAGCGGCCAACGGCTTCTCGCATTCGCTTGGACGTGTAGACCGGCGTCCGCGCCGTGTCAACCCCGCCCACTCCCCGTTCGTCGAACGCCCCAGGAAAGGTCAGACCACCTGCCGGGCGCGTCCGGCCCAAGTCAACCGCCCCCCGCGGGCCTCTGGGCGGCCAGAGAGGTGGCAGGAACGGACGGCGCGGGCTTTCGCCGGTAGGCGAACCAGGTTCCCTTCTGGGCGAGGAGCTCCACGTTGGTCTTCTGGTTCTTGAAGAGGTCCAGATTCGGCGGCGGGCTGCGCACGAAGAAGTAGTCGTAAAGGGGCACGACCTTGTCGGGGTCGAAGTTCCGCGGCGTCCAGGGTTTGGGGAAGTCGAGCGCCGGGGGCTTGACGGTGCAAGGCATGTGGCGCATGCCGCAATACCAGAGCGGAGCCATGCTGGCGGGCCCCGGACGCAACGCCGGGTAGAAACCGGCCATGCCCACGTACGCCGATTCGATGCGCATCACGCGCGAGGCGCGATCGAACACCAGCGACAAGGCGCGACCACCGGGCGGAGTCTTCTCGACCACAGCGAGGAAATCGGCGCTCTCCGCGGCGTAGAGGCGGTAGTGGATGACGAGCTGTCGACCGTAGAGTGCGCACACGATCAGCGCCGGTACAGGCAACAACCAACGCAGCGGCCCCGTCACGTTGAGCAGCCGCCTCGGGACGAGCAGCAGGGCCATGAGCACCACCAGCACGGCGAAGCGTGGGTAGAAGGTCATCAGCTCCAGCTCGCCGAGGTGATGGGGAAGGAAGAGATAGGCGACGAGTGCGCCGGCCTGGGCCACCAGGACCGGCGGCCATCGCGCGGGTCGACGCGGCTCAGCCTGACCACTTGCATTGGTCCGCGGGCCGGCCAAGGCCGCCACAACGATGTAGGCGGCGACCACGATGAGCAGCAACTCACAGGCCGTCACCTCGCTCATGTCGGTGAAGGCCCGCATGGCGTGATTCGGCAGGGCCGTCAGGCGACGGGCCAGATCCGCCGACCACGTGCGCCCGTCCAGGTCACCCAGCCGGTGGCGTTTGATGATGTCCCAGATCTGGCCCACCGTGCGCGAGGATCCCTGGGCCGCCGATGCGGTTAGCTGCCAGTAGCTCGCCGCCGCCAGCGCGGGCAAGACCGTGGCTGCGCCGAGCAGGCGCCGTCGCCACGGCACGGCCGAGAAGGCGGCAAAAGCCAGCGCCGCCCCCAGTCCGAAGAGGAAGTTCTGCAGGTGGCAAAGGAAGAGAGCCAAGGCCAGGGCCGCCGTCAGGGCCCAGGTGCGCCACATCCGGTCCGGGCCCGCCTCCACATGCCGAACCATGCGGGCCAGCAGCCACATGAGCACGGGCAGTGACAACGCGAAGCTGACGAAGCCGTAGTGCAGGGTCAGGTTGTAGGCCAACGGAAAGGCCAGCAGGGCCGGTATACGACTCCGTCCGCAGGCCGCGAGCAGCGACGCCGCGGACAGCGGCATGGCCGCTACGTACAGGCCCACGATGAGTTTGTGCGCAGTCAGCAGATTCATGACCTTGCCCAGCAGCACCAGGGCCATGTAGTGGGCCGCGTAGGGGGCCACGCGCAGCCCACCGTCGTAGTAGGGCGCGTACGGGGAGTCCGCCGCGCCCGTCTTGGACAGCATGTCGGCGATGCCGAGGTGGAACGGCAGGTCCAGGCCGGGCAGTAGCCGGGTCACGCAGAGCGGCGCGAGAAAGACGGGCAGAAGCAGCGCGAACCCGAGGGCGAAGAGGCACCCATCGAGCCCGAGAGCGCGAAACCACCGCCCGATGCGGGTTCTTGTTTCGGCGAGTGACAAGGAGATGGCGTGTATACACCGATTCCGCTTCCGGGCAGCCGCCGGCACGCAACCAGTCGCGTCCAGATGCTCCGCGAACAGGGTGCAACGGCTCGCCCGAAGGTGGTATAGACTCCGCCGACTGCCATGGGTCTGTTCGACATGTTCTCAAAGGAAAAGCGCGAGGAACGCGCGCGGACGGGCCTCGTTCAGCGGGTCGTGAACAAGTACGCCCAGTCGGCTGATCGCTTCAAGGCCATGGAGGAGTTGGCCAATATCGGCTCGGACGAGGCGCTGTACGGCCTGCTTCGCCGCTTCGGCATGGTCTACGACAAGTCCATCGAGGACGAGCAAGAGAAGGAGTGGGCCTTCGAGACTTTGGTCGCCAAGGGCCCGTCTGCCCTGCCCGCCGTTACGCGCTACCTTCACGCCGCGGACTCCGTGTCCTGGCCCCTCCGCCTCGTGTCCAAGTTGGCGAGCAAGGAGGAGGAGATCGACATCCTCGAGAGAGTCCTGGCCGAGCACGAGCCCGGCTACGAGCGGGACCCCACGAAGAAGATCCAGCTTCTGCGTCACCTGGGCCAGGTCAAGGATCCTAAGGCGCCCTCGCTGATCGCGCCCTACCTGGCCGACATGGACGGCGGCGTGCGCCTGGCCGCCGCCGAGGCGCTGCTGCGGCTGAAGAACGAGGAAGTCGCGCGCGACAAACTGCTCGAGCTTTTCGTGTCCGATGCGGAGGAGAGCCTGCGGTTGCGCATCCAGATCGCCGAGGGCTTCGCCGCCCTGGGTTGGCTGGTGCACGGCTTCCGGCCGGGGGTGGAGAAGAAACTGCCCGACGGGTTCTACCTGGACCGCGAGGGCCACATTCAGCAGCGGAAGCAACCCGAGTAATCAGCAGCGGAAGCAACCCGAGTAATGCCGCGAAGAACAGACATCAAATCCGTCCTCATCATCGGTTCCGGTCCCATCGTCATCGGCCAGGCCTGCGAGTTCGATTACTCGGGGGCCCAGGGCGTGAAGGCGCTGCGCGAGGAGGGCTACCGGGTCATCCTGGTGAACTCCAACCCGGCCACCATCATGACCGACCCCGAGATGGCTCACCGGACCTATGTGGAGCCGCTCACCGTCGAGTTCGTGAGCAAGATCATCGAGCGCGAACGCCCCGATGCCCTCTTGCCCACCCTGGGCGGCCAGACCGCGCTCAACCTGACCATCGAGCTGGCTCAGGCCGGAGTGTTGGACAAGTTCGGGGTCAAGCTCATCGGCGCGCAGATCGCCGCCATCGAGAAAGCCGAGGATCGGGACCTCTTCAAGAAGGCCATGCAGAACATCGGTCTGCGTGTGCCCTTCTCGGGTTACGCCCACACCTTGGCCGAGGCGCGCAGTATCCAGGCCGAGATGGCCGCGACCACCGGGCGAGGCTTCCCGGTCATCCTGCGCCCCTCCTTCACCCTGGGCGGCTCGGGTGCTGCCATCGCCTGGAACGCCGAGGAGTTCGACGCCAAGGTCCTGTGGGGCCTGCAGCAGAGCCCACGCAGCCAGGTTCTCGTCGAAGAATCGGTGCTCGGCTGGAAGGAGTACGAGTTGGAGGTCATGCGCGACGGCAAGGACAACGCCGTCATCGTGTGCTCCATCGAAAACTTCGACCCCATGGGCGTGCACACGGGCGATTCCATCACCATCGCCCCCGCCATGACCCTGACCGACAAGGAATACCAGGTCATGCGCGACGGCGCGCTGGCCGTCATCCGCGAGATCGGCGTGGACACGGGCGGATCCAACATCCAGTTCGCCCTCAACCCGGCCACCGGCGAGATGATCGTCATCGAGATGAACCCGCGCGTCTCGCGCAGCTCGGCGCTGGCGTCCAAGGCCACCGGGTTCCCCATCGCCAAGATCGCCACCAAGCTGGCGGTGGGCTACACGCTGGACGAGATTCGCAACGACATCACACGCGAGACGCCGGCCTGCTTCGAGCCGACCATCGACTACGTGGTCACCAAGGTGCCGCGTTTCGCCTTCGAAAAGTTCCCCGGCGCCGACTCGACGCTGGGCCCGCAGATGAAGTCGGTGGGCGAGGTCATGGCCATCGGCCGCACCTTCAAGGAATCGCTGGGCAAGGCCCTCCGCTCGCTGGAGATCGGGCGCTGGGGCTTCGACCTGGATCGCGTGCCGCCCATGGAAGACCTGCGGCGCCTCATCACGCAGCCCGGTCCGGAGCGCCTGTGGCAGTTGGCCGAGGCCCTGCGCGGAGGCATGTCGCTCGAAGAAGCGCACACGCTCACGGCGGTCGATCCCTGGTTCCTGCGCCAGCTCAAGGACCTCATCGACGAGGACGAGGCGGCCCGCAACGACGGTCACAAGCTGCTCGACGACGGTGAGTCGCTCGCCCGGCGCAAGCGCCTGGGCATGTCGGACCGCCGCCTCATGAGGCTGGCCGGCGTGAGCGAGGAAGAGGTGCGCCAAGCCCGTCATCGCCACGGCATCCGCCCCGTCTTCAAGCGCGTCGACACCTGCGCCGCCGAGTTCGAGGCGCACACGCCGTACCTGTATTCGAGCTACGAGACAAACGCCATAACGGAGAAGGAGCCCGAGTCCGAGACGCGCCCGACGAACAAGAAGAAGATCGTCATTTTGGGCGGCGGGCCCAACCGCATCGGCCAGGGTATCGAGTTCGATTACTGCTGCGTGCACGCGGTCCAGGCTCTGCGCGAAGAGGGCTACGAGACCCTCATGGTCAACTGCAACCCCGAGACGGTGTCCACCGACTATGACACCTCGGATCGGTTGTACTTCGAGCCGCTGACCCGCGAGGACGTCCTCGAGATCATCGATGCCGAAAAGCCCGAGGGCGTCATCGTGCAGTTCGGCGGCCAAACCCCGCTGCGACTCGCGGTTCCCCTGCAGAAGGCGGGCGTGAAGCTCCTGGGCACCAGCGCCGATGCCATCGACCGCGCTGAGGATCGCCAGCGCTTCGGCGAGTTGGTGCGCAAGCTCAACCTGCGCGCCCCGGCCTGGGGCACGGCCCACGGCCTGGAAGAGGCGCGCCAGATTGCCGAGCAGATCGGCTACCCCGTCATGGTGCGCCCGTCCTACGTGTTGGGCGGCCGGGCCATGGAGATCGTCCACGACGCCACCGGCCTGGAGCGCTTCGTGGGCCTAGCCTTCGAGGCCGCGCGCCGCGAGAGCCTGGCCAGCGGCGGCGGCAAGGGCGACGAGAGCGCGCCCATTCTGGTGGATCAGTTCCTGCGTGACGCCATCGAGGTCGATGTGGACGTGGTGGCGGACGGCCACGACGTGATCATCGGCGGCGTGATGGAGCACATCGAGGAGGCGGGCATCCACTCGGGCGATTCGGCCTGCGCCCTGCCCCCCTTCTCGCTGCCCGAGGAGACCGTCGAGGCCATCAAGACCCAAGCCCGCGCCCTGGCGCGCGAATTGGACGTGCGTGGCCTCATGAACATCCAGTTCGCCGTGCCACGCGACGGGCGCGGCATCTTCATTCTCGAGGTCAACCCGCGCGCCTCGCGCACCGTGCCCTTCGTGTCCAAGGTGATCGGGGTTCCGCTGGCCAAGGTGGCGGCGAAGATCGCCGCCGGTCGCACCCTGCGCGAGATGGGCATCCGGGAGGTCGCGCCTAAGCACATCGCGGTCAAAGAGGCCGTCTTCCCCTTCGTGAAGTTCCCCGGCGTGGACATCCTGCTCGGGCCGGAGATGCGCTCCACCGGCGAGGTGATGGGCATCGACGCCACCTTCGACGCCGCCTTCGCCAAGAGTCAGATCGCGGCCGGCACACGCCTGCCCGTCCCGCGCGGCGACAAGCCGGTCAACGTGCTCCTCTCCATCAAGGAGAGCGACAAGCCCGCGGCGGTGGACCTGGCGCGCAGCCTGGCCCGACTCGGGTTCTCGATCATCGCCACCACGGGAACGCACAAGATCCTCTCCGAGGCTGGCCTCCCCTGCACGCGCGTCAACAAGGTCCGCGAGGGCAGGCCCAACTGCGTGGACCGCATGATGGACGGGGACGTGCATCTGGTGGTCAACACTTCCGAGGGCGCGGACTCCATCCGCGACTCGTTCTCACTGCGTCGGACCGCTCTCATGCGCGGCCTGGCCTACTTCACCACCATGTCCGCCGCGCGCGCCGCCGTGGAGGCGATCGGCAGACTGCAAGCCGGCGCCATGTCGGTTCGCTCACTGCAAGAGTATCAAAATGGCTGATCGCATCCCCATGACCCCCCGCGGGGTGAAGAAGCTGCGCGCTGAGCTGAAGTATCTGCGCGAGGTCGAACGACCCAAGAACGTGCACGACATCGAGGTGGCGAGGGGTCATGGTGACCTTTCGGAGAACGCCGACTACTCGGCGGCCAAGGAGAAGCAGGGCTTCATCGAGGGCCGCATGCGCGAGATCGATGCCATCTTGGCCATGGCTGAGGTTATCGATCCGGGCAAGCTGACCGGCAGCCGCGTGGTCTTCGGCGCCACCGTGCGCCTGGCCGACACGGAGAGCGGCGATGAGACCAGCTACATGATCGTGGGCGACTACGAGGGCGACATCAAAGAGGGTCGCCTGGCCATCTCCGCTCCCCTGGCCCGCGCCCTCATCGGGCGCGAAGCGGGCGACACCGTGACCCTGCGAACCGGCAAGGGATCGCGCGAGTACCAGATCCAAGAGGTCAAGTTCGTTCCCCTTCCCGAAGAGTGAGACGCCCCTTTACCGCTGAGGCGGCCCGGGCCGCTCGGCGGTCAGGCCGCCGCGCGAGCATGGCACGCATCGAAGCCGTTATCCTGGACCTGGGCAACGTCCTCGCCTTCCACGACGACGACGTGTTGTTTCGGCGCCTCTCTGCCTACGGCGGTGCGGATCCCGCGTTGATTCGCCAACGCATGCTGGAGTTGTGGGATCCGTGCAACCGCGGCGTGCTGGCCGGCGACGATCTGCGGGAGGCCGTGTGCCGGGCCGCCGGCGCCACCGTGGCCATGGATCGCGACACCTTCTTTCAGGTCTGGAACTGCCATTTCCGCATTCATCAGGAGGTCCTGCCGCTGGTCGAGTCGCTGTTCGACCAGGTCAAGGTGATGCTGCTTTCCAACACCAACGAGATGCACTGGCGCTTCCTGAAGCCGCAGCTACCGCTCGTCCGGCGCTTCCATCACCTGGTGCTGTCGTACGAATTGCGCCTGGCCAAGCCCGCCCCGGAGATCTTTCAGGAGGCGCTCCGTCGGGCCGGCACGCTCCCCGAGGCCGCCGTGTTCTTCGACGACGTCCCACGCTTCGTTGAGGCGGCCATGGGCGTCGGGATGGTGGGCCGCGTGTTCACCGACGCGCCTGCCTTCCGCGCCCAACTGGCCGAACTCGGCATCACGGTCTAGGCGCCGCGGTTGCGGCCGGTTCAACAGCCCGCCTCCAATGGGGCCGTGTTAGCCTGCGCCCATGTCGTTGCGTTGTCCGAGTGTGATAGGGGCCGCGGTCGTTGCGGCGGGCTTGGTTGTGACGGTCGGCCTGCGGGCCGGAGAACGGCCGAGCCGCCGAGCGTCCGCCAGCGAGCGTGAGGCCCGGACCTTCCTCGAGACGATCACCCCGCTCGTGCAGCCGCTGGCCACGGTGGCCAACCAAGCCGCCTGGGTGGCCGCCACGGACGCCACCCCCGAGCACACGGCAGCCCGCGCCTCCGCCGACAAGGCCGCGGCAGCCGTAAGCGGCGCCCGCGTGATCATCGAGCGCACCAAGGCGCTCCTGGCTCGGTCGGGCGAGCTCAGCGAGCGCACGACCCGCCAGTTGCGAAAGCTGCAGCTCGCCGCCGCCGAGGCGCCCGCCACCATGCCCGCGCTGGTCATTCAGCGCATCGACGCTGAGGCCCGCCAGTCGGCCACCCTGGACGGCTTCTCCTTCTGCTTGCAGCACGCGGGCGGCAAGTGCGTGCGGCCCACCTCGGCCAACGAGATCGATGCGGTCCTGCGCCGCTCGCGGGTCATGGCTGAACGCGAGCAGGCCTGGCGCGCCTCGAAGGAGATCGGTCGCCCGCTCAAGCCGGGACTGGTCGAGCTGCAGCGCCTGCGCAATGAAATCGCCCGCGGCATGGGCTACTCGTCGTTCTTCGGTCTGCAGGTCGCTGACTACGGCATGACCTCGGCGGAGATGCTGGCCCTCATGGATGCCACCCTGGAGGCGACCCGGCCCCTGTTCGACGGCCTGCATTGCATGGCCAAGCACACCCTGGCGGAGCGCTACAAAAAACCCGTGCCCAAGCTCATCCCTGCCCCCTGGCTGGGCAATCGCTGGGCCCAGGCCTGGCCCGGCCTGATCGAGGGCACCAGCCTCGATCCCTTGTTCAAGGGCAGATCCCGCGAGTTCGTGGTGCGCACCGCCGAGGATTTCTACGTCTCGCTGGGTTTCCCCCGCCTGCCCGACGGGTTCTGGCAGAAGTCCGACCTCTATCCCGTCGATCCCAAATCGGCCCGCAAGAAGAACGCCCACGCCTCGGCCTGGCACATCGATGGCGAGCAAGACGTGCGCGTGCTCATGAGCGTGGAGCCAGACGAACAGTGGTTCGGCACGGCCCACCACGAGCTGGGACACGTCTACTACGACCTGGCCTATTCCCGTCCCGAGGTGCCCTACCTGCTGCGGGCAGGCGCCAACCGCGCCTTTCACGAGGCCGTGGGTGAGGTAGCGCGTCTGGCCAGCCTGCAGCCGCCCTACCTGCGAAAACTGGGCCTCATGCAGCCGGGACAGGAGCCGCCCGCCCAAGGCTGGCTCCTCCAATCGGCCATGGAGTTCCTGGTGTTCCTGCCCTTCGCCGCCGGCACCATGACCCATTTCGAGCACGACCTTTACGAGGCCGATCTTCCGGTGGCCGAGTGGCAGGAGCGGTGGTGGCAATACGTGGCGCGCTTCCAAGGCGTCGAGCCGCCGAGCCGGCGCGAGCCCGACCTGTGCGACGCCTGCACGAAGACGCATATCAACGACTATCCCGCGCGCTACTACGACTACGCGCTCGCCGCGCTCATCAAGTTCCAGCTTCACGACCACATTTGCACCAAGATCGTGAAGCACGACGTGCGGAGCTGTGACTACTCGGGCAACGCCGAGGCGGGTCAGTTCCTGCGCAAGATCCTGGGACTGGGTGCGACGCGCGACTGGCGCACCGTCCTGCGCGAGGCCACCGGCGAGGACATCAGCCCCCGGGCCCTGCTGGCCTTCTATCAGCCACTTGGCGAAGAGCTGGCCCGCCGCAACCGCGGGCTGGACTGCTCGCGCTGAGCCCCGCGACGCGAGATCAGAATCGAATCCGCTCGAAGTTCACCAGGTCGGCGAAGGCGGCGAAGCGGGTGCGAATCGCCTCGGGATCGAGGGTGCGGAAACGATCCAGGCTGAAGTCTTCGCAGCAGAAGGAGGCCAGCACCGATCCCACCACCAGGGCCGTGCGGATTCCACCCGGCGAGACGTCGCCCGTGCGCGCGAGCCAGCCCATGAAGCCGCCCGCAAACGAATCCCCTGCGCCCGTCGGGTCAACCACATGCTCCAGCGGGAAGGCGGGTGCGGCAAATACGCCTTCCTTGTGGAAGAGCAACGCCCCCGCATCGCCGCGCTTGACCACCACGGCCCGCGGACCCATGGCCATGATGGCGCGGGCCGCCGCGGGCAGGTTGTCCCTGCCCGAGAGTTGGCGGGCCTCTTCGTCGTTGAGCAGCAGCATGTCCACGCGTTCCAGGACCCGCAGCAGGTCGGCTCGCTTGCCGCCGATCCAGAAATTCATGGTGTCGCAGGCGGCGAAGCGCGGCTTGTTCACCTGATTCAGCACTTCGAGCTGCAGCACGGGATCGATATTGGCGAGAAAGACGAACGGCGAGCTCGCCCAGGTTGCAGGCAGCTTGGGACGGAAGCTCTCGAACACGTTGAGCTGGGTGTCCAGCGTGGTGCGCGTGTTGAAATCCGCGGCGTAGCGCCCGGCCCAGCGGAAGGTACGCCCCGGCACGTGCTCCAAACCCGCCAGATCGATCCCGCGGGCGCGCAGCAATTCCTCGTGCGCGGCCGGGAAATCGTTGCCCACCACGCCCACCAAGCGAACCGGCGTGAAGAAGGAGGCCGCGTACGAGAAGTAGCAGGCCGCACCGCCTAGGACCTCATCCCGCCGCCCCGTGCGGGTTTCCACCGAGTCCAAGGCCACGGAGCCCACCACCAGAAGCGATGCGCCCTCGGCGTCGCTGATGTTGCGGATACTGTCCTGTGCGTTCACGATCGTTCCTCCTCGGACCACTTGCTACCACGGAGTTGCCGGCCGGATCCGGCCTACTTCCACGCCGCGAAGACCTCGGTGAAGTACAGCGGATGGTCCGGGCCCGCCCCCGCCGCCACGCCGATGCCCACGTGGGTCATGCCCGGGCTCGTGAGGTTTCCGCGGTGACCGGGGCTCGACATGAAGCCGACGTGGATCTGGGCCGCCGAATAGTCCTGGCCCACGTTCTCGGCGATCCTGCGCGGCAGCGGTTCCACGCGGCCGGCTTTGAGGCGCTGCAAAGCGTCGCCCGAGTGGGCTGACACGTGCGCGACTTGGCCGGTTCTGGCCATCTCGCGGCTATGGTCACGCGCCACCTGGCTGAGGCGCGGCTCGAGGATCAGGGGCGGCAAGTTGGCCGCGGCCCGGGCGCGATTGATCAACGAAAAGAGCTCGCGCTCCGCTTCGGCTGGCTTCTGCGCGACCTGTCGGACGCCGTCATTCGCCTGTGTGACCGAGAGGCGAACCGGGGGCTCGACGCCGCAATAGACGGGAAAATTGGCCAGGACGGCCGGCCCGCCCCGATCGGTAGCCCCGATCTCCACCTGGTAGACACCCTCGCCCGCGTCGCAGGCCAGCCCGCCCTCGAAGCGACCGCGCTGGTAGGACATGTTGTGGCGGGTGACCGCACCACCGGGCGCGGTGACGAGCAACTCGGGATCGCGATAGGGTCCGAGGAGACGCCCCCTCAGTCTGACACGCTCGTCCCTGGTCAATCGACGTCGGACGGGCGCCAATTCGAGTTGCTGATCCTGGAGGGCCAGGACGACCACCACTGCCCTCGATGCTCGTTGCAGTCCCACGCCCCAGCGCCGGCAAGCCTGGCCAACGAGCGCGCTCCGCAACTGCGACCGCAGCTCGACGAGCACGCCCGGCTCATCCGAGCCACGCACCAGGATGAGGTTCGGTCCGGGTTGCTCCACGATCCCGTAGTAGGCCTGGAGGAAGGCCACGGCCTCGAACGGCGGCAGGGGTCGGGTGGCGGCCCACCGGGCCAGATCGACCGACACGCGATCCAATCGAGTGTCACGAACCAGCGGGGGCGCATGCGCAGCCACGACCGCCTTCTCCACTTCGATCGCGAGACTGGCGGCCAACGTATCCGCGTCTCGCTCGCGCCGGCTGGCCAGGGGGAGGGTTTGATAGGCGCGTGCGCCCGGCCCTGCAGGAACCAACCAGGTGTGCGCCGGCGCGTCTGTCCTGCCCGGCGCCCCGCCTGCCGCGTGGGCCACCGGCGCACCAAGCAGAGCCAGCGCGCCGATGTAACACAAGATGTTCGACTGTCTCGACAGCATCGCCGCGGCCGAGACCGCGCGGACGGCCGCTACTTCTTCTCTTCCTTCTTGTCGGCCTTGGCCACCTTGCCCGCCGCCGTCTTGTCGCCCTTGGCCTTGTCCGCCTGAGCCGACTGGTCCTCTTTCTCCTTCCCCTTCTGCGGCTTGTCCTCCTCAGCCTTGGGGGCCGCCTTGGCCGGGACTTCGCCCTTGTCGTCCCCGAACACCAACTCTCCAAAGCGGCTCAGCTTGTGGAAATCGCCCTCGTAGGGTGCCGACCACCCCACCGCGACCTGCGGCTTGTCCTTCGCCTGGTCCATGCGGAACATGTTCAGCCGCCACACGTCGCCAAGTGCGGGCGGCACCTTGACGCCCGCCGTGTCCAGGCCGTTGGCGTCGGCCAGAGGCAGCGCCATTTCTACGGTCCAGCCCTTGTCCTCGTCGCCACGCTTGTTCAACGTTCCGTCCACCTTCACGGCGGCCTTGAGCTTGGACGTCCAGTCGAACGGCTTGCGCTTGGGATCCAGGCTGTCCTCGTACTTGCGGTAGCTGGGCAAGTAGGTGTCCAGGACGTTGCCATTGGGCGCGACCTGCAGCTCGATGTAGCCCTTGCCGTCGCCGTTCGCGTCGATCATCACCTCGACCGCCTCCTGCGTCCACAGCTTGTCGTCGCGATTGGCCAACTCGCTCCACACGTCCTTGTCCACGTTCTCGAACGCGATGTAGAGGAACTGGTTGTCCCACAGCAGCTTGGCCTCTGTCTTGGGCTCGGCGCTGGCGCCGGTCAACGTGCTGACGAAGGCCCCGGTGGACGGCGCGTTCTTCCACGCCGCCTCGTCCAGCTTGCCATCGATCTTGATGGGCTTGAGTGTCCTGCGCGCCAGGTAGCGGAGAGGGGCAGGCGTCTCCCTGGTCTTCACGGGGACGGTGGCCGCAAGGACGCGGTCCTCCTCGCGAGGTCCGGACTTGACGGCCATGCGCTCCTTGCCCCGCCACAGGCCGACGTACACGTTGAAGGTCGGGAAATTGAAGTCGGCAGGCATCCGGAACGAGTGCTGGTCGCGGATGATCTCCCCCGCCTTCCAGCGCGACACGGGATACTTGCCGTTCACTGGCCCGTGATCGACGTTCAGGAAGCGCTGCCGGGTGGGACCGATGTGATAGAAGGTCCGCCACGTATCACCGGGCGGCGTGATGACCTTCCAGTAGTGGGTCAACCGGACATCCTTCCCGGGCTCGACGGGAGTCGGGCTCACGTCCAGACCCAGGTACTCCACCTTGCCGTCCAGATTCGCGTTGGTCACGAACTGGGGGGTGGGCGCGGTGGTGAGGAGGTTCTGCTTGACGAACTCCTCATCCTCCTTGGTCGGCTTATCCTCGGCTTGCTCGACACAGCCGAGCGCGAGGCCCGTCAGCGCCACGATCCACAAACCCCTACCCGCGCGCGCGCGGTCCGTGCGGAACACTCCTGAGACTGGTGACATCGCTGAATTCCCTTTCCGGGCCGGCCATGTCGCAGATGTTCGGCCAGCAGCCAGCCGCGAGTTTCTATCGGAGAGCACACCGATTTGCAAACCCCAGGCTGGCGGTCAGCGACGCGGGGACGCGTGTGGCTTCGCGCGAGGTGACAAACGTCAGCGCAAGGCGCGCGCGGGCTGCGCGACCACGCTGACACCGGGAGAGGCGCCGATCTCACGAATCGAAATGGGCACCCCCTCCTCGACCAAGCCGTCGGAGAAAGCTTCAGTCACCGTCTGCAGCGCCTCGTCTAGGGACGGGCACACGCCCAGGAGCAGCTTGCCGCACATGACGGCGAACTGGCCGCCAAA
This sequence comes from Pseudomonadota bacterium, assembly GCA_023438785.1. Lineage (GTDB taxonomy): Bacteria > Myxococcota_A > Polyangia > Fen-1088 > Fen-1088 > Fen-1137. The sequence continues at coordinate 21,129 of JAEXQJ010000416.1, forward strand.
TTGCTCGAGCAGGGCCGGAT
>JAEXQJ010000366.1 GCA_023438785.1 Pseudomonadota bacterium
TCGGGGAGCGCGCAGGCCATCATGGCGCGCTACCGGGCCAACCCACCGCCCTCGCAGGTCAATTACACGCCCACGCGCATCAGTGTGACGGCCGCTGCGGATTGGCTGGCGGCCAGCCCGAGCACGAATCCAAAGTACATCGTCCTGGCCACCGACGGCGAGCCCAACTGCCGAGGCGATACGGACGGTGCCGCCAATGACCGCGATGCCCCCGACGCCATCGCCGCCGCGGCGGCGCGAGGGATTCCCGTGTTCGTGATCGGCATCGCCACGGCAGGCACCGCCATTCGGACGTTGGACACCATGGCGGTGGCGGGTGGCCGCGCGAAGGGAACCACGTCGCCCAAGTACTACCCGGCTGACGATGGGGCGGAATTCGTGGCCGCCATGAACGCCATCAGCGGTCATGTGGCCTCGTGCGTGTTCACCATGAAGGCGGCGCCGCCCGTCCCGGACAACGTGCTCGTGGAGTTCAGCGACGGCTCGCATGCCGTGCGCGATACGACTGGGGCCAACGGCTGGGACTATACGAACGCGGCCAAGACGGCCATCGAGTTGTATGGCCCACCTTGCGACAAGGTGATGAACAAGACCTACAAGGACGTAAAGATCCTCTTCGGCTGCCCCGGTGAGGTGCTGATCCCGTGAGACGATCGCGTCGGTGTCGGCGATTGCCGCAGACGTCAGTCCGTATCGTCGTCATCCTCGTGAGGGCTGATGCCGTAGCTGCGCATTTTCCGATAGAGCGTCACGCGATCCATCCCCAAGGCTTCGGCCGTACGCTGACGGTGGTACCCCTGGGCCCTGAGGGTCGCGCGAATGAGCCTGGCCTCGGCATCGCCGCGTTGACTTGGCTGATAGCGACCCCGTCGGTCCGGCAAGAGCCCGCGTGTGGCCGTGGAGAAGTCCTCGGGCAGGCTGTGTACCTGGACCATGGAAGAGTCACAAAGCGCGACCACGTAGTCGACCACGTTGATGAGTTGGCGGACATTGCCCTCCCAGGGCGCGTCTTCCAGCACGCTGAGCGTGGCAGGGGCAAAGCGCATGGGCAGCCGTCCCGCGGCCATCGAACGGCGGGCCAGCAGAAAGGACGCCAGGGGCGCGATGTCTTCTCGCCTTTCGCGCAGCGGGGGAATGCGGATCGGAATCACGCACAGTCGAAAATAGAGGTCCTGGCGGAAACGGCCCTGGGCCACGGCTTGGTCCAGATCGACATTGGTGGCGGCGACGATGCGCACGTCCGCAGCCACGGTTCGTGAGTCACCCACGCGCTGATAGGTGCGTTCCTGCAGCAGGCGCAACAGCTTGGCCTGCATGTGGAGCGGCAGATCGCCGATCTCGTCGAGAAACAGGGTCCCGCCCTCGGCGATCTCCAGCGAGCCACGCCGATCGCGCATGGCGCCCGTGAAGGCGCCGCGCACGTGGCCGAAGAGCTCGCTTTCGAGGAGATTGTGGGGGATGGCCGCGCAGTTGACGGCCACGAGAGCCCGCGCACGACGTCGGCTGGCGTCGTGGATGGAGCGCGCGACGAGCTCCTTGCCGGTACCGCTCTCGCCCATGATCAGCACGCTGGCGTTGCTGGGACCGACCCGCCGGATCGTGTCGACGATCTTGCGCACGGCTGGGGAGCGCCCCACGAACGGGTGTGATGGATCGGCCTGTCCTCGACTCGCGAAGACGCGGGGAGGTGCCGTGTCTTCTCCTGGGCGGAGCACGTGGAAGGTCACCACGGCGCCCAGCAGCGTGCCGTCGGCTCCGCGGATGGGCCGCACCGATCGGTGGGCGCGCAGCAACAGGCCGTCGACGGAACGGAGAGGGAATTCGTCGTGGTCCAACGCCGCGCCACCGAGGACGGCATCTTGGATTCCGCACAGGCCGCCGGGCTCCACCTCGGCGCAGGTGCGCCCGACGACGTGGGCCGCGCGAAGCCCTGTCAGCTCCTCGGCGCGACGGCTGAAAAATGCGATGCGGCCCTCCGCCGTCACGATGAACATGGCATCACCCATGCAGCGAAGCGCCGCGTACAGAAGTTCGGGGTCGGAGTCCACGGTGGACATGGAAGAGCTCGTGCTTTGCCGCGGCGGAGGGCTCGCCACCGGGCGCCTGGGGCTGGCGGCATGCCCGAGGAACGCTGAGGACCTGGTGGCTACACCTTGTCTGGCGTTGACGTTGTCGGGCCAACCCGTTCGGACGAGAGAGTCGTGCCGGCGGTGGGGCGGGGCATGTGGAGCGGGGCAGCAAGGCGCATGCCAGGCGCGCAGAGTCCATCCGCCGCGAAAGACCGCCCGATCAGAGCGAGTGGACCTGTGCGCGACGGACGCCCCGATGTTGCACGGGGCTTGCAACAGGGGATTGCAACGTCGCTGGCGTTGCAACGTGTCCGCGCCGGCACGGTGGCGGAGGGGCCCGCGGCGGGACCATCGCGGCACCTGGGCTCGCTCGTGCTCGGATTATGGCTGGTCCGTGAAGCCCTCAGCTTCGAGGTGCGGGACGGCGGTCGACATGGCCTGCGTCCACGACTGGCCGTGCACGAGGACGCGAAGGGCGCGGTTCACGCCGGCGTGAGAGATGAGGAGGTGCTGGCCGCTGGGCAACCCGCTCCACCATTCGCCCACACGGCGCACCAGTGTGCTCGGAAGCTCTCCGCCGGGTGGGGCCTCGCTGAGCCAATTCTCCAGCCAGGCCTGGTACCGTTCTGGTTCCGAGGCTGCGATCGCGTCCCAGGTTCGAAGCTGCCATTCTCCCAGGGAGATCTCCTGCAGCCGCTCGTCCACGCCCAGGGGGAGCCGCAATCGTCTTGCGATCAAGGCGGCCGGAGCGCGACAGCGTTCTATGGGAGAGGTCCAAACACGGATAAAACGGCACCCGTCCACGCGCGACAGAATCCTCTCGGCGGCGTCTTGCTCGGACAGGGTGCACGCGACCTCGGCGTTGCCCACGCAAAGCCCGGCCGAAACCGTGGGCGCGTGCCTCACGGCCAGCACGTACTTGGGCTGGGACATCACTTGCCCTTTCTGGCCTCATCGAGGGCGGTGCACACGGCCTGCAGACCGTCCAAGATACGTGGCCCCTGGCGGCTGATGGGATTGGCTGGAATGACCCAGAGCTGGCCGGTGCGCACGGCCTTCATCGCCGAGAAGGCCTGCCACCGGGCGAGGCCGGCATGGCCAGGGGCGCGCAGGGGCTGGACGCCATCGACGTTGCTGCCGACAAAGCTGGCGGTGAGGATGACGTCGGGATTCGCTGCCACCACGCTCTCGGTCGACACCTGGGGGACCAGCGCCGACTCCTGGCCGAACACGTTGCGCCCGCCGCACAATCGTATGACGTCCGAGATGAGCTGCTTGTCGTTGATGGTGAGCAGGGGGCTGTCGGCGACCTGGTAGAAGACCGAAAGCCGTGAGCGCCCGGCGTAGCGCTGCCGCAGATCGGCGTAGCGTGCGCGAAAGCGCTCGGCGGCCTTTCGTGCTGCCGGCCCGGTGTCCAGGAGTTGACCGAGGCGTTCGAGCGCGTCCGGGACATCCTCGATCCGGCGCGGCTCCAGGTGGAATATGGGCAGGCCCAGCGCCGCCAACTGCGCCACTTCGCGACTGGCGGTGCCATGGAACCAGACTATGACGAGGTCGGGCTTGAGGCTCGCGATGCGTTCGAGGTCGAGCCTCTGGTTGCCGCCCACGCGAGGCAGAGCTCGTGCAGCCGGAGGGTAGTCGCTGTATTCGACCGTGCCGACCAGGAGGCCACCGCCACCAGCCTCGTAGACCATTTCGGTCACACTGGGCGCGAGCGAGATCACCCGTTTGGCGGGCCGGGCGAGTCTCAGCGTTTGACCGCCATCGTCGGTCACGCGTACCTCGGCACGGGCTTGCGTGAGGTTGGCGGCGAACAGAACGAGAAACAGGGCCCCCTTCATGGGTGTTGCCCCAGATCGGCGTGGAACCAACGGGCATTCCCCTCTGTCGAGATCCGCACGGAGAGTCCGTAGGCCAACCCTATGGCCTCGGCGGTCAGAACCTGTTCGCGTGGCCCATGGACCGCGTTGCCCTTGCCGTCCAGAAGCAGCGCGTGGGTGGCAAGCAACCATGCAAGGTTCACATCGTGGACGGCGGTGAGCAGCGTCCCTCCCTGCTCGGACCAGCGGTGGAGTCGATCCCGCAGCAATCCCTGGTGTGACCAATCCAGATGCGAGGTCGGCTCGTCGAGCAAGACGAGCGGCGCTCGTTGCGCGAAAGCGGTCGCCAGGGCCACCCGCTGGCGCTCGCCACCCGAGAGGAGCCGCACGTCGCGCTCGGCAAGGTGGGCGGCGTCGAGCTCGCGCAGCCAGTGGCGGGCGATGCCCTCCACCGCGCCAGCCTCGCTGTGTGGGTCCGTGGCGAGGATGGCGGAGGCCACGGCCTCCCAGGCCGCCAGCGGGAAGGGATCCAGCCAGAACTGCGGGCACCAGGCGCGGGCGCGCGCGAGGTCTCCAGGGCGCCAGTCCCGCAGGCTGCGCGGGCCCAGGACGATTCGGCCGGCAGCGGGGGCGAGCAGCCCGGCCAGCGCCATCAGCAGCGTCGACTTGCCCGCGCCGTTCGGCCCCAAGATGCCCCACCGTTCGCCCGGAGAGAACTGCACGTCGAGCTCGCGGCAGAGCAACCGGCCATCCACGCTGCCGCCCGCGCGCAGCGCAAGGTGGTCGAGGCGCAGGACCTCCGGCTGCCATTCCACAGCACAGGTCATGCGCGCCTCCGCAACATCAGGAAGAGGAAGAAGGGCACCCCCACCGCCGCGGAAACAACTCCGACGGGAAGTTGCGAGGGGGCGATGATCGTGCGCGCCACGCTGTCGGCGAGCACCAGAAAACCGCCGCCCCAGAGTGCTGAGAACGGCAACACCCGTCGGGCCGAGCGCAAGCCCATCAGGCGTACCGCGTGGGGTGCGACCAGACCGACGAAGCCGATGCTCCCCGCGGTCGCCACGGCCGCGCCGGTGGCCAGGCAAGCCGCGAGGATGGCCAGTCGGCGACGGCGCGCAACGGGAACCCCCAGGGTCCAAGCCCAGGCGTCACCGCGGGCCAGCCAATCGAGATCCCGGGCCGTGGGCCAGACGAGCAACAAAGCCGCGGCCATGGCGGCCCACGTGGGAAGCCACTGGGTGGCGCCGTTGAGATCGCCGAGCAGCCAGAAGACGATAGGGCGCAACTGCACATCGCTCGCCAGCGCGAGAATGAACGAAACGACGGCGCCAGACGCGGTACCGATCATCACGCCCACGAGCAGCACGATCGCGGTGCCGGACTGAACACCGAGCGGGAGTCCGCGGCCCAGGTGGCGCCAGGCAAGCGTGAACACGAGCAGCATGCTGAACAAGGCGCCCAGCATGGCCCCGATCTCCAGGGTCCAAGGCGAGCCCGTGGGCACGAGCAGGATGGAGAGGACCGCGCCGACGGATGCACCGCCCGTCACGCCGAGGAGGTGCGGATCACCGAGAGGGTTGCGCGTCACGAGCTGAATGATCGCGCCCGCCAGCGCGAGGGCCGCCCCGGTGCCGAAGGCGGCAAGCACGCGCGGCACGCGGATCTTCCACAGGATGTCATGGTCCGGCACGCCCCAGCCCGAGGAGCCGCAGAGCAGCCCGAGCGCGAAGACGGCCAGGACGAAGCTCACCGAGAGCGTCACCGCGAGCCCCAGGGGGCGCGTCGCCAGCGGCGTCGCTCGGTTTTCGGTGGGGCCCGTGCTGGCCTCGCGGTCGGGGATGCGGTGGGCGGAAGCGAATGGGTCTGTCGTCGCGCAGTCCGTTGACCGCGGAGCCATGGAGCCATACTTGGGCGCTCTCACGCGCGGTCCTCCGCCGTGCTCGCCGGAGGAGGGGCGCTCAATGCTTGACCGAGTTGGACGGACTCCTGCCGGGCGTGCCGCGCGCCCCTGGCAGGACGAGTGAAGCTCACCGAAATACCCTTCTGCCTGCCACCGAGAAGGGCCGAGGTCGAGCCGTCGAACTCTTCTCCGCGGAAGGCATTGGAACTACGCTGTTGGAATGTGTCCTGGCTTGAGAGCAGGGCGACGAGGTCGCCGGGCGTCGGTTCTCGCCTTCCCAGGGCGTTTGCCCCAGTGGCGTCGTGAGAACCTTCTTCTCCCTTACAGTGGCGGGACCGCGCCGGACTTTCACCGGCTTCCCTGCACTTCAGAGGTGATGTGCCCCTGAAGTACAGTCCTATTCAGTTTTGCGAACCGCACGCAAGCTAGGGATCGGGCCGTGCGC
>JAEXQJ010000398.1 GCA_023438785.1 Pseudomonadota bacterium
CACCAGCTCTGCACCGGACGCCTTGACCAGGAAGGCGGCAGACTCGGGGGCGGGACAGGCGGTGATGCGCCAGTCCACCCCTTGGAACCCATAAACCAGAGCCTCAAGGCCCTTGATGTCAGAATCGACTACGAGTGCTGAGGATGCTCGGCCCATGGTTCTTCACCGCTCGCGTGGCGCCGCGAGTATAGCCACCCTGACGCGGCCGCACCGCAGATTACGCCGCTTCTGCGTGCCCCCGCCTCGATCCGAACTCTTGAGGTGCCGCCCGGATTTGAACCGGGGAATAAGGGTTTTGCAGACCCTTGCCTTACCACTTGGCCACGGCACCGAAATGTCTCCATCTCATACCACAGACGCGCGAAGGAGCGAAAACTGACGATGCGTTTGTGCGTCTTTCTCTCGCGATGCAGGCCGCCCCGCGGGCAGGCGGCCACACCTTCAGATTGTGTTGCCGTCGTCTGGCGCGGCGGGGCGCGAGGGGGCACCCACGCGCAGATAGCGGGACGCCATCTCGTACTCGAAGAAGGAGATCATCTTGCTGTCCAGGACCTCCTTCCAGAGCTGATTCGCCTCGGCGTTTCGGCCGTGCTGCAGGCGGCGCATGGCCTCGTAGAATCGAATCTCCGCCTGTTGGCCCGGCGTGGTGGCGGCCGCCAGGAGCTGCGCGTACGTGACCTTGCCCAGGGCATAGCGCACCAACTGCAAGTACCACGCGGAGGCGCGAGGCGGGCGCAAGTGTACGCGTCGAGCGTCGACCGTCTTGAGGTACGCCTCGGCGGTCGCGTCTGGGGCGCCCGTGTTGCGCGTGCTCAGATCGAGGATCCAGAGCGAGGCGTAGACCTTCACGTATTCGGAGACCTGCCGGTTCGGCTTGGAGAGGGCGCGCCGATAGATGTCAAGGGCGGCATCCGCCTCCCCGCGTTCCACCAGGAAGGTGATGGCGTCGACGTAGCTCTGGTCGCGTTCCTCGTCCAGTTCGATGGCCTCGTCGAAGGCGCGGAAGGCTTCTTCGCGCTTGCCGACCAGGTAGGAGAGCCGTCCCACCTCGAAGGTCGCTTCGGCCGCCGCGCTGGCGCTCTTGCGCCGCATCTGCTCCACACGCAGGCGATCCCAGGCACGCAGGGCCTTCCGCCACGCTTTGCGTGCGTCCTGCACGTTGCCAGCCACGTCGCAGGCATTGCCCAGGGCGAAGGCGAGGCGAGCCTGGCCCTCCACGTAGGCGATGGTTTCCTCTGCCGGTGCCGAGCGCTCGGTCGTCTCGGTCGCGTCCCGGAGGATCGTGGTGGCCCGGGCGGCATCACCGCGGCGCAGGGCCAGGTTTCCGAGCTGCAGCATGACCTCCAGCGATGAATCTCCCTCGCGCTTGGCTCGGTCGAGCAGGGGCTGCGCGTCTTCCAGTCGCCCGCCGTCCACCAGACCCCGGGCCATGGCCAGATCGATGTCCTGCTCCTTGAGCTTGATGCGCGTCCCGAAACGCTGGTGGGCGTCGGCCAGTTGCCGCCGGAGCGTCTCGGCCTCGCGCAGCGCGGGCGTCGTCTGCTCTGGGTCAAGGCTGGCCTTGAGCTTCAGGAAGGCCAAGTCGAGGCGCTCGCCGGCAATTTCGGCCAGAGTGTCGCTGGAAGCCTTCTCCTTCTCCAACGCGGCCAAGGCTTCATCGAGGTAGCGCAGGGCCAGGAAGGGGGCGGGGGCGAAACGGGCCACGCGCGATGCCAGGATGAGCATGCCACTGTCGGCCGGATGGGCCTCGAGACCCAGATTCAGGACCTCGGCGGCGGCCACGGGATCCAGGCGATCGCCCGACGTCCCTTGCAGGATCTCGCTGCGGGGCAGGAAACGACGGGCTAGGGCCAGGTAGTCCGCGGGCTGGGCAGCGGCGTTGCTGGCCGCGGTGAGGAGGCGGCGCAACTCCACATCATCGCCCGGCTTGTCCGCGAACTGGGCGGCCGCCTCGGCCGCGCGAGTCAGTTGACCCGCTCGCAGATAGAAGGCTGCCACGTTGACCGCCATGGCGGTGAGCGATTCGCTGTCCAGCAGCAAGTCGCCCAGCACACCGCGCGCCCCGGTCCCCGTGCCCAGAGGGCGGCGCAGGATACTGGCCAAGCGCTCCTGCCGGTCCTGCGCCAGCTTGGCGATACGAGACACGACCTCGGGCGCGGGCCAACTGACCGCCACGCCCTCTAGGACGTCATTCATCGAAACCTGATGCCGGGCCCCGGGGTTCCCCATGGCGAGTTGGGTACTGGTCTCGACCCAGGCGAGCAACTCGTCGATGCGCGTGGGCCATTCGCGGTTCGCCGGATCGAGGATTTGCAGCACGAACAAGCCCGTGGCCACCGGCAACTCGTTTCCGCGCGGCGAGTAGATGGCGACCACCAGGCGCGCCGCCCCGCTAAGAAGCACGCGTTCCCGCTCGGCCAACGGCAGACCCGCCGGTCGCCACAGGTCCGGGCCCGTATACAGCTCGATGCCCTCGCGCAGGGAATCGTAGATGCGAGTCACGTCGTCGTCGGAGCCGAGGGCGCTCGGCGTATGCCGCAAACGCTGGGCGTCCAGAGAGAGCAGGGGCTCCAACAGGTACTCCAGGATCTTGAGACGCAGCCGGCCGCGCTCAGGCGAGGCGGGCGGCAGGGCCTGATAGAGGAACTTGGCCTCTGTCAGGTCCTCCTCGCAGGTGATGGCGCCGACCGTGGCGGCCCGGTTGTTCAGCCCCTGAGCGGCGGGACTGAGTTTTGCGGAGCCGGAGCCGACCCCGTGGGCACAGCCGGCGAGCGGCGTGGCAACGACCAGGGCCATCAGCGAGCGCCGAGCCCAGCAAGAGATGTGCATGGCCGGAGTTTAGCCCGGCGCCGTGGCCCCAGGCCACAAGTGGCACCGCCTTGACCCCGGGATCGGCGGGTGGCTAAATCACGGCCCGATGAGAGGACCTGTCGCGATTGGGCTCGGACTGCTTGCGCTCGCTGCCTGTGATGGCGTGAGCTCGGAGCGCATCGCCCAATGGAAGGGCACGCAGAAGGGGCCGGGGAAGATCGAGGCGGCCCTGGGCGATTCGAGCGTGGCGCCCCGGCTGCGGGCCGAGGCGGCGGCGGCCCTGGTGGATATCGGCATGCCCGACAGGGTGGACGTGCTGATGGCGGCCATTCCGGCGGCCGAGCGCTGGGAGGTGCTCAAGTCTCTCATCCCCCTGCAGGTTGCCACGATGAACGGGCCCGCGATCCCCAAGGCGCGGGACGCGCGGGACGCCCTCTTCAGTGTGCGTCAGTACGCCCAGCCCGAGGAGAAGAAGCTCATCGACGCCGCCTTGCTCGCCTCGCTGGAGAGCGACCTGGGCGCGGGGCGCTTCGCGGGGGGCCGCCATTCACTGGACAAGATGCTGCTGGCCCTGGGCCCTGCCGCGGGACCCCTGCTGGTCAAGCTCATGGGCCAGCCCGCCGCTCCCTACAAGGGACTGACCGAGTTGTTGGTCAAGGCGGGCGACGAGGCCGCGCGTGAGCAGGCGGGGGCCGCGCTGGTGCGTCGGGCTGCCGGCGACAAGCAGATTGCTAACGACCTGTGGATCGCGCTGGGGCAGTTGGGGGGGCGCGCGGTGAGCGAGTTCCTCGTCGAGAAGGTGCACAAGGGCACGGGTGACCAGCCGGCCCAGGCGGCCAAGGCACTGCAGCAGTCGCGTTACCCCGGCGTCCTGCCGATGGCGTTGGGCGTGGCCGGCAACAGCAAGGCCGACAAGCTGCTGCGCGACGAGATGTTCGGCGTGGTGGAGAAGGTGGGCGGCCCCGAGGCGCAGAAGGGCCTGGTGGGGATCATCGCCAGCGACAAAGAGGAACTGGTTCGCTACCGCGCTTACGAGGCCGCGCTGGCCGTCGGCAAGGCCGAAGCCATCGTGCCGGCCCTGCAGGCGTTCCCGGCTCAGGCGAGCTTCAAGCGGGAAGACGTGGTGGACTTTCTGGTCAAGGACATCGCGAGGATCGGGCCAACCGCCCGGCAGGCGGTTCTGGGGGCCTTGTCTTCTCCCTCGGTGCTGGCGCGCCTGACCGGCGTGCTCGCGCTGGAGGCCCCGTTGCCCAACGATCCCAAGGCCCGTCTGGGCACGGCTGCCGACGCGGCGGCCCTTTTGAAGTTGAAGGACGACAAAGGTAGGCTGAAGGGGTTCCCGGCCGGCGTGACGGTGGGCTCCGAGGCTTTGCGAGTGGCCGCGGTGCTGCGCGGTGTGTGACCGGCGAACGAGGAAGCCGAATGAACGATCAGGATAGAAAGACTCTCCGGCACTTCTACTGCCGCGACAGTCTGTGGCACGTTTTCGAACGGCTCTCCGAGTCGCTGGACCGAGGTGTGGACGAACTGGTCAACGAGGCCATG
>JAEXQJ010000107.1 GCA_023438785.1 Pseudomonadota bacterium
CGGCTCCAGGCTTTATCGGCCTAACGCGGAAATGTCGCCGCTCACACTGTCCGGTTGCGGCTTCCTCCGACGAGCTTTGCGCCCATTCTCGGAAGCCGCAACCGGACATTCCTCGTTCAAGATACAAAGCTTTAGGGCGTGTCTGGTAAATAAAGGCACTTGAGGGGCAAAATATTCAACAAGCGTATTCTTTTGGGGAATTAAGGCGAGGGTCAGGCTTTAGGTTTTAATATCTGGTTTTTTTTCAAGGGACAGTCACCTTGCCCTGCCCACAGCAGTGCCCCACCCTCGTCCATGAGCCGGGTGAAGAACGCGTGCGTCTCGTCGTCGGCGATCCCCTCCCGGTGGTCGACACAGCCGTCCACGGTGACGTTGATGCCGAAAGTGAGCAGTCCCATGCGGCGGAACTAGGCCGCATTTTCCGCTCCTTTCGAGCGGCGCGGGCCGGCAGCGGCCGGTCGCAGCGCGTGGCCGCGCCAGCGCAGGGCCGCCTGGCGGCGGCCGTCCCGGAGGGCGCGTCCCGGGCAATGGTCGCCCCATTCGCAATCATTTATTGGATACAACGAAACATCGGGCTTGACAGGCCTGTCGGCCGGGGTTGCATGGCTTCATTCCCTGCCTGACATGAACACCGTCGCACCACATATCCCCTGCCGCCTTGCGGGCCCGGTGCCGTGTATCTGTCATGCGGCACCCGGTCACACCCGCCCTGCGCAGACGTGCTGAAGCACGTCCGGCGCGCAGAACCCCGGGGAGTGATCGGGCTCCAGCCATCGCGCACCTAGCGCAGGCGCTTTGACGCGCCTGCTTTGGCCCATCCGCGGCCGGCGAGACCGGCGCGCGGCCCCCCGGCGACGCAACCGCACGCTCCGTTCACCATGACGATTCTCCACGTCAGCGACCTTCATTTCGACAAACGCTGGTTCCATTGGCTGAGCGTATTCGCTCCACGCCACGACGTCCTCGTGATCGCGGGCGATCTCCTCGACCACGCGCATCCGGCCGCCCCCGCCAAACAGGCCGACTGGATCGGCGGATGGATCCGCGGGCATCACAAACCCCTCTGCATCTGCAGCGGCAACCACGACCTCCTCTGGGACGACCGGGAGAGCCGCTGGGCGCCGGCGACGTGGCTCCGCGCCCTGGCGGGTCCCGCCGTGCACGTCGACGGCGAGCGCCTCGAACTGCGGGGCCTCACGCTCGCCGTGCATGGGGCACGATCGGCGGAGACGCCCGACGCCGACATCTGGGTCATGCACGTGCCCCCGGCCGGCCTCGCGGTCTCCCGTGTGGCGGCGGAGCGCGACCACGGCGACCCGGACAGCACCGTGTGGCGGGCCGAGCGGCCCCCGCGCCTCGTGCTGAGCGGCCATGTCCACAATCCCGTCTGTTGGTACGATCGCGCCCGCGGCGTGGCGTTCATGAACCCCGGGCGGAATCCGGCGGCCCGGTTCCCCAACCATGTCCTCATCGACTTCGTACAAAACAGCGCGATCCACGTCTCCGACGGGCCCGGCAGCCCCCGCTGTCGCGTCTGGCAGCTCCCCGCCAGCCCCACCACGGCCTGCGTATCCTGAAACAACCACCAACCATCCGCACCATGAAGACCATCCACCTCTCCACCCAAGATCACACCCTGTTGAAGACCCTCGTCGGCGCCCTGCCGCGCAAACCCGCCGCCACGGACGGTCCGTGCCTGGCGGACGAACTCGCCCGCGCCGTCGTCCTCGACGGCCGGATGTTGCCCGACCAGATCGTGCGGCTGGGCTCCCGGTTCGAGATCGAGGACCTCGAGTCCGGCGAGGTTGAGGACTACACCCTCTGCCTTCCGGCCCAGGCCAACGCCGAACAGGGCTTTCTCTCCGTCCTCGCGCCGATCGGCACCGCCGTCCTCGGCTACGCCGACGGCGACGAGATCGAGTGGAAGACCCCGGGCGGCCTGCGCCGCCTGCGTCTCCGCGCGGTCAGCCAACCGGCCCTCGCCCACAGCGTCTGACCCACCGCGCACCACGCGCGCCCCGGCCAACACCTGGCCGGCCTCCGTGCCCGCTCGCCCCACGCAGGCGAGACGGACCGGAGCCCTCCTCGACGCCGCGGGCCCATCCCGTCCCGCGGACCGTCTCGATCCTGCCCACCGGCAGCGTCCGCCACCGCACCCACCCCACCACCCGAGAAAGGAACCATTACCATGAAGAAACGCATCCTGGGCCGCACCGGCATCGGTGTCTCCGAGCTGTGCCTCGGCACCATGAACTTCGGATGGGCCACGAACCGCGAGGAGTCCACCGCGATCCTGGACCGCTACCACGCCGCCGGCGGGAACTTCATCCTGTGCTCCGCCGTCCATCTGGCCGACGGGCGGACGCCGGACTGGACGACGTTGCCGGAGACCTACGTGGGCGAGTGGCTCGGCCACGCACCCGCGCGGCGCGAGGATCTCCTGGTCGCCAGCACGATCACCCTCTCGCCCGGAACCGACACCGCACAGGCGGCGACGGACCGCATCGCCGCCGCCTGTGCCGCCTCGCTGCGCCGGCTCCGCTCCGACCACATCGACCTGCTGGTGTGCCGTTGGCACCCGGCGCTCGCACCGCTCGAGCCCGTCGTCGCGGGTCTCACCCGGCTGGTCCAGCGCGGCGCCATCCGGTACTTCGGCTTCGCCGGGTTCCCGCTGTGGCGCGTCGTCGAGTCGGTCGCGCTCGCCCAGCGGGAGAACCTGTGCCGCCTCGAGGCCCTGCAGACGCCGTACTCCCTGCTCGAGAACGCCGCGAAGCAGGAGCAGACGTTCCAGGTCTGCGCGGACTACCGGGTCTCGTTCCTCGCCCAGTCGCCGCTCGCCGACGGCTTCCTCGCGTCACGTAATCGCAACGACGCGAGGCCGGCCGATGCGCGGACGCGCCGGCTGCAGGCGCTCTACGGGCATGCGCGGGGCCTCGCCCTCCTGGCGGAGGTCGAGGCGATCGCGCGTTCGCGAGGCGTGTCCCCGGCCGCCGTCGCCCTGGCCTGGGTGCTGGACAACGCCCAGGTCACCACTGCGGTGCTGGGCGCCCAGCATCCTTGGCAGATCGACGACGCGGTGACCGCGGCGGGTCTCACCCTCACCGCCCGGGAGTGCGAGCGGCTGCGCGTCGCCGCGCGCAAACACGCCGCCAACCCGGGCGAGCGCGCCCTCCGCGTGCGCCCCGCCACAAGTTCCCGCGCCCACGCGTGGGC
>JAEXQJ010000125.1 GCA_023438785.1 Pseudomonadota bacterium
CTCGCAGACCATCCAGGCCGACCAGAACAAGCTGTCGCGTGAGATCGCCAAGGCACCCACGCCCGAGGCCCGCGAGGAGATCAAAGCCCGCGGGGCCGCGCTCAAACAGCAGCTAGAAAGCCTGGCCGCCGAGCTGGCCAGACAAGAAGCGGCCCTGGAGGAAAAGCTGCTCGAGCTGCCCAACCTGCCTCATCCCTCCGTGCCCGTGGGCAAGGACGACACCGAAAACAAGGTGGTGCGCGAAGAGGGCCAGAAGCGCACGTACGCGTTCACGCCGCAGGCCCACTGGGACCTGGGGCCACGCTGGGGCATCCTGGATTTCGACCGCGGCGTGAAGATCTCGGGCTCGCGCTTCTACATCCTCAAGGACTGGGGCGCGCGCCTGGAGAGGGCGCTCATCTCCCTCATGCTGGATCTGCACACCAGCAAGCACGGCTACACCGAGATCATGCCGCCCTTCATGGTTCACCGCGAGGCGCTGGTGGGCACGGGCAATCTGCCCAAGTTCGGCGAGAACCTGTACCGCGACGCGGAGGAGGATTTCTGGTTCATCCCCACCGCCGAGGTGCCGGTAACCAACCTGTACCGGGACGAGATCCTGGATGGCGCCCAGTTGCCTATCAAGCACGTGGCCTACACCGCTTGTTTCCGCCGCGAGCAGATGGCGGCGGGCCGCGATACGCGCGGCATTAAGCGGGGTCACCAGTTCAACAAGGTCGAGTTGGTCAAGTTCGTGCGCCCCGAGACCTCGATGGACGAGCTCAAGGCCCTGCTCGCGGACGCCGAGGATGTGCTCAAGGCCCTGGAGCTGCCCTACCGGGTCATCGAAATGTGCACCGGCGATTTGTCCTTCTCGGCCATGGTCAAGTACGACCTGGAGTTGTGGGCGCCCGGCTGCGGCGAGTGGCTGGAGGTGAGCTCCTGCTCCAACTTCGGTGACTTCCAGGCCCGGCGCGCCAAGATCCGCTTCCGCGACGGCAAGGAGAAGACACGCTTCGTGCACACGCTCAATGGCTCGGGCCTGGCCCTGCCGCGCACGCTCATCGGCGTGCTCGAAACCTACCAGCGCGCGGACGGCAAGCTGGATGTGCCCGCCGTGCTGCGCCCCTACTTCGGGGGCAAGGAAGTCCTCGGCTAGACCACGTGGAAGGCAAGCCTCTCGCCCTGGCCGTGCTCCTGGCGGGTGTCTTCGCCATCGGGATCGGTGTGCTCGCCCTGCATTCGGCGAGCGCGCCGCCTCCCGCCCCTGACCGTCCCAAGCCGCCGCCGCCCGTGAGCTCGCTCATCAACCAGGAGATGCGCTTTTCGCCGCCTTTCTATCGGGCGCTCATCGAGCAGGACGCCAAGGCCTATGGCTTGCCGGCCCCCGCGTGGGATGAGTTCATCCAGCCCAATCCCTATTTCGACGAGCTCAACAAGCGCACGCGTCTGCGCATCAAAGCGCCCATCGAGACCCGCCACCTGCGTGTGTCGCTGGAGCTCTCGCGCGTGGTGGCCGTACAAGAGGGCCAGGGCATCAGCGCCGACCACGTGGTCTTGCGCATCGAAAACCGCACGCCCCTCCATCTCGCCTATCGCGTGCGCACCAGTGTGCCCGATGCGCGCAGGTGCATGAGCAAGGGCGAGATCCCCCACAACGCCATCGCCCTGGAGCCCAATCAAACCATCGTTCGCTCCGAGTGCCTGTACCGCAGGGACGAGTCGGTCGAGATCCTGGGCATCGAGGTCATCGAGCTGCCCGCGCTGAGCGCCTACTACGTCTCGCGCCTGCCCCCCAACGCCACGCTGTACGACCCGCGCACCTTCGTCGGGCACCGGCCCGTTCGCGGCGATTCGTGCCCGCAGACGTTCTCCTGGCGCGAAATCAAAGAGGGCGTGGATGCCCGGGAATTCGGCTGGCGGGACGTGATTGACTTCTACGCGCGCCACAGCTGCAGCGAGTATTCGTTTTTCCGCAAATACCGCTACCGGACCGACGCGGCCGCCCCCCTGCCCGCGCGTCCGCTCGACTAGACCCCGCATTTTCGCTACATTAGGCGCCTTCGCGCATGACCAAGGCCGATCTCATCGCCGTCGTGGCCGAGAAGCTCAAGTTCCCCTGGGCGCGGGCCGAGCTGCTCGTCGATCAAATCTTCGCCTCCATGTCCGACGCCCTAATGCGTGGCGAAGGGATCGAGATTCGTGGGTTCGGCAGCTTCACGGTGCGCGAATACCGCGCCTACAACGGGCGCAACCCGCGCACCGGCGAGACCGTGCACGTGAAGCCCAAGCGGCTGGCCTTCTTCAAGGTCGGAAAAGAGCTGCGCGAGCGCGTGAACCAGGGCCGAACCACAGCGCCTGCCCCTGAGGCCACGCCTGCCGCTGCCGAGGCCACGCCGGCCAAGGCCAGCTAGCGCAGCGAACCGAGGCGGACCACCACGCCGTGATCGGCGTCGACCAGCGCCAGCTCGCCGTCGGCGAGCGCGGACACCGCACCCGCCACCCCGACCACCGCGGGTAGATGCCGTTCCCGGGCCTGAGCCGCCACGTGATCGAGGGCTCCGCCTACCTCGGTGACCAGGGCGGCCGCGTCGATGAGTGGCAGTTCCGTGGGCAGCAGCGTCTGCGCTACCACCACCGAACCGGCGGGAACCGATGAGGCCGCGCCGGAGCGATAGATGAACACGCGCCCGAGTGCACGCCCCGCCGTACCCACGCCGCGAAGGACCGGCCCCTGGGCGGCTGGCACGGGCGGCGGGTTGGCTCGCGCCGCCTCCCACGCGCGACGGGCCGTTTGCGCAAGCGCGCGCAAGTCGGCCGGTCCCGCTTGGCCGCGCACCAGCTCGCGCGACAGCGACAGGGGCAGCCAGAACACATCCTCGGCGCTGCCCAGCCGCCCCGAATCTGCGAGTTGGTGGCCCAGGTCCAGCAGCGCGCGGCGAACCGCGGCCTGCGCGCGGGCATAGAGCCAGTCATCGTCCTCGCCCAGCCCCGCCGCACGTCGCGCCTCGGCCACGCACAACCGCCATGCAGAGCGCAGCTCGGGGCGCAGTTGCTCCTCCACGCCTTCCGCCACCACGCACCAAGCAGAGGCCGCGGGCGCCGGGCTGGAACGCGCGGATGGGAACAGAGCGTCGGGCTGCTCGTGGTGGGTGGGCTGGGCCACGTCCCAGATGGCCGCCTCGTCGCCGAACAGGTCCAGAAATCGCGCCAGCGCAAGCGTGCGCGCCCCGGGATCGGCGGCGGCCTTCACCGCCCAGGCCCGGCGGTGGCGCTCGGCAGCCAAAGACTCCACGCCGTCATAGAGGGTGGGCAGCAGGTGGGCCGCGGCGGGAGCGTGCTGGCGCAGCAGCCGCGCCAGATGCTCGCGCTTCCGGCGCAGAGCCGGCTGGATAGCGCCCAGAATCGCCTCGTGCACCGCCAAGAAGAGCGACAAGGCCCGCTCCAGCGAGGCCGAGTCGTGTAGGGCCGCCTCGATCTGCTCGCGCAGCTCGACGAAACGCTGCTCCGCCTCGCTGAACGAGAGGGTTGGCCCCGTGCAGCCAGGATCGGACGCGTAGAAGAGATAGCCTCCCAGGACCCGCTGTCGGAAACCAACGCGGCAGGCCTCGTCGGTGAGCGCCACCAGCCCCGCCTGCGCGGGCGAAAGCGGCAGGGGGTTGTGGGCCGCATCCCATTTCCAAGCCGCGCGCCCCTGCCCGCCCAATTCGTCCCAGCCCGACCAGGGCGCGGGCGGCACGGGCGGCTGGTAGGGGCGCATCTGCAGGAAGACGAGCCGGCCGGCGTCTAGAACCCATTCCACCTCGACCGCGCCGAAGCGCTGTCCCAACGCCGCCAACGCCTTCTTCAGGCGCACCGCGGGTTCGACTTCCAACGTACCCGCCCGTACCCAGACGAGCGGCTCGCCCGTGGCCGGCGCCCAGGCGGCGCTGCCCTCGGCCTCGCCCGGCGTGTACGCATGAACCAGCACGCAGACCGGCGGCGCGGCGGGGTCCATCGCGTGGGCCAGGGCGTAGGCCACCGCGCCCGCCGAGAGAGCGGAAGCCAGGACCTGGCGAATGGCACTCTCCACGTCGGCCGTGGCGACCGCAACGCGCGATTCGAAGACGCCCGCGCCCAGACCGCCGGCCCGATCCTCGGTGGCGAAGGACGAACGCACGGACCAATGCGCCGCACCCGTGTGGGCCAGGCGCAGCCGCAGCTCGTCGGTGAGACCCGCCGGCCAGGCCCGGGTGTGTAGCTGAGCCGCCATCGCGTCGAGCACCTGCAAGCCGGATTCGTCCAGACGCGAAGGCAAGGCGCTCGTGGCCACCAAGGATCGAAACAACTCATCAGTCATCACGAACCCCGCGGGCGTGGGCAAGCCAGCGGCCGCCAACTTGGCCAGGGAGCGCGCCTTGCCCCCCACCTCGGCGCCGTCGTGAATCTCCGTGATAAAGCCCATCGAGTCACTCTAGAGCACCGAACGGTTTGAAGACCGAACGAAAACGCGGAGATGCGAGCAGCCCGAGGCGGGAGGAGACTCGACGTATTTGGCCGACCAGCGTCGAAGGGATGCGACGCAGATCCGCGTTTTGCGACCATTCAAACCCTTCGGTGCTCTGGCAGCGCAAGTCTCCGGGTGCCGTTCGAGGATTCGCCCGAATACCTCCACGCTTCGCGCCATCTTGCATCCCGCCGCTCCGAGCGGCCCGGTCCACCGCGCCACGTCGGATAGACCAAAGACGGAGAACCATCACTGCAACGGCGACCCGCGTTCCGCCTTGCCGGGCTCGGAGCCCGCCCCCTATATTGCCCCCCCATGCGCGGTCCACTCCTCTCCGGCCCCCTCGGCAGCCCGGCCGCCCTGGAGCGCGTGTGCCAAATCGCCCGCGCCCATTCGCCCACCGTGGTGCTGACGGCTTTGTGGTTGGCCGAGACCCTCTCGGAGGAATTCCCGGTTCTGGCGCTCGTCGAAGACGACAAGCGCTCGGCGGGACAGCGGGCCATGCGCCGGGCCAGCAAGGCGGGCCGACCGCTCTTGGTCGTCGCGGCGGGCGAGGATATTCCGCTGGCCCGCGGGAGCGTGGGTTCGGTTCTCGTCGAGAACCTCATGGACATCGAGGAGCGGGCCGCGGCGGAGGATCTCCTCGCCGGGCTGATGCCCGCTCTGCGCCCCGATGGCGTGGTGGTCTCGCTGGATGCCACCAAGAGCCCCGAGGTGGAGGCGCGGCTGGCCGGGCTTTTCCTGGGCGCCGCGCTGAAGGGCATCACCCAGCTACGCCCGCGGGAGGGCGCGCTGCTCACCATGGGCACGCTGCCCCACCCCGCGGTGGTGGCGGCCCGCCTGAGACAGGTTTGACGTCCCCTTGCGTGAATGAATGCAGGTGTGGGTCCGTCTATGATCCCG
Source organism: Pseudomonadota bacterium (assembly GCA_023438785.1). Lineage (GTDB taxonomy): Bacteria > Myxococcota_A > Polyangia > Fen-1088 > Fen-1088 > Fen-1137. Next base: position 5,369 of record JAEXQJ010000125.1, read on the forward strand.
AATTGAATGCGCCGCGCACTTCTGGCTCTATCCGTTTCCCTAGGAGTGCATCTCGGGGTGCTGGTCACGGCGGTGGCGGTGGGCGCGTGGGGCGGCCTGAGCCTGGTGCCCAAGCTGGAGTTGCAGACCGTCGCGGTGGATGTGAAGGACATCCCGCTCGGCGCTCGCCCCGAAGCCAAGACGCCGGGCGAGGCTGAGGCCCGGCCCCGTCCACCGCGCCGGCCCCGCGTGCGACAGCCGAGTCAGGATGTCACGGTGGCGGCCCATCCCGACGCGGGGTCAAGCGAACCCGACGCGGGCGTGGGCGAGGACGCGGGCAGCAGCCGACCGGACGCCTACGCAAGTGGCGATGGCGGCTCTGGCCACCGCAAGCCGGGCGATCTGCGTGCCTACGGCCCCGAGGGCTCGCGCCTCACGGCACTGCTGCGTCTGGATCGACTGCGCCGATCGCCTGGCAGCGACGGATACGTCGCCGCCATCGATCAGTTGCTCAAGCTGCTGCCTGACCGCCGCCGCCTCATGGAAGGCACGGGCCTCAACCTGTTCCGCGATTTCGATGCCCTGCTCATCGCCACGCCCAACCCGCGAGACGCGGCGGTTACCTTCCTGGCTGTGCGCCACCATCTCAAGGACAACGGCCTCAAGACCGCGCTGAGCAAGGGCGCCGAGAGCGCGGGACGTCCCATCGCATGGGGCGAGCAAGAGGGTCGCCCGGTGGGCGTGCGCGCGCAGCCCAGGGCCGCTGCCAATCAGGCCCTGGTTCTCGATCGCGACGATCGCATCTTCGTTCTCCCACAACGCGAGTTGGCCGTGATAGCCACGCCGGCCTACGCTCGGCTGCTGCTCGGCCGCCGGGCTACGCCCGCCGCGGACGCGGGGACAGAGGCCAAGGGCACGCCCGTGTCGTGGAGCCAATTGGTGGAACGCATCGACGCGGAAGACAGCGCCATGCCCGAGGACGCGGTCTTCATGCTGACGTTCAGTCTGCCGCCCCAGCTCTCGCCGAGCACCCTGGTCGTGCCGGGCACGCGAGGCGCCAGCGACGAGGATGCGCCCCGGATCGCGGCGCCGGCTCAGGTCACCCTGGTGGCGGGGACCGATCCGGTGCCCTACATCGAGCTGTACGGCGACTTCGAAAACGAGCGCGATGCCACGGCGTGGGAGAACGCCCTGCTCCCGGCGTGGAAGCACAAGGCGCTCACCAATCCTCTGCTGGTTCTAAGCGGCTTCGGCCCGCTCATCAGCCGGGCCGAGATCACGCGTGAGGAACGCTCACTCACGGTGCACATGGGCGTCACCGCGGATGAGCTGCAGCGCCTGCTCAGCATGGCGGCCAACCTGACCCGCAACGCGGCCGCGGGTCGCCAAAGCGCTCAGTGACGGCGCACGCGCTTGGCGAGGCGCTTGGCTTCCGCGCGAGCGACGACGGGCACCACCGAGCGCAGCACCACGTGGGGACGCGCCTCCAAGAGGCGTAGCTTACCGAACTGCTCCACAGCGCAGGCGCCCGCGGTTGGATCGATGGGGCCCTCGGAAACCAAGCCCACTGAATCGATAATGCCCTTGGGGCCGGTGTAGGCCACCGCCTGCACCGGCGATGGTCCCAACGAGCCACAGGCGGTCAGCTCGGCCGCGTGCTCACCCAGCCTGGCGCTTAGCTCGTCCCCGGACCAGTCCAACACCGGCACCTCGCCCGTGGAGCGAAACTGCAACGGGTACTGAAAATCCGTTGCCTGATTGCCCTCTGGACGCGGCATGCGGATTTGTTTGCCCGTGGCCACCAGGCAGCGCTCGACGGCGTAGTTGCCCAGCTCGTTCTTCACGATGTGCACATCGCTCACGCTGCCGCTGGCCGCCACCATGAATCTGAGCACGACCTGCCCCGACAAGTACTTGCGCGCGTCACCCGCCCGATCGAAGCAACGAATCATCGCCCTCTGGTAGGGCGCCATGGCGCGATCCACCGCGCGCTCGTCGAGCACTCCGATGGACATCTGCATCCCCATCCCGTCGTCGTCTGAAGCGGCCGCGATGTTGTACGCGGGGCGCTCGTGCCTGGTTGTAGGTCGGCGTTTCTGCGCTCCATCCGACGCGCACCCACTGGAACCCACCCAGAACACGACGACGGCGGCCAGAGCGCGAAAAAACATCTGCTTCGCTCGGCACGTTGGTTGCTGCATTCACATCTCCGGGCTGTGACGAGGACTACTCGGGGTTGGTGTACTCGTCAGTCGTCACCTTGCATGCGAAACAGCTCGGCATCTTCTTTTACGCGCTGAAGGTGCGCAGTCAGCCCACACGTCACACGAGCTTCGCACCGCAATTGGATGGACATCCGAGCGCCCACGCAAGTTCCCGTCAAAATGCGAAGAGCCGTTTCGACCGCGAATTACGCGGCTGAAACGGCTCGTTGTCGGGTCGCGCGTGGCGAAGTGCTCTCGCTCGCGAAGCGTCGGAAGCTCAGTACTGTGGCTCGAAGCGGTATTCGTACTGGATGTCGCCGCCGCGTTCGAGGGTGGGGAACTCGAACTCCCTCACCGTGGACACCAAGCACTCCTCCACTTCGCGGTTCTGCAGCGTGCCGCCCATGATGCGCACGTTGGTGGCGCGGCCGCTCGTGTCGAGGGTCAGCAGCATCTTGACCGATCCCTTGAAGTCGCGCGTGTGTTTCTCGTTGAGGACATCCTGATAACAGCGACGCGCCGAGGAATCGCGGCTCTGCAACACGAGGAGGATATCGCCCTGCTTCTCAGGCGGAATGCCGCCCGTGTCGACTACGATCTGGTCGTCGTTGCGGATGATGGTCGCGCGCTGGTTGGAATCGGACCCGCTGGACGTCGCAGATGCACACCCGGAGATCGTCAGGCCCACTGCGATCAAGATCTCAATCACCTTCATGGTTTGGCCCTCCTCGTGGCTGGAATTCGGGCGAACGGCAGGTCTGACTTTCTATGCCGTCGAGATGGCAGAAGCAATCCCTAGCGCGGGCCCCGGCGGTGGCGCAGGAGGTGTCGATCCTCGGCCATCCAGGCTTCGCACAGGGCGTGCAGGTCCCGGCCCGCGGGCAATACCTCCTCCAGAGGGCCGAAGGCACGCACGCGGCCGGGGCTGAGGAACAGGATGTGTGTGGCCCACTTGGCCAGACCGTCGAGGACGTGACTGGCGTACATCACCGTCAAACCGCGCTGCTCGCTCTCCTCGCGCAGCAGGCGCAGCAGGTCAGCGCGCGCCAGCACGTCCAGATCGGCGGTGACCTCGTCGAGCAGGACCGCGGACAGTTGACGTTCCAAGTCGAGCAGGATCTGTATGCGACGACGCTGTCCGTCTGACACGCGATGCATGCGCCAGGTCGTATCGACGTCCAGCACGTCGACGAGCCGGGCGCGACGCGCGCGATCAACGCCCACCCGCCGCTCCAGGATCTCGGCCACCGAGACGTCGTGATGAAAGGGAAAGTCACCGCCTACGAACGCCAGCTCGCCGGCCAGCTTGGTGTCGTGAAAGGCGGAGCGGCCCAGGACCCGCACCACATCACCGGGCACCATGTGCCGGCCGGCCAACACCCGCAGCAGGGTGCTCTTGCCGGTGCCGTTGGCCCCTAACAGCAGACAACGCGCCCCACGCGGGAGGCTGAACGTCACCTGGCGAAGCACCGTCTCCGTCGCTCCCGGGTAGCAAAAATCGAGGCTGTTGACCTGCAGCGCCGGTACATCAGGAGCGAGAACGGCGCCAGGACATGGGGTGGTCATCGTCGGATTAGGGTAGCATTCGGGCTGCAGCACTCATGCGCGGACCGATCCACACCTTCTTCGCCACGGCTTTCGTCGAAAATCTGTCGCTCAAGGAACTGGCCGCGCACTACCCGACGTCGAAGCGGTCGCCCCACATGCTGTGGTACTCGCCCGCGTCGGGCGGCACCGTGTTCCTGTTTCCCTTCGGCGCCATGGTGTTTCACGACGTGCCGGCGGAGGCCCGGGAGGGCGAGCTGGCCCGTCTGCGGAGTGCGCGTTCCGTGCTGACGCTGGCCCAAGGCGCGGAGGACGAGTTCACGGTGCGCGAGGAGCCGAATGCGCGGCCCGACATGCTGGAGGGTGTGCTGGTGCTGGATCGCCTGGATTTCCAGCGTTCCAGCGTCGTGGCGCTGACCATCGCGCAGAGCGCGTCCATGGAGTACTACGAGCGCATCGCCGACCAGATGTTCAGCAAGACGGAAAAGCTGGTCGACCGCCTGGAGCGTTCCGGAACGGTGCCGGCCCGCACGCGCCACCTGCACAAGTTCATCGGCGAGACGGTGGGGACACGCAACGAGGTGCTTTCGATCCTGCACCTGCTCGACAGGCCCGACGCTCTGTGGGACGACCCAGGCGCCGACCGCGTCTACGAGGAGCTACGCTCGGAATTCGACCTGCAGGATCGCTACCAGGCGCTCGAACACAAGCTGCACTCGGTGCAGGAGTCGCTGGAGCTCATCACCGACGTGGCTCGCGATCGGCGACTGGTCCTTCTGGAGGCCACGGTGGTCATTCTCATCCTCTTCGAGATCGTCGCCAGTTTCGTCCACCACTAGAAAACCTGACCTACGCCCGCACGAAGGGATTGTTCGTCCTCTCCTCGCCGATGGTGGTGTCCTCGCCGTGACCGGCGATGACCACGGTCTCGGGCGGCAGCTTGTACAGCACGTCGCGAATGGACCTCACGATCTGCTCGTGCGAGCCGCCCGGGGAGTCGGTGCGCCCGATGCCACCCGCGAAGAGCGTGTCGCCTGCCAGGAGCAAGGGCCGACCGTTCACGTCCTCGATGTACAGCCCTACCGAGCCCGGGGTGTGCCCGGGCGTGTGCAGCACGCGTGCGCTGAGCTGACCGAACCGGAGCGTCTCGCCACCCACCCAGACCTGCTGCACCGGCGGTGGCGGCTCGGCGGCCAGCCGGTACACGCGGGCGGCGCGCACCAGGTTGCGGTACAGATCCAGGTCGCGGCCGTGAATGGCCACCGGGGCCTTGGTCGACGCGGCCACCTCGCGCGTGCCCATGATGTGGTCGAAATGGCCGTGCGTGTGCGCGATGAGCACGGCGCGCACCTGCATCTCGTCGAGCAACGCCAGGATGGCCCCCGCGTCGCCGCCCGGATCGACGACCAGCGCCTCACGGGTGGCCGCGCAGGCCAACACCGAACAATTGGCGCCCAGGGAGCCGACGGCGACGGTGCGCAGCAGGCAGTTCATGGCAAAAAACTGCCACGCCCCCTCACCGAGTCAACGGCAAGGGGGCGCGCTGGACGATTCACACCGGATCAGGAGCAGCCCGAGGTGGTGCCGCAGTTGATGCACTTATGGCAGCTACCGTTGGGCACCATGATGGAGCCACACTCGGCGCAAGTCGGGGCATCGGTGCGCACCAGGAAGCGGTACATGCTGCTGCCGTTGCCGTTCTTTCCGTTGGTCTTCTCGGCTGGGGCGCTGGTCGCATCCACCACCACCGGAGGCGGCACCGGCTCCGGGCTGGGCTTGCCTTCCACCGCGGATGCGGCGTTGTCGCCCGAGGCGCTCTCCTCGCGCGCAAACTTGGAGGCCAGCCAGCGGAAGATGTAGTCCATGATGGACGAGGCACGCGGCAACTCGGGGTTCCCCGTGAAGCCCGAGGGCTCGAAGCGGGTGCGCGAAAACTTGTCGATGAGGAGCTTGAGGGGCACCCCGTGCTGCAAGGCCAGCGACACGGCCGTCGCGAAGCTGTCCATGAGGCCCGAGATGGTCGAACCCTCTTTGGCCATGCGCACGAAGATCTCGCCCGGCTCGCCCGTTTCGTACAGACCCACGTGCATGTAGCCCTCGTGCCCGGCCACCGAGAACTTGTGCGTAATCGAGCGCCGCTCGTCGGGCAGCTTGCGCCGCATCGAGCCCGCGGCCGCCGCAGCAGCCGGGGCGTTGCGTCCGGGCTCCTTCTTGCTGGTGCTCACCGGCTGGGTGCGCTTGCAGCCCTCGCGATAGATGGCGATGGCCTTGAGCCCCGCCTTCCAAGCCTCCATGTATGCCGTCTCGATCTCCTCGACGGTGGCATCGCAGGGCTGGTTGACAGTCTTGGAGATGGCGCCAGAGATGAAGGGCTGGGCCGCGGCCATCATGCGGATGTGGCCCATATAGTTGATGGACCGAGTGCCGTTCGCCGCGCGGAAGGCGCAATCGAAGACCGGCAGGTGGTCCTCGGCGAGGCCGGGCGCGCCCTCGATGGTCTCCTCGCGATCGATGTAGTCGGCGATGGCCTTGCGCTGGCCTTCGTCGTAGCCCAGGCGCTCCAGCGCCTCGTCGACCGTGTTGTTGACGATCTTGATCATCCCGCCGCCCACCAGGCGCTTGTACTTGATGAGCGCGATGTCCGGCTCGATGCCCGTGGTATCGCAATCCATCATGAAGCCGATGGTGCCCGTGGGCGCCAGCACGGTGGCCTGCGCGTTGCGGAAGCCGTGCTCCCGGCCTTGGTTGAGGGCCTGATCCCAGGCCTCGCAAGCGGCGCTCAGCAGCTCCTCGGGGACCAGACCGGCCTCGACGCGTTCCACCTGGTAGCGGTGCTTCTTGATCACGCCCAAAAAGGGCAGCTCGTTTTCCGGGTAGGCGTCGAAGGGTCCGGTCACGTCGCGCGAGATGACGGCGCTGGTGCGGTAGGCCCAGCCGGTCATGAGGGCGGTGATGGCGCCGCACCAGGCACGCGCCGGGGCCGAGTCGTAGGGCAGGCCCAACGACATGAGCAGCGAGCCCAGGTTGGCGTAGCCCAATCCCAGCGGCCGGTACTTGAGCGAATTGTCGCGGATGGCGTCCGTGGGATAGCGGGCGTTCCCGACGATGATTTCCTGGGCCAGGACGGACAGCTCGATCGCGCGCTTGAAGGATTCCGTGTCGAAGGTGCCATCGGCGCGAAGGTACTTACGCAGATTCAGCGACGCCAGGTTGCACGCCGAGTTGTCGAGGAACATGTACTCGGAGCACGGGTTGGAGGCGTTGATGCGGTCCGAGTTGGGGCAGGTGTGCCAGGAGTTGATGGTGCTGTCGAACTGCAGGCCCGGATCCCCGCACTCCCAGGTGGCCTGGGCAATGGCCCGCCACAAATCGCGCGCCTTGTAGGTGCCGATGGGGCGACCATCGATCACCGCCCGCGTGGTCCATTCCTTGTCCTTCAGGACCGCGTCCATGAAGTCGTCGGTCACGCGCACCGAGTTGTTCGAGTTCTGGAAAAAGATCGACTTGTACGCCTCACCGTCGAAAGAGCCGTCATAGCCCGCGTCGATGAGTGTCCAGGCCTTCTTCTCCTCCTTGGCCTTGCACCAGATGAACTCCTCGATGTCGGGGTGCTCGACGTTGAGGATGACCATCTTGGCCGCGCGCCGGGTCTTGCCACCCGACTTGATGACCCCGGCGAAGGCGTCAAAGCCCTTCATGAAGCTGACCGGACCCGAGGCCGTGCCGCCGCCGTGCAGGAGCTCCTTGGACGAACGAATGGGCGACAGGTTGGTGCCCGTGCCCGAGCCGTACTTGAAGAGCATGCCCTCGGTCTTGGCCAAGCCGAGGATGGACTCCATGGTGTCCTCGACGCTGTTGATGAAGCAGGCCGAACACTGGGGCTCGTCCTCGATGCCCACGTTGAACCAGACCGGCGAATTGAAGGCCAGCTTCTGCTGAACCAGCAGGTGCTTGAGCTCGGCCTTAAAGTTGTCAGCCGAGACTCGGTCGGCGAAATAACCGTCCTTCACGCCCCAAGCCGTGATCGTGTCGGCCACGCGATCGATGAGCTGACGCGCCGAACGTTCGCGGTCAATCGTGCCGTTCTGACCCCGGAAGTACTTCTGCGCCACCACGTTGGTGGCCGTCTGACTCCAGGCGGCCGGGACCTCCACGTCGCGCTGCTCGAAGACGACCTTGCCACCCTCGCCGATGATGCTGGCGATGCGCTGCTCCCAAATCACGGAAGCGTAGCCGTCGTCGCCGGGTTGCGTGAAGAAACGGGAGATCTGGACGCCCGGGGCCTGCTTTGGGGTCTTGGCTCCACGCGCCATCCGGTTGTCCTTGTTAAGTCCTTGTGGGGTGGATTCCATGCTGGTGCGGCTCCCTCGTTGACGTCGATTGTCCTGCTTCTCAAGCATCAGCGCTCCTCCTCCCGATGGACCTTCCGGGCCTGGTTGATCGCGCGCAGTGCCACGCCTCCGGTGGGCGTCGTATCCGCTACACCCGAAAGCGCGGCGGGGTCAGTAAGTCGCGCTAATTGCCTGAATTGTCAACTCAAAACACAAGATGTAGTACACGGTACCCAGGAACCCCACTACATATTGTGTGTTGATAGTTTGTGATCTGGTAGCCAAAAGCCCCAGTCAGTCCGCTCACTTCGCTCGCTTTGACGGCCTGTGGATAGATAGGGAACGACCGCGCAGCGCACGGGCCCAGGCCTGCAAACTGTCGGCGGGCCTCCTTTGCGACTAACATCGAGGCGTGATCTGGCTCGAAGGCGTTAGCTGCCAGCGTGCGGGCACGGCGGTGCTCGACGGCGTCACCCTCCGCGTCGCGGCTGGAGAAATCGTGGTCCTGCAGGGCCGCGCCGGTGCGGGCAAGAGCACCCTGCTTTCAGTGGCGGCCGGGCTGCGCTGCCCGGACGCGGGCGCGGTGTGGCTGGCCGACCGCAACATCGCGACACTACAGCATTCGTCTTTGCCCTTCGTGCGCCGGAACATCGGCTATCTGCCGCAGGAAACGCTCCTCCTGCCCCACGAGACGGTGCTGGAAAACCTCATGCTCGTCCTCGGCGTGCGAGGTGACTCGGTGACCGCGGCCGAGGGCAAGGCACGCGAGGCCTTGGCCCTGGTGGGCGACGCCACCTGGGAGGAGCGCCTGACCGGCTTTCTGTCGGCTGGCCAGCAACGTCTTGTGGCCCTGGCGCGGGCCCTGGCCGGGGCGCCGCCTTTGGTGGTCCTGGACGAGCCGGGGGCGGGCTTGGGGGGTGATGACCTGGCACTCGTGCGGCAGTCCATCGCGTGGGCGCGCCGTCAGGGCAGCGCGGTCCTTTGTGCCACGGCCGATCCGGGCTTCGCCGAAGCGATGGTCGATGAGGGTGCCCGACAGGTCCACGTCGAAGATGGCCGCATCGCTGGCGCTCCTGCCATCGGGCTGGTCCCCGACCCCGAGGACGACAGCTTCCCCGAGGATGGCTTCGACGCAGAAGAGATCGCCCGGCTCACCGACCGCCTATCCGCCGGCAAGGAGCCCACGTGAACAGGGATTGGCTGCTCCGCCGTATGCGACGGCAGGCGCGCACGCAGCGTTCCCTGCTCATGGCCGTGACGGGCACTTTCCTGGCCCTGGCGGTGCTGACCGGCTCGGCCGTGCTGCTCATGCGCTCCACGCACCACTGGATCGAGGCCCTGGGCCAAAACGTCCATGTGATCGCGTTCTTGCACGACGAGACGGACGAGCCCCGGGCCGCCGAATTGGCCACCCTGCTGCGCCGGCTGCCCCATGTGGCCGAGGTGCGCGTGGTGGAGCCGGCCGAGGCACTGAAGCGCCTGCGCGACGCGGCGCAACCTTTGACCGGAACGGGCGTGAGCCTGGACGGTGTCGAGCCTGGCTATCTCCCGCGCTCGCTGGAGATCCGCCTCCAGCCGGACGCGCGTGTGACGATGCAGGCGCAGGAGCTGGCGCGACACCTGGAATTGGTGCCCGGCGTGTCCGACGTGGACGCCGTGGGCGAGGGCCTGGTGCGCGTGCAGACATGGGTTGAGCTGAGCGGCCGTGTGAGCTGGGCCTTGGTGATGGCCACGTTGCTGACCGGGGCGGGGCTGCTGGCCCTCCTGCTGCTGCGTGGGCGCGAGACCCGTCGCCGCGAGGCGCAGGTGCTGAGCCTGTTGGGCGAAACACCAGCCGGCATCCGCCTTCCCGCGGGCTTGAGCCTGGCTGCCGGCGCGCTTGCCGGCACGGGCGCGGGCCTGGGCGCGCTGTCCATCCTGTGGAGCCCCCTGGCGCGCTGGCTCGCTCGGGGCCTGGGCCTGGCGGAATCGCCGGTGCGCTTCTTCGGCCCGTTCGAGTTGACGGTCGGCCTGGGCCTGGCGCTGCTGGTGGGCTGGCTCCTCGGCCACTTCTCCACGCCCTTGCCCGACGGCGAAGATGCGAGCTGCTAGTTCGCTGCTCCTGCTGGTCTGGGTCCCCGCGCTGGCCTGGGCCGCGCCGGACGCGGAAGGACAAGCCCTGCTCGATCGAGCGGAGGCCCGAGAGAAAGCGCTGGGCGAGCAGAAGGCCCGCGCCGAGACCGTGGCTCGCCAACAGGCCCTCACCTCGTACCGCTTGGCGCGCCGCCAACAGCTCGGCTATCTGGGCAGCCCGGCGGAACGGCTGAAGCAAACCCTGGCCACGGACGCGGCGATCCTCGCGTTGGACCACGCCGCGGGCGATGCCCGGGCGCTGGACGCAGAGCTCAACCGCGTGCGCTGCGATCACAGCGCGTTGGTCGCAGCCGTGAACGCGGCTCGCCCCGGCTCCTCGCCAGTTGGCACGCACTTCGCGCGGCCCACGCGCGGCACCATGGTGGGCATGCCGGGCACGCGCCATGATGCGGACACCAACACGGACCTGAGAGTCGAGGGCGTGGAGGTGCTGGTGCGGCTCAACGAGACGGTGCGGGCGCCCGCGGAGGGCATCGTTCGCCGCGTGGAGGCCTTGCCCCAGGGCGGTTACGCGGTGGTCACCAGCCATCCAGACGGTTGGTCGAGTATCCTGTCGGGCATGCGCGACGTGGAGATCTCCGCGGGCGAGGCCGTCCAAGCCGGTCAGACTTTGGGAAAGGCCGGAAGAAACGTGGATGGTGCGGCCGTGATTACCGTCGAGCTCTGGCACCGCCGTCGCCCCGTCGACCCACGCACGGTGATGCGCGGCCTACGGCGTTAGGCCTTGGCCAGCCGCCCGGCGGTACGCAATTGCTCCAGGCCGGCCATGAATTGGGCCTGCTCAAGCTGGGCCGCGAACTCGGGCGAGGCGTGCAGGTAGGATTGCCAGGCTGCAGCGGTGAACGCCTCCGGGGTCACGCCGGACTCGACGGCGAGTTGGGCGGCCTTCGACAGATGCCGCTCCAGCTTGGTGGCCCATTCCGGCTTTTCCGGGGTGGCGGGGGCTTGCGACTCTTCGCTGGGGGCTTTCATGGGTTCCTCCGCTGGCCACAAGAAGCACGGTGGCCAGGCCCGTCAACCGCCGGGGTCGACGGGGCAGGTGCAGAAGGATAGTGTGGTGCCCTCGTCGTGACGCTTCCCCGATTGCTTCCGGTCCTGGGTGCGCTGTGTCTGGCCACGGCGCCAGCATTTGCCGGTCCGCTCGACGATGGACACGTGGGCAGCATGGGCTTTTCGGGCCCCACCACGGGCGACGTGACGGCCCTGTACTGGAACCCGGCGGCGCTGGGGCTCATCCAGGACTACCAGTTGGTCGTCTCGGGATCTCTGCAGGTCACGTCAGCGACGGTGCAGCGCTCGGCCATCGATCCCGCCACGGGCGCAGCGGGGGGCTCGCGCAGCTTCGCCTCGGCGTCGGGGCGCAGCGTGGTCCATCCGCTGGCCTGGCCGCTCGGACCGGGCGGTTTCGTGGGTGTGGGCGCGGGGATTGGCCATCGCTTCGCCATCGCCCTGGGTGCCTACTCGCCCTACGCGGAACGGATGACCTTCGAGGCCAGTTCGACGGGGGAGCAGCCCTCGCGCTACCACCTGATCAAGGTCAATGCGCGCCACTTGGCCCTCGTGCCAGGTCTGGCCATTCACGCGTCCGAATCGCTACAGATCGGCGTGGCCCCGGGCTTCCTTTTCAGCTCGGGACACCTGGTGTTCGACGAGGACACGGCCCTGGCTGACCCCTCGATCCTGGGCGCCGAGAACCCGGCCGCGGCCGCTCGCTACGATTTGGCCTCGCGGGGCACGCAGACGCCGTCGTACTTCGTGTCGGGCGGCATCCATTACAGACGGGGCCGCCTGGACCTGGGTCTGTCGTACACCAGCGCGCCGCTGGGGAGCGACGGGGCCGTGCGCCTGCCCATCGAGCGCAGCCAGGTCACGCTGGCCGGCGCCGATCTGTGCAACGGCCTGGCCCAGCCCTGCGCGACCGGACAGCTAGAGTACAAGCTGCCGGACTTCTTCATCGGGGGCGTCACGTGGCACGCCACCCCGCGTCTGTCCGTCACGGGCATCGTCCGCTGGCTGCGCTATGGCGGCCATGATCGCGTCTCCGTGCGCCTGGTGGGGCCGGCCGGCGGCGGGTTGGGAACGGCCGCGCCGGATTCGCTGGTGCTCTATCGCGGGTTCCAGGATAGCTGGGATGTGCGCGGCCGCCTGATCTACGTCATTGGCCGCTGGGTGCGCCTGAGCGGCACGTTGCGCGCCGAAACGTCGGCCGTGCCGGCGGCCAACCTGAACGCGGCGGCCATCGACGGATTCAAACTGGAGCCAGCGCTGGCCGCGGAGCTGTCGCTGTGGGGCCGGGTGCGCCTGGAGGCTGGATATGCCTTTCAGTGGATGCACCCCGCCTCAGGTGGAGAGGCCTTCGATCCCACGGCGGCCGCGGCGTGCGCGCGGGCCTCGGGTGATCTGTCCACGCCCGCCTGCCGGCAGCGCATGACGGGGACGGCGCGTCCCAGCGCGGTGGGCCGCTACGAGCTCACGCGCCACACTTTCTCCGTGCTCACCAAGGTCAGCTTCTGAATGCGGCGCCTGCTTCTCGTCTCAGCTCTGTTTGCCGCCGCGTGCGGGGACGCCCCGATCTACGAATCAGACGCGCGGCCTATCCAGTTGGCGCACGCGCCGGTGTCTTCCGGGGGCGCGGCCCAGGGGGCGCTTCTGGCCAAGTTCCGGGCGGGCGCCAGCACGCCGTGGCTGCTGGTCGACACGGGATACACCATGTCGGGCCTCAACCCGGGCGCGTGTCCGATGGCCGAGCCGCGTGCTCACACGGATACGCTGGAGGTCCTGGATGCGGTCTTGCCCACGGCCCCCCTGCGAGCGGTCTTCCGCGATGTGAGGCTGTGGGACCTGTGCGCGGGTCCGGCAGGCGATGCGAACACGCAAGTGGGTGGCGTGCTGGGCAACGATCTCTTGAGCCACTATTCGCTGGCTCTGCGCCTGCCGAGCGATGCAGGCCAGTCGCCCACCATGACCCTGTACACGACCCTGCCCGCCTCTGAGTCACGCCTGGCCGAGGACGGCTATGCGGTCATCGGTTTCTTGTCGCGCGGGAGTGCGGAGCTGGTCTCCGCATCGGGTGCGGGTTTGGGCTCCGTCAGTGGCACGCGCCCCGTGGTCCGGACGTGCGCGGCGCCGCGAGAATTCGCGTCCGACGAGGTCGAAGAGATCTGCGAGAAGGGCGAGGCAAATCTGCGGGCCAGCGGCGCCAACCTGCTTCTCGGCATCAGCACGGGGCACGGCCCCCTGGTGCTCAGCGCCTCGGCATGGGCGCGCATCACGGGCCAGGCCGCGGTCGCCCCTGACGGCAGCGAGCCGCCCCTCTATTCGCCGTTGGTTTCCGAACCGGTGCCCGCGCACTGGGTGACCCTGCCCCGTCTGGCCCTGATGGACCGGGGGGATTCCGACGACGACTGGCCAGGGGCCTGCGTCGAGCTGGCACGCTCGCGGCGCATCGAGTGGACACTGGCCAATCAGGCCACGGGCGCCTGCTACCAGCCCTGCGACAGCGACGGCAGTCTGGCACGTACCAGCCTGGCTTACTTGGAGTTGGGCGGCGCGCTCGCCGCCGCCGTGGTCAGCGACACGAGCGACCTCATGCGCACGCTCAACGTGGACGTGCCACCCGGGGCCCAAATCGATGGCCTCATCGGCGCTGCGGCCTTGGCCGGCACGCGCCTGGAGATCGATTACCCGTCCGGCCCCGACGGCCGCCTCACGGCCGTGTGCGAATCCGGCGCGGATCGCAAGGCCTGCTACGCGGCCCCGCGCTGTCCGCGCCTGTCAGGTTCAGGTCAAAGCCACGCCTGCTTTGGCCTGCCACCGCAATCCGAGCTGGCGCCCGTGTGCCCGAAGTGAACGGGCAGCCCGATCACTTCTGCCCAGAGGACTTCGATTCCAGCGTGGCGATGGTGTCTTCCAGGTGCTGGATGGTCGAACGCAGGTTGGCCACTTCCTCGTGGGTGGCCAGCCCGAACACGCCGGCGGCCACACCGCCCGCCTTGTCCATGCCGGTCTTCAGCGCGCCGCCCAGGCTCATGGCCTTCATCGCCGCGTTCATCAGACGCGGGTCGCTGGCCAGCTTGGTCACGCGGGGATCGCCCGCCAGCCGCATGGCCTGGCCAACCACCATGTCCTTGATCGACTTGATAACCGACATGGCCCGCTTTCTGCCATGCCGCCAGGATGGGGTCAACGCGCCCGGCTGAAGGATGAGGCTTTCGTGCGCGCCCTGGATGGGGCACCCTGGGCGTCGGCCATGAGTTGCCCTGCTCCACGGCGAACGGCGTTGCTGGGTGCGGCCTGGCTGGCACTCCTGGCTGGCTGTGCCGGGGCGCGGCCGGTGCAGAGCGACGAGTTGCGTCCGCCCCAACTGGTGGAGCTGGTGCTTCTCGATGCGAGCGTGCACCTCGACATCCGCTACGCCACCTCCAAGAACTTCACGGGCCGCGTGATGTACGGCGAGGCGCGCGCCTTCCTGCAACGCCCGGCGGCCGAGGCCCTGGTGCGCGCCCATCGCGAACTGAAGGCCCAGGGCTACGGTCTGCTCATCTACGACGCCTACCGGCCCTGGTCGGTGACCCGCACGTTCTGGGAGGTGACCCCGCCGGAGAAGCGCAAGTTCGTGGCCGACCCGCGGAAGGGCTCGCGCCACAACCGCGGGTGCGCCGTGGACGTGGGGCTCTACGATCTCGAAACAGGTCGTGAGGTGCCCATGCCCAGCACCTTCGACGAATTCTCGGACAGGGCAGCAGCGGCCTATGCCGGGGGCACGGCGGAGGAGCGCCGCACACGCGAGGTGCTGCGCGCGGCGCTGGAGAAGGAAGGCTTCGCGGTCAACCCGGATGAGTGGTGGCACTTCGACTACCGAGACTGGGCCGCCTATCCCGTGCTCGACCTTCCGTTCGCCGACCTCGTCACGCGACCCGACGCCGGCACACCGCTCGCGCGCTAGCAGAGCGGGGCTGACTTCCCTGGGGCTCCCAGGGGGAGCGGGCCTTCGCGAATTCTAACGTTTGGCACGCGCCCGGAAATTCGGGATAACGGCCGCCTTCATGGCCTTTCTCAACCACCCGCTGGGCAAGTTGGTCATCTCGTTGCTGCTGCTGCCCGTGCTGGCCTTCGTCGTGGTTCGCTTCTTCCGCTCGACTTGGGCCGAGTTGGAGGCGGACGGCTTAGCGCGCCGGCAGGCCCTGGGCAGGCTCGACGCGCGCGTGCCCGTGACCCTGGTTCTGGGCGCCTTGTGCCTGCTTTTGGTGAACTACTTCGGCGACCACCAGTTCTTCAGCCGCATGATCCAGCCGGCCCTGGAGCGTTGGGGCGTCCGCCATCCCGAGACCATCCAGATGTGGCGCTACAGCGACCTGTACTGGCGCGTGTACTGGGGCGTCTCGCGCTGCACGTTCTACCTGCTGCCGCTGCTCGTGTGGCCGCTGGTCTTTCGCGAGAGCCCGCTGGAGCTGGGGTTGCGCGCGCGTGGGTTCTTGGAGCACGCGTGGATCTATCTGCTGTGCCTGGTGGTGGTCATCCCGGCCCTGCTGGTCCTGGCGTACACCGGGGAATTCGGCACCTACTACCCCATGTATCACACGGCCACGCGCTCCTGGCTGGACCTCTGGGTGTGGGAGGCCCTGTACGTGGGTCAGTTCTTCGCCCTGGAGGTCTTCTTCCGCGGCTTCTGGCTGCACGGCACGCGCTCGCTGGGCGTGGGGGCCATCTTCTCCATGATGCCGCCCTACGTGATGATTCACTTTCCCAAACCGTATCTGGAAGCCTGCGGTGCCATCGTGGCGGGGGTGGTCTTGGGCTCGCTCTCCATGCGGACGCGCAGCATCTGGGCCGGCTTTCTGGTGCACTCAACGGTGGCCATCCTCATGGACTTCATTGCGCTGCACCGTCGCGGCGCCCTGCCGCTGCACCTCACACCGGATTCGCGCGTGCGCCTGGCCTTTCCCTACGCCCTGCACACGCTGGTCGCGGTGTGGGTCTTGGCGGCGATCGGCCTCATCATCCTGCTGCGCCGCAAGCGCCGACGCGAACAGGCCGACGCGCTCCGCGCCCAGGCGGCCTGACCGCGCGCTCCGCCCTTCCATCCGTCCCCGGTCTCAAAACCTTAGCTGGTTGTGAGAGAGCCGGTTCCTCCGAGATCGGAGACGGATGCAAGGGCGTAGCACCCCTGGCCGCCGTGCGGAAGGCAGAGTGACGC
>JAEXQJ010000043.1 GCA_023438785.1 Pseudomonadota bacterium
GGCTAGAATGCCGCCCGTCGCCAGCACCGCATACGCCACATAGCTGCCCGCCAGCACCCAACGCAGCCGACGAGCCCGCCCCACGAAGGTCAGCATGATGTGGAATTGCAGCGCGCCCGAAAAGGGCGAGAGCGACAAATCCAGCCAGTGCCACTCGGGGCGCCCCGACAGCAGATAGGCGAAGCTGGCGAAGTTCCAGGCGAACAGGTCCAACGAGAGTAGCCCGATAAGCAAGGCCAGCGGGTTGCCCGCGGGCCGCCACAAAACCAGCGCGGCCAGCCCCAAATGGCCCAGGCAGGCGAGCAGATCGAGCGACGGTTTCAGCGACAAGGCACCCTGACTATACGCCGCCGGACCGACGTTCCCGAGGCACGCGGCGATACGCGTCGCCCGGCTGCGGATCGGTGCCTTCCAGACCTCCTGGCGGGCAACTGCAAGAGCACAGGCTACCGACGACTTCGCCCGGGGCTCGGTCGTGCGAGGGCCGACCTCTGACAATGGCCGATGCCTGCCACCGCCTGTTGCCGGTCCTAGAGCACCGAACGGTTTGAAGACCGAGCGAAAACGCCGAGATGCGAGCAGCCCGAGGCGCGAGGAGGGAGAATACTCGACCTATTTGACCGACGAGCAACGAAGGGATGCGACGCAGATCCGCGTTTTCGCGACCGATTCAAACCGTTCGGTGCTCTAAGCATCACCGGATGCGGGACTTGGTCTGCGAGGAGCACGACGCGGGACTGTCTCGGTATCTCGGCGTTCCACGCGCCATCCGTCAGTTGAATTCGCCGGGATCCCTCGCCCGGTCTCTGCTGATGTCCTCACTCTGGACTCCGCCGAGTTGCAAGCCGGGTTTTTCGCCCTTCGGGGGCAAGGCGTTCCCTTCTGCCTGTCCGGCCTCCGAGTCGAGTCGCCACGCGTGCCCGGTGCACGACCAAGCACCGTTGCCTCTGCTCAGAAGGCGCCATGCCGCTAGCCCTTGCCTTGGGGCCGCAACCTCCGCCGGCCCGGTTCAAGGCGGGCGTGGTTTCTGGCGCAATATTTGCGCGTTCGCGTCCCCCGGTTTCCGCAAACGCTCGGCGGACGGCTCGCCACGCCTGATTCCTCCTGCGATAGCCGCTGCTCCACCCCCGTGCTCGATCGAAGTCCTCTATCGGACGGCGGCCGTCGAATCCCTCGTTGCCTCGCCCCGACGGTATTCCGGGCGTGAGCTGTGGCTACGAGTCTTGAGGCATTGCAGGTATGCTGCGCGCCACCCCCGATGCCGCTCCTAAGAACTAATCGAGCCTTACTGGACCGATTCCGCGCTGGCGCCCCGGAAGCCCTCGCCACGGTTTATTGGGAATACGTCCGCAAGGTCGAGCGCCTCCTCAATGAGGGATTTGGCACACGCGACCACAGAACGATACTCGTCGGCGTAGTCCGGAGGCCCGCCGATCTGGCCGACCTCGTACAAGAGGTCTTCGTTCGCGCCTTTTCGGACAGGAGCCGACGCGCCTATGACGGGCTACGCGACTATGGGCCGTATCTCTATGCAATCGCGCGCAACGTGCTGGCCGATTGGGTGCGGTCCCGGACACGCGAGACACCAGTCTCGGACACCACACTCGAAACCATGTCAGAAGCGCTGGGAAGTCTCGAGGAGGTGCCGCCATGGGCGGACCCCTGGACCATGCGCGTGGTCGAAGCGTACGTGACAACGCTACCGTACGAGCTCCGGCGGCTGCACACCCTTCGCCACGAGGACGGCCTTTCACAAGAACAAGCCGCCGAACAAATGGGCGTGAGTCGGCAGACGATTCGTACGCTGGAGGGGCATCTCCGTGGCGGCCTGGCGGCAAGGCTGACGGAGGCGGGAATCTCGATTGACAGCCAACCAAGAGTCACCGCAATCCGAACTGATGATGGAAAGGCACGCCAGGATGGACCCGCGACGAAGTGATACCGAACTCGACGAACTGCTTGGCCGGGGCAGCATTGGCGCGGGTCGCCGCGACGCCATACTCGAGACGGTCCTTGCCCGGGTGAAGGTGGAGAAGACCGCCAAGAGGCGACGGTGGGTCCGTGCGGGCATCGGAGCCACCGCCGTCGCCATCGCGGCGTCGCTCCTTGTCGTCCCTCAGATATTCAAGGCGGACTCCCCCGGGTTTCGGGCCAAGGGCGCCCCCGGCTTAGCACAAGCAGGCATTTCGGTGGAGTGCCTCGGCGGTGAGCTGGCGCGCTGTCCGGTCAGCTCACTCCTGGTCATCAGCGCCAGCGGCCTGCGGGGTTACATCTCGGCCTGGGCAGAGCCTACCCACGGCGGCGAGAGGATCTGGTATTTCGCCGCAGAGGCATCCTCGCCCTTTGTGGATGCGACGGCGGCTTCATCTGCGGTCGCCACACGAGCCGTCAGGATTGGCAAGGAGCACAAGCCAGGCGCCTACGTCGTCGAGCTGCGAGTGACAGAGACACCGATGAGCCGCGCGGCTCTCATGCAAGGCCGGCTCGGCCAGGTTCTCGCGGCAAGCCGAGTTCCCCTCATTGTCACCAAGCCATGACTCGCGTGCGGGCAGCAAGCGTCGCCCTCCTCCTGCTACTCGGCCTGCTGTCCTCCCCTGCCCACGCTGCGACGGCGATCTTCGCCATTGCCATCGGCTACAACGGCCGGCCGGCCGCTCCGAACGCCATCTACGCCCCTGACCTTCGCTTCGCGGATGACGACGCGCTGGCCGTCCATGAATTCGCCCGCAGGGTGGCGCGGCGATCCGTTCTCCTGACAATTCCCGATAAGCTGACTCAAGCCCGCTACGCCTCCAGCCAAGAGGCGCGTCCACCCACACTCGCCGAGCTCCGACGCGCCTTGGCCGAATTCCGGGCTGCCATCCAACGCGCATCTCAATCGGGGGAGGACGTGGCCATCTGGTTCTTCTACAGCGGCCACGGCTGGTTGGGTGACGACCGCAGGGGCAACCTCGCCTTGGCAGACGGAGCGCTTTCCCAACGCACTCTGTACGACGAGGTCCTGCCGGCGCTGCCAGGACGGACAATCCACCTCATGATTGATGCGTGCCACGCCGAAGCCATGATCCGCGCACGTGACGTGACGGCTGAAACCGTGGACATCTCTGCTAGCGACGCGGCGATTGCCTCCCTTCGCAATCGCTTGAGCCAGTCGCCCAACGTTGGCGTCCTGATGGCCAGTGCGAGCAATACGCAGGCCCATGAATGGGATGATTATCAGACAGGTGTATTCACGCACGAGCTCCTCTCTGGTCTGCGCGGCGGGGCTGATGTGAACGGCGACGGTCGCATTGAGTACAGTGAAATGTCGGCGTTCCTGGCTGCCGCGAATCGCGGCGTGACCGATCCGCGCGCGCGCCTGACGACGCTCGTCGTGGCGCCACGGCTCTACCCGCGAGCCGCGATCGTGGATATCAGAGGCGCAAGCGACGTCGCCTTTCTGCAAGGACGAGCCCACCACCTGGGACACTTCCAGATCGATGACCTGCAAGGGAATCGCCTGCTCGACTTGAAAGCGGAGCCGGACTTCGCCGTGAACCTGGCCCTACCCGCTGGCGAGCCGCTCCTTTTGAGCAACGAACGTGGGGAAACGAAGTTCGTTGCGCCAGCCGAGCGAGCCGTGAGCATGGAGACCCTTACGCTCACGCCACCCTCGCTTCGACGCCGTAGCGCCTCGGTCGAATCCATGCGTCGGGGATTGTTTGCCGCCGAATTCGGTCCTTCCTACTACCGCGGCTACGTCGACAGCAGCGGACCGAACCTCGTGCCGGTCGACCTGACCCCAAGGGGAGCTCTGGTCGCCAGCCCCGCCACGCCCTCGGCCGCGGGCTCGCAGCGCTCGGCCGCGTGGGCCAGCGTCGTCCTCGGCGGGCTCTCCCTAACCGCCTCCTGCGTATTTGCCGTGCTTACCGCTCGCGCCTACAACGATTTCCAGCAGAGGACCCTCGAACGCCAGTCCTTCGATGCCCGTGACCGCTACCAGAGGTACGGGTGGGCTGCCCTTGGAACAGGGGCGCTGGGTGCTCTTGCCCTCGGGGTGGGCTACTGGCTCTGGGATGCCCCGGTCGCTGATCGCCGCTCGGGTCCGTAGAACGGCACAGGCATGCGCGCTCCCCTTGGTCTGTGTCTCGCCGTGGCCTTCGGTGCGGCGGCATGCTTGCCTCAGCCCAAGGCTGGCTGTCGCACCAGCGACGACTGCGTCGGCAATCGCGTCTGCATACTGGCGACGTGCCACACCGTCAGTTCGGATGGTGGAGCGGAATCGGCCACGTCCGCGGCGCGAGATCTCGGCGATGACCAGGCGGAGGCTGAGGATGCTCCTGGCCCGCGCTCCGGAGACGGCGCGGACGGGGATCTGGCCGCCTCGCCTCCTGCCGAGCCCTCCCAAGACGCGGCTGTCGATTCTGGCCGCGAGACCATCCAGGACGCGCCCGATGCTGTCGCTCCTTCTCCGGACACCGCGGCGCGCGACGCCTCGGTTGTCGCCGAAGTCCGGGCCGGGTGCAAGACAAGCCATGACTGCGTAGCCCCTTACGTTTGCAATAGGAACATCGACAACACCTGTGGGCCGCCCAGGTATACGCACGTGGACGTTGCGGACGTAACGACCTGTGCGGTTGTCTCTGACGGTACGCTCCGGTGTTGGGGTGCACAGGTCGGACCGGCGAGCAATGCTCAATACTTAGCTCCCTATCAGGTCCCGGCCCAAGAAGATGTTCGCGCTGTTGCGACCGGTTGGGGCTCGACCTGCGCATTGTTGCGCACCGGGCAAGTCGATTGCTGGGGTTACAACGCCAACGGCCAGCTTGGCTGCGCAAGTCCGACCACATCTCCCAACGGCCCACACTGCACTCCCTATCCCGCCGGCTCACCGATTGAGCAGCTCGTTGCCGGCGCAGAGCGCATATGCGTCCGCAAGAAGGACAGCACCGTTGAATGCTGGGGCCGCAACGACCACGGGGACGTAGGGGACGGGACCAAAACCGCCCGATTCAGCCCCGCTGTTGTATCTGGCATCTCCGATGCCACTTCCATAGCGACTGGAGTCTGGCAAGCGTGCGCCGTTCTCGCCAGCGGCAGCCTCCGCTGCTGGGGAGCCAACGACAGGGCGCAGCTCGGGAACGGAACCACTGCCGCGACTACAGTCCCGACAACGGTGTATGGCATGGACGGCAGGGCGGTGGCGGTCATAGCAGCGTCTCCCGCCGAGGATCACACGTGCGCTCTGTTGTCGTCAGGATCCGTGCGTTGCTTCGGCGAGAACCTCTATGGCGAGTTGGGGAGCGGCCAGACCTCGAGGCTTAGCGCCATACCGGTTAGCTCCGGTTTTCAGCGTCCAGCCGTCGTCGTCGCATCCGGCATAGGGTTCACCTGCGCCGTCCTGAACGACAATTCGGTGCAATGCCTCGGCAGGGGGGATCGCGGCCAGCTTGGCAATGGCGAGTACGCCCAGAGTCTGGTTCCGGTCACCGTGAGGCTTCCCGAGGGGATGTCCATACGTTCTCTTGCGACGAAGTACGCTCACATCTGTGCCTTGACTACGGAGGGACGACTCTGGTGCTGGGGAGCCAATTCGGATGGCCAGTTGGGCGACGGCACCACGGATGATGCCAGCGTGCCCGTCGAGGTGCCCGTGCCATTGGCGATGTGAGTTTCTCGCGCGCTCCTTTAACCAATTCCCGGCCTTCTTCGTAGTGGACAAGTGGCAGGTCATGGCGCTCGCCGGCCTGCCGTGGGCGTTCACTTCCAGCAAAGGACAGGGGAACCATGGAAAGACAGCTATCAGTGTCAGTACCAAGCACAAGTAGACGGAGCGATGGCCGAGCCGCGCGAATCCCGCTTCTGACCCTCTCACTGGCCTCCGTTCTGGGCGCTGTCCCACCCGCTCTTGCTTCAAACGGCGTGTCGGTCGAGAGCGTGATCAACTATGGCGGCGGAGGCAACGACCTGTACAACGCGAACGCCGACGCCGACGGCTTCATGAACACGATCACCCAGGATAGCTTCTTCTCCTACGTACACCGGTACTCGGACCTGAGTGTCTATGACACGGACTTCTGCGACAGCGACTACGACGGCAACTGCGCCGACCTGTACAACTTCGACACCAACAATTCCGGCTCTCCCATCGCGATTTCCTATTTCGCCGGTCACGGCTACTGCAACGCCGGGAGCGGAACGCAGTCGTGCTCAAGCAACGCCGACTGCGCGACGCCGCCATCAGGGCGCTCGGACCTGCGCCCGAACGGTCTCTGTGTCTACACGACGAGCCAAACAACGGGCACGTGCCACTACTCCGCCCCCCGCTACCTGATCACGCACTCCGCCAATGACAGGTTCGGCGGATTTCTGAACTACAACAACTTCTACGGCAACTACGTTGCTTGGGGCGAGAGCCCCAATGCGGGCTCGTGGCGCAGCGCCGGTACGAACGGTTCGACCAACCTCGTCGTCCTCGGCATCAGTTGCGGTGCCTATGTGTCGTCCGTCCTGCCCGATCTCGGCCCAGCCATCGCCGGAACGCACTTAGTTGCCACTGTGATGCCAACCAATGGCGACACGGCCGACGTCTCCGACCGAGGTAGCACCTTCGCCAATCAAATGCTGATCAACCATAACGCCAGCGTGGCCGCAGGTTGGCTCAACCTCGTGAACAATTTGCCTGCCAACGATGGCTGCGGCTGCGCCGCACCCGGCGGTGGCGGAGGCCGAGGCATCAACGGCTGTGGTGGCTACACCGTCATCGCGGTCGGCGCAACCAGCACCGAGACCATCAATCACATGGGAGAGAGCTGGGCGAACATCCAGGATGACACGCGAGACACGCAGGGCATCTCCTATTGGTGGTCGCAGCAGAGCTACAACTACGACACGGTCTTGAACCCACCGCTCCACAGCATCTAGACCTATTCGCGTGCTTCGCCAGCATCAGTAATCAAAGCGACGGGCCATCTCCGCGCGACCTGCGATGCTTCCGCGGCCCACGGGGATGGCGCGCGCGACTAATTGACACCCGGCGCACCCTCCACCCCCCTCTTTTGGGACGACACCCAATGAACAGCCGACGACTATTGGCCCCCGCCCTCGCGAGCGCCATCCTGATTGCTGTTGGCGTGGTCCGCTTTCGCGCCGAAGGGCGAGCGAGCACCGCCTCCGGCGACCTGCCCGACTCCCGCAAGGAAATGAGGCTCAGGTCCAAAGAAACGCCGCGCTTGAGCACCTCCGTGCTGCCTGAACGTGCCGAACCGCCGTCACGCCCGATGCGTCCAGGGTTCGAACTACACCCGGGCACCTCGCGCTTTCCCGTCGGGCCCAACCCGCGCCAGGTTCGCGAGAACGGGTACGAAAAGACAGTCGGTGATCATGGCGTGTTCGCGTCCAACCCGCGCAACGGGGCATCCTTTGGCGTGCCGAATTCGGATGCTCCATCGACGAAACGTCCGCCAATGACCAAGGATGGCGCGCTCCACAATGCCCGTGTGATGGATTACTTCGTGAATGCTGGGTTGCCGCGCGATCAAGTCAAGAGCGTCCGTGTCTCCACGTTAATGGAGGTCAGGGGGACGGCCACGGATCCTGTCCAAGGAATCCCCGAATTCAAGGCATTCAACTCCGGCGTCCAACGCTCCATCGACGGCATCCCGATTCCCGATTCCCTCGCGTGGGCTCGGTTCAATGCGGATGATCAGGCCGTCGAGGAGGCCGCCTTCTGGCCGTCGGTGCCCGAATCGGTGGTGGATGCCGCGCGCAGCCTGCAGGGCATCCTCGAGGATCCCGAGCTGCGGGGAGACTACTTGGCGAAGTTGCCGTCGGAGGCAGCCGAGAAGGGGCGCGTGGTCATTCGGCACTCGTCGTTTACTGTCAACGAGACGCCGACGTTCTACGCTTGTTACGACGTGACCGAGGGAAGCGGCAGCGGAACGGTCGTCGTACGCCACTTCGACGCGAATGGTCGGGAGTTCAAGCTCCCTCAGGAGCAGACTCAGACGAGTCCGGATGTGAAAGTCAGGTGAGATTCCGGGCCTGCGGCGTAGCTCACCGAGGCGGCCCTGGCCGCCAGGCGGCGACCGGCCGCCCTCGAAGGTGATGACGGGAGCGGCGTATTCACTCCCGCCGACGGGCTGGCCGAGCGTGGCTGACAGCGAGCCCGCCGCTCCGTCGTGCCCCGACGGGCAGGTAGCCACGCCACGAGAGACGCCCCTGTGCGGCAATGCGCCACCATACGGCGATCGAATGGGAAGCCCGCGCTACTGGCGCTCCTGTCGGTGCCGATGGTCGCGTGCGAGTCCCCCCAGAGCAGGATGATCCTGCAGCAGACGAGTCACTGCTACGTCCTGCAGAAGGCCGATGGCTTTCCGTCAGCCAAGACGATTGGCGGGACGGTTCGAGGCTGGATCGCGAAGTAGGATCGCCACACGCCGGCCTACGGCAAGCCGGAGGACTTGATGGCAAGGACGGCACCCTCAAACAGCTCTCCGCCCGTCTGGTCGAGCAGGCGTTTCAGGCCGAGATGGCCGAGTACCTTGGCCACGTGGCCTGGCAGGACCGCCCACTCGAAGCCGTCTACCCGATCGTCCTGCAAGCAGGACACCACGCGTCGCGCGCGGCCCGCGCTGGCCATCAGCATGCCGCAACACACTTGCCCACGTCGCAGCCGTGGCGATCGATGCCCGATCGACCGTCCCCCACGTATCTGCTTCGAGCTCTTTGAGACCGCCCGACACCACGGCATCGCCCGGATCGAGTCTTTGCGGCGCACAGGTGATTCGGCTGAGCATCGGCCCCTCCCTCTTCGGCCCGTCTGGGGTAGCCAGTCGATCTGCCTGAAAGGCAGCTTTCGGCTACGATTCCGCGAGGATGCGAGAGGTAGCCAGCACGGGGGTCCGTGCAGCGGATGCAACATTGTCGCCGGAGTGTGGTAACCATGACCACTAGCCGAGGCGCTCCGATGTACTTCTGCGCATTCCGCGTCTGAGCCGACGTCTTGAGCGCCTGAGCTTTCCATTGGAGGACCCCATGCACACGAGGTTACTGCCGACGCTGGTTCTAGGATTTGCCATAGGAATTGTCGGATGCGGAAGCTCGGACGGCGAGACATCGAATACGGGCGGTAGCCCCTCCCCGACGGCTGGCTCGACGGGCGGCACGGGCGGTAAGGCCAGCGGCGGTTCAACGGGTGGCACTGCGAGCGGTGGCTCCACGGGCGGCAAGGCCACGGGCGGCCAGAGCACCGGCGGCACGTCGAGCGGCGGGACCGCGAGTGGCGGAACTAAGACCGGCGGCACTGCGACTGGCGGAACCGCGAGTGGCGGAACCGCGAGTGGCGGAACTGCGAGTGGCGGAACTAAGACCGGCGGCACTGCCAGCGGCGGCACGTCCTCGGGCGGTACGGCAGCAGGGGGAAGCACCGGAGGAGGCGGCGCTTCGACCGGCGGAAGCTCCGGCGGCGGCGGCAGTGGGGGCGGCGGCGGTGCCGGAGGCGGCGGCGCGACTCCGAGCAAAGGCTGTGGCGTCAAGGATGGTGCGAAAACGCTGACGACCGGCGGCGCGTCGATTGCAAACGGTCTTCCCACCTCGACCAAACTGAAGATCACGAGCGGCGGCCAGAGTCGCGAATACATCATCGACATTCCGGCGGATTACGATCCGTCGCACCCGTATCGCCTAATCTTCTCCTGGCACCAGGCCTATGGTTCGGCCAACGGCAACGCGATTGGCCAGTATCCCGCCTTCAATGGTCCCAACTTCGACGCAAAGAACTATGCCTACTTCGGGCTCCACCGCGAAGCGACCGCGGCGAAGGATCCCGTGATCTTCGTGGCGCCCGGGGGTATCGGCAACTTCCCATGGGACTTCAAGCGAGACAGTGCCCTCTTCGACGAGTTGCTCGCCCTGGTCACGACAAACCTGTGCATCGACGAAAGCCGGGTCTTCACCACGGGCTTTAGCTTCGGAGCGATGATGAGCTACGCCCTGTCGATCACGCGTCAGACGAAGCTGCGCGGGGCGGTCACCATGGCAGCGGCCAACTACAATCTCCCCAATATGCCGACCGCTACGAGCGCGCCCATTGCGTACATGGGGGTAACCGGCATGAGCGATACCACTTGTCCGTGGGTCGACAACGACGCCCAGAAGAGGGGCGGGAAGTACTGCAGTCTTCAGCACGCTCAGGATAATGGCTGCACGATCGGGGAGATCAAGACGACGACCAAAGGTAGCAAGAGCTACACCTGCTACGATTTCGAAGGGTGCAAGGCGGGTTATCCCGTCAAGACGTGCACGTTCGACGGCGCGCACACCCCGTCGAGCGTGGATGACGGGAGCTCGACCGGCGATGATGGCCTGAAGGCCTTTGTTCCACCGCTGGCCTGGAAATTCATCTCGCAGTTCTAGTCTTCGCGCCTTCTTCCTCCGGGCGTCGGTTGCGTCGTCGCTTCCGGCGCCCCGGTCAGAAGTAGGCCTGGGGCACTCTCGACCGAGCCGGTCGAGATGGTTTGCATCGAAACCATCCAGCAGCCATCTCCCAGTGGCGCGTCTTCCGAGGGAGCCCCGGGCTAGGTTCATCGAGGAGCGCAAACGGTGATGGGTTGCCAGCAAACACCACGCGGCCGGCAATCACGAGGACCCAGTCGTCCAGCACCTCGCCCTCACCTGCCGGCACCGATCCGCTTGTCTGGGCCGTCCACCGAACTCAAGGGCTGGAACACCGTCCTTGTCGAGCCAGATGGCGATGTCGCGGTTGTTGACGCCCGCCGGCGATAACAGATCGCCCGCACACGCCAACTTCCATCATACGTCGCTGCTATCGACCCGCTTACACTCCTCGCCGTGCTGCCTGGGCTGTCCGGCTTTCGCTGGCCGCATTCGGAGCCCGACTGCCGCGTGATGTCGGCGTACACGCCCCTTCAGCGTGGCCGGGGCTTTTGCTCGCCACTCGCCGTTTCGCCGTCGGCCCCCTTGGCCACCCACAAGGAGTAGCCGAGACTCTTCCGTTTCCACGCCAGGTCCACCGCGCTCTTCGATTCGTTGACCCGAAGCCGCGCCAAGCTCCCAGCGACGCTTGACCCACGAGGGTGCCGCGCATACCGTTGGCCTTCGTCGCATCCTGCTCATTTCTTGGAGACAGCACATGACTGCCGACAGCCTTGCCGATCTCGCCAGGCTACTCTCCACACACGCGACCTTTCCGGTGGTATTGGGTTTGGCGGTTGGCCTCGTGCTTATCCGGTTCCTGCTCGACAAGACGCACGGCGAACCATCCTGGCCGCAAATGCTCGGCGTCCTTCTCTGGGCACAGCTGTCTGCGTACCTGGCCTGGCTGGCTCTACCCGAGCAAGTGCGCTTTCTTTGCGGTCTCATGCCACTGGGTGTAGCCGCCGCGGCCGCGTTCTGCCGCTCCGACTCGTGGGGATGGCGAAGCCGCGATTCGTCTTTTCGGTTCGTCTCCAAGCGAGTCGTAATCGGCTCCGGTGTGGCCTTGTTGGCCCTCATCATCCTAATCCTAGGACTCGCCCTCACAGGCACGGCATCGAGAGCGTCGGACGCCCGCTGGCTGAACGTCGTACTCGTGGCCGTCGCATACGCTTGCCTTCCGCTCACACCTTGGCTTGCCTATCGACGGTACTGTTTCGGTCCCCGCAGCCGCGCGCTCGTGGACAGGCTGACTAGCCAGCGATCCCTGTACGCGATCGCACGAAAGGCCGACGACGAGAACACGCGCACGAAGGCGGTTGCGCGGCTGACCAACGAGAAATGGCTTGGGAAGCTGGCGGTGGCCGACAGAGGGGACATCGAGCAGTGTGCTGCCGTGAATCGACTGACCGAGCAGAAGATTCTGGCAGATATCGTGAAGACAGGCCGTCTTCGTCGTTGTGCTCTGTCTTCTGCAATCGCGCGCGTGACCGATCAGGCGTTGCTTGCCTCTTTGGGAAGGACAGCCCGGCAGCCACATGTGCGCGAGGAGATTGTTCTCCGCATGCGCGATGGCAGTGCGCTCGCCGACATCGCCCAACACGACCGAGACCGCGAGGTGCGCAAAGCGGCAGTGCGACGCCTTTCCGACCAGCCGGCGCTGGCTGAGGTCGCTCGCAACGACCCCGATTCTGCTGTCCGTGAAGCCGCGGTGTCGGGGCTTACCGACCAGACAGCGCTCGCCCACGTTGCTCGCAACGATCGCGAGCGGCGGCTTCGCTTTCTCGCCATTCAAAAACTGACCGGACAGGCGGATCTGGCCCACGCGGCCCAGAACGACCCCGAGGAATCCCATCGTAGATGGGCTGCCGAGCATCTCACCGATCAGGCCGTGCTTGCCTGGATCGCGCAGAACGATGCCGAGTCGTTGGTGCGCGCTGCCGCCACCGAGAGGATCTCCGATCAGGCTGTTCTTGCCAGCGTCGCCCAGAACGACCGGGAAATGTTCGTTCGTGCTCGGGCGGTCAGGCAGCTAACGGACCAGGCCGTCCTCATCAAGGTTGCCCGTAGCGGTGACGCCCCGGAAATTCAGAAGAGCGCGACCGAGCGGATCACCGATCAGGCCGTCCTCTTCGAGATCGCTCAGAAGAACCCGGATTGGATGGTTCGCCTCGCAGCGGTGAGGCGGATCGAGCGTCCGCAACGCAAAGCAGCCGCTTCGGGTTGGGACATCAATCAGCTTATCAGCATGCTGACGATACCATCACACCACTCCTCCTCGGAGCACTCGGCCGATCTGAGATTCCAAAGGCAAATGGCCGCCAATTGGCTGTGCGAAATGGCAGGGGTTGAACCCTCCCTGCTGTATCCGTACCTCCACCGCATCAGCGCGGCACCCTGGGGCTATCACAAGGACGAAATCCGTGGTCAGGAGTGCTTCCATTACCACGACGACAACGGTCACGTGCCCGGCCAATTCCCTGCACTCTCTGACCAGAGAACGGATTTCTAGCCGAAGTCGCGCTTCGCAAGCGGTGCCAGGCGCTCCTACCCGGCCCCCCGACCGCTACGCAGGGCTTTCAG
>JAEXQJ010000045.1 GCA_023438785.1 Pseudomonadota bacterium
CCCCACCGGTGTTGCTCGTCTGCCCCCCAGTCCCGCCCGACGGATCGCTGCTTCCGCTGCAGGCAGCAATCCACACTCCAACGAGGCCTGCCAGCACCCATGTGGACCGGAATGGAACGTCTGCTGATTGGCGTCGAATCCGACTCATCTTCAATCCCTCCAATGGAACGAGCGGGTCACGTGGAGCGTTGCGAGCCCAGCGACAAACCAGGCTCACATCAAGGCGGAGTCAAACTGCTTGCACCCAATGACTCAGGCCGAGGCTGTCCGATTCGCCGACGCTCACATTGTGGGGCGAGCGAAGCCCGTGCGGGAACAAGTGAATTGATCATCCGATGCCCCGAAATCTCATTGCGCCTCGAATGGGCAAAATCCGAGACCGGCGCCTGAAGGAGTCGTCCTCCCACGGCCAACGTACAGAATCAGAAGTCCGAAGCAAGGCCTACCAGGGCCTGGCGCACAAACAGACCCCACTTCGAAACGTCTGGACCGTTGCGAGGCTCGGGCACATGCAACCGGGCCCCCGGCTCCGTTACGCCCGGCGGCCGTGCGGGGCCGGGGTCGGACGCGGGTGCTGGGCCAGGAGGGCGCGCAGGTCGGCCTCACTGCGCCGGACGCCGTTCTCTTCGAACCACACGACGAACTTGCAGCCGTCGCGCCAGCGATCGCAGCCCCATCCCCGCTTGCCCGTCATGAGGTGACCTTGCCCGCACTCGGGACACAGGAGTTGGCGCACGCTGGCTTGGGCGGTCGCCGACTCGGCCGGGGCGGCGGTCTTCTTGGGCCGGCGCTTGGCCGGCGGACGAGGCGTGGCGGGGTTGGCCGACCGCCCGCGCCGGCGCTTGGACGCCACGGGCTCCGGCTCCGGCAGGGGCTTCATGGGGGTGGCCACGCGAATGGCCGCCACCACCTGGCCCACGTATTCCGCGATGTCGCCCATGAACCCGGTGCGATTCTCCTGGCCGCGCGCCATGCGGGCCAGCCGCGCCTCCCACTGCCCGGTGAGCTCGGGCGAGGCCAGGCTGGGCACGGGCAACGCGGTCACCAGGCCCATTCCCATGGCGGTCGGGACCAGGTGCTTGCCCTCCCGGCGCACGAAGCCACGCTTGATGAGGGTCTCGATGGTGGCGGCGCGGGTGGCCGGCGTGCCCAGCCCGCTATCCTTCATGGCCGCGCGCAACTCCTCGTCCTCGATGGTTCGGCCCGCGTTTTCCATGGCCGCGAGGAGCGAGGCTTCACTGTGCCGGCTAGGTGGCTTGGTCTTCTTGGCCTGCACCTCGAACGCGCCGTCCAGGCGCTGCCCCTCCTCGAGGGGCGGCAGCACGCCCGCGGGCTCCTCGTCGTCGCCGTCCTTGGCCCTGCCCTTCTTGGGCTTGTCGTCGTCGTCGCCGAAGCCAGCCACGTCCTGCCAGCCGGCCACCAGCCGTGTGCGTCCACGCGCGACGAAGCGATCAGGTGGCGGCGGCGCGGCCTGCAACAGAGGGACCTCGGCGCCCGCGGGTGGCAGGGCCTCCGGGGCGTCCGGTGCCAACTCGCCCACGCGCACCACGGCCTCGGTCTGCGCGAACTCGGCATCCGGGTAGAAGGCGCCCAGAAAGCGCCGCACCACCAAATCGAAGATGCGCCGTTGGTTGTTGTCCAGAGAGGCCAGCGACACGACCTTGCCCGTGGGGACGATCGCGTGGTGGTCCTGCACCTTGCTGTCGTCGAAAACCCGCCGACTCGGCCGAGGTGGATTGTCGAGCAAGGGGCGCGCGAAAGACGCGTAGTCCGGCAACTCGGCCACACCGCGCAGAAGGCGCGGCAGTTCGGCCGCCATGTCGGACGACAGGTGGCGCGAGTCCGTACGCGGGTAGGTCAGGATTTTGTGTCGCTCGTAGAGCGCCTGCGCGGCCTCCAGGGTAGCGCTCGCCGACAGACCGAAGCGCTTGTTAGCGGTTCGCTGCAGCGATGTCAGGTCGAAGAGCAACGGCGGCGGCTCGCGCGATTGGCTTCGCTTGAGGCTCTCCACCACGGGTCCCAGCGGGTCGGCGCTCCCGGCGTGGGTCCGGCTCCGATCCCGCACCTCGTCGGCCGCGGCCCGGTTCCCGAAGCGACTGACCTTGCCCCGGGCGAATGTGGCCGCGAAGCGCGCGCCGTCGGCCGTGGTCAGTTCGGCCTTGAGCAGCCAGTATTCCTGCGGCACGAAGGCCGCCACGGCCTTCTCACGCTCGACCAGGATGGCCAAGGTCGGCGTTTGCACGCGGCCAATGGAATAGAGGGCCGAATTCTCGCCCGTGCGGTAGCGAACCGTCACGGCGCGCGTGGCGTTCAGGCCCACCAACCAATCGGCCTCGGAGCGGCAGCGGGCCGCGTCGGCCAACGACTCGAATTCGCGCCCGGGTCGCAAGCCGGCGAAACCACCGCGGATGGCCTCGTCGGTGAGCGAGGAGATCCACAGCCGCCGAATGGCCAGTTGGCTGCCCGCCAACTGATAGACGTAGCGGAAGATCAGCTCACCCTCGCGACCCGCATCGCAAGCGTTCACGACCTCGGTGAAACGCGGATCGCGCAGAAGACCACGCACCACCTCGAACTGCTCGCGCGTCCCCGGAACGGCCCGCAGTCTGAATTGGCTGGGCAGCATGGGCAGCGTATCGAGGCGCCAGGGCTTCCAGCGGGCGTCGTAGGCGGCCGGCTCTTCCAGTTCCACCAGGTGGCCCACGCACCACGTGATCACGCGCCCTTGGTCTTCGAAGCAATTCTTTCCGTTGGCGCGCACACCGAGGACGCGCGCCAGATCACGCGCCACGGAGGGCTTCTCGGCGACTATGAGTTGCACCATGGGCAGTCTATCGGAACCGAGGGCAAGAAGGTGCGGACGGCGCGCGCGGCGCGGGAACCGCGGAGGACTCAGCGGGCCGGGCCGAGGAGGCGGCCGCGCTCCTGCGTGCTTTGAACGGGACGGTGCAGGACGATGTTTCGCCCGGCTTGGCGGCCGTGCTCGTAGGCCTCGGTACGTCGCAGGCCGACTCCCGAGCCGCCCGTCCGCCGGGGATAGCGCTGGCGCAAATAGCTGACGAGCTCGGGATCGCCGACCCAGATCAAGCCCTCGCGCCGGCTCTCCACTGCCCCCGCCTTCAGCTTCTCATCGAAGCCCATCATCACGCCGGCCATGAAACGCCGGCGCTCTTGGTCACGCGTGATGTAGTGAGCCCGCTTGTGCTCGCGCCACAGCCGCTCGGCGGTCTCCAGCAGGAATCCGTGCACGTAGGCCGCCACATCCAGGTTGGAGACCGTGCCGCAGATCTCCAGGACGCGGCCGCGGCGGCCCTGGCTGGCCGAAAACGAAGGGACCCAGATGGCTTCCACGAAAAAGTGCCGCGCCAGGATGCCGGCCAAGATGTGCTCCGCCGCATCGATGCGGCCGCGGGGCACGCCCAGGTGGCGAAAGGTGAAGCCCTCTCGTGCCGCCGCCACGGAGGCGTCGATGTTGTGCTTGAGCATGAGGCGCTGGGCGGTCTTCATGGCGGCCTCGGCCTCGTGCACGTTGGGGCTCTCCGCCAGGGCAAGCAGGCGCGTGATCCGGCGCAGGATGGGGTTCTCCTCGCCCAGAGCGGTGGGCAGACCGCGCGCCGAGGCGTCGAACCCGTGCTGGCGGCACACGGCCTCAAAGGCGGGACCG
>JAEXQJ010000064.1 GCA_023438785.1 Pseudomonadota bacterium
TTTGGTTCTCCATCTGGTTCAAGGACGCGGCCGGGGATTGGCCGCGCCAGGGCTCGCCCCGCTACAACTACACCTTCGTCGACACGCTGGCCTTGAGCGAGACGGGCACCGACACGGGGGTGTTTCGCTACACCTCGAACCGGTTCTTCCCGCTCGACGACAAGCGGCCCAGCTTCGGCGCGACCGAAGCCGGGCACAATTTCCATTTCACCTCGGAGGTTCGGTACTGGTTCCAGTACACGGGCAACGAGCTGCTGACCTTCCTGGGCGACGACGACGTCTGGGTGTTCGTGAACAAGCGACTGGCCGTGGACCTGGGCGGCATCCACACCTCGGTGCAAGGGTCGGTGCAGCTCCACGCCAGCGACGGGACGGGCAGCGTGTGCCAGGACGCGGCCCCGGGTTGCGAGAGCCCCACCGTGGTCGATCTGGGCTTGGAGAAGGGCAAGGTCTACGAGATCGTCGTCTTCCAGGCCGAGCGCCACACCAGCGAGTCCAACTACACGCTCACCCTGTCCGCGTTCTCCAACCCGCGCAGCGTGTGCGCACCGGTGTGCGGCGACGGCTTCGTCACGCCAAACGAGGCCTGCGATCTGGGCAAGGACAAGAATACGGGCGCCTACGGCACCTGCACCGACCAGTGCACGCTGCCCTCGTACTGCGGCGACGGCAAGGTGGACACGGCCGACGGCGAGGAATGCGACGACGGCCTCAACCTGTCGGCCTACGGCTACAACGGCAAGGCGGCCTGCGGTCCGGGCTGCAAGTGGACGCACTACTGCGGCGACGGCAAGGTGGACAGCCTTTTCGGCGAGCTGTGTGACGACCAGAACCGCACTGGCGGCGACGGCTGCGAAGCCAACTGCACCCACCTGGCCAGTTGCGGGAACGGCGTCGTCGATCCGGGCGAGGGATGCGACGACGGCAACACGCTCTCCAAGGACGGCTGCTCCGAGTTCTGCACCACGGAGATCATCGTGTATTGATGGCACCCGGAGCACGGGCGTTCGGCCGCGCCGGATCAGCGCTTGGCCAGGAGCAGCGTGATGCCCACCAGGACGCCGGCAAGAGCGCAGGTCTTCTTGAGCTTCTGCTTCTCGCCGAAGGCCAGCGAGCCCACGGCGAAGCTGATGATCACGTTGCTCCGGCGGAGTGTGGATATGACGCTGACCAGAGCGTCCGGGCGGGCCAGGGCCTGGAAATAGAGGGCGTCGGCGAGGATCAGGAGAACCCCGACCGCGGGGATGGTCCAGCGCATGCGGAAGGGCGTGGCTCGCATGCGGCGTGGCCACCAGAAGACGAGCACGATCAAACCCTGCACCAGCGTGCTGTCGAGGGTGAACCAGAATTGCACGTCCAGCGGCGGTAGATGCGCCGACTGCAGCAGGTGCTTGTCGTAGAGGCTGCTGGCCGCGCCCACCAGGGTGCCGAGGAAGAGCGACCACACCCAGGCGTTGCGTGAGAAATGGATGCCCTCCCCACGCCCGATGAGGGAAAAGGCCCAATAGGCGAGCAGGATGATGGCGATGCCGGCCCACTGTGCGGCCGAGGGGCGCTCGCCAAAGAGCAGCACGGCGCCCAATAGGGTGAAGAGCGGCGCGCTGGCCCGCACCGGGGCGGCCAGCGACAGGGGCAGGTGCTTGAGGGCGAAGAAGGTGAGCACCCAGGACAGGGTGACCAGCAGGGCCTTGGCCAGGATGAGGCCGTGGCCTGCGAGGCTAAGCCCATGCAGACGAAGGTTCCACGCGGCGGCCCACTGGGGAGCAAAGAGCGACATCATGCCGACCGGCACCAGCAAGGCCAGGCCGCTGGCGCTGCACGCGAAGAGCACCATCAGCACGGCGTTACCGTTGACGGACGCTTTCTTGGCGACGTCGTAGATGCCCAGAAGAACGGCCGACAGCAGGGCGAGTGGGATCCAGCTCATGGGCGCGTCGGTCTTATACACGGCCGCGTTCACCCCAGCGGTGACGGGCGATGGTATTGTGCGCAAGTGGCGCTTCCAGCCTAACTGGAGATGGCGCGGCCGTTTTCTGCGCGCGGCGACAGACCTTACAATCTCGCCGCGCTCTTGGTAACG
The DNA here is from genome assembly GCA_023438785.1 of Pseudomonadota bacterium. GTDB lineage: Bacteria > Myxococcota_A > Polyangia > Fen-1088 > Fen-1088 > Fen-1137. The sequence continues at coordinate 2,081 of JAEXQJ010000064.1, forward strand.
CGTATGGTGTGCTGAATGTCGCTGTCGTTGAACCCGGGTGATCGCCTCGCCGGCAAGTACGTTGTCGAGCGTCTCCTCGGCGAGGGCGGGATGGGCAGCGTCTATGCGGCCCACGACGAGCAACTGCACCGTCACGTGGCCATCAAGGTCCTCAACGAGGACTACTCCAAGGATGCGGAGGGCCGGGAGCTGGCGCTGCGCGAGGCGCGGGCCGTGGCTCGGCTGCGCAGCGAGCACGTGGCTCGCGTGTTGGATGCGGGTGTGGCCGATGGGGATCAGCCCTTCATCGTCATGGAGCATCTGCAGGGAGCTGATCTGCGTGAGCGGCTCGCCGCGGGACCGGTGCCGGTGGCGGATGCGGTGGGTTTCATCGTGCAAGCCTGCGAGGCCATCGCCGAGGCCCACGCTGCCGGCATCACGCATCGCGACCTCAAGCCCGACAATCTGTTTGTGACCGAGGGCGTGGACGGGTTACCCCAGGTCAAGGTGCTGGATTTCGGCATCGCCAAGCGGCTGTCGAACGACGCCGACCTCACCGGGAGCGGCGGTGGCGCGTCTCGCTACATCGGGTCGCCCCCCTACATCGCGCCCGAGCGTCTGCGCGATCCGCGCCAGATCGATAAGCGATCGGATATCTGGGCCCTGGGTGTGGTGCTTTACGAGTCCCTGGCCGGTAGCCGGCCGTTCCACGGCGACGCCGTGCCGGATCTGGTCATCGCCATCCTCGAGCGCGAGCCTGCCCCGCTGCGCAGCCTCAGGCCCGAGGTGTCCGAGTCGCTGGCGCGCGTCGTCCACGACTGCTTGCACAAGGACCCGGAGTCGCGCATCCAGAGTGCGGGCCGGCTGGCCGAGGCCCTGCTGCCCTTCGCGGCGCCGTGGGCTCTGCCCGCGGGCTACCGCACGATGCATCTGGACAGCCTGGCGAACACCGAACGTGCCGTCGCGGTGGCCGAGCGGGTCGCGGCCCTGACCGGGGCTGGGCCACCGGGGGGCGAGCGTGTCTCGTCCGCGACCCGCGCCATCGTTCCTCGTCGGGTGCTCGTGTCGCGGCGCAATCGGTGGTTGGCGGTGGGCGCTCTGGCCGGCGCTGTCCTGGTCGCGCTCATTTTCCTGCTGGCGGGGCGAGGCACCGATAGTCGTTTGCCCACACGGCCGGGCACTCCCGTTATCTCTCCCGCGGCCAAGCCGGTGGAGCCCATGCCGGCGTCCCACGCTGAAGCCGCGCCGGCCAATCCGATGAACACCGCAGACAGAACCGAAAGGCCATACCGGCCCGCGAAGCCGCACGTGCGGCCTGGTGCGGCCAGGGCGGCGGCGCCCGCGCCGGTCTTGCCTGTGGATCCCCTCGAAGGACGTAAGTAGGAGCTTGGGCCACTCTTCTCTTCTCCCTGTTCGCACCTGGTCGCGCATCGTCGGGGTGGCCTGCCTGCTGGGCTCACCGGCGGCCGTGGCGGCTGATGGTGAGGCTGCGGTGGTCGTGCCCTCCGCGCCGCCCTCGAAGCAGGCCATCGCCGAGGCCCTGTTTCAGCAGGGGCGCGAGTTGTTGGCGGAGGGCAAGGTGAGCGAGGCCTGTCCCAAGTTTGCCGAGAGCCAGCGCATCGAACCGGCCACCGGCACGTTGCTGAACCTGGCCGCTTGCCACGAAACCGAGGGCAAATGCGCCACCGCGTGGTCCGAGTTCAACGAGGCCCTGGGCGCGGCTCAACGTGATCAGCGGGCGGACCGCGTGGATTTCGCACGCCAGCACATCAACGCGTTGGAGGCCAAGTGCTCGCGCGTGGTGATTCGGGTGGCGGAACAGACGCGCCAGGAAGCCGTGCAGGTGCGCCTGGATGGCGTGGCCGTGGGGCGTGCTGGATGGGGCGTGGCCATCCCCGTGGACCCGGGCAAGCACGTCATCATGGCCACGCTGGAGGGGATGTCCTCGTGGAACCGCGTGCTGTTCGTGGGGCCGAGCGCCGGCGTGGTGGACGTGGAGGTGCCGGCCTGGCCGTCGCCGAGGCCGTCGCCCGCCGCCTCCTCGGTCCCTCGTCCCATGTCGAACACGCGCCTGGCCGCCTACGTGACCGGGGGCGTGGGCGCGGCAGCGTTGGTGGTGGGCGGGGCGTTCGGCTGGCGCGCCTTCAGCAAGTGGCGGGACGCGGATGACGCCTGTCCTACGGGGCGAGACTGCAGCGCCGGGGCCATCGATGACCGCGGCGCTGCTGTCCGCGCGGCCACCGTAGCCGATGTGTCGTTCGGCGTCGGATTGGCCGCGCTGGCCGTGTCCACTTACCTGTGGGTGACCTCGTCGCCCCGCCACGACCTCCAGCATGAGCAGGCGCGCATGCATTGGACGCCCGTGTTGGGGGCAGGGAGCGCGGGCATGAACATGGAGGCCACGTGGTGATCCGCACGGTGTTGTTGGTGCTCGGCCTGGGCCTGACCGGCTGCGCGCGTTTGGTGGGCATCCAGGATCTCCAGGGCGTCGACGGCAGCGTGGACGTGCCGTGGAACAGCGGCATCGACGAGGGCCCGGCACGCCTGGAGGATGCCCCCGTCCGAGACAGGGACGCGCCCAATGTGCCCCGCCCGGCGGACGTGGCCGATACGGGCCGCCTGGATGTGGGCCTCGATACCGCTGTCGACGCGGTGATCGACGGCGGGCCCGCGCTGGTCGACGTGCGGCTCGACGCGGTGGTGGACGCGGCGGTCGATGCGGTCCCGGACGTGGCGGCCGATGGGCCGTGGCCTGCCCCGGACGCGGCGGTCTGTCCGGCCCTCGCGTGGCTCGAGGCGACCGTGAGCGTGTACGAGGCGAAAGGAACCGGGGCTTGCAGCTATCACGCGGAGACGCTGCCCGCCTTCGTGGCGGGAATTGATGACAAGGGCTTCGAGGGTGCGCACGGCTGCGGTACGTGCCTGCGCTTGACCACCGGAGAGGCCGGCAAGTCCATCGAGGTCTTGGTGGTCGAGCGCCTGGCCGCGGTGACGGGCACGGGCCGGCAGCTCAGCATCTCGCGCGCGGCCATGGATGCGCTGGTCGCGCCTGAGACCTCGCTCACCTCTCTGTCCTTTGCCGAGGTGCCGTGCGCGCCGCCGCTCATCCACGGGAGCATCCGCATCGGGCAGAAGCTGGGCAGCGGCCTTCAGCACGTGGAGATCATGGTCCGGGACAGCTCGCGGCCGCTCAAGAGCCTGGAGCTCAAGCGCGCGGGCGCCTGGGTCCCCATGGCCCTGTCCAGCTACAACTACTGGGTCCTGGATGCGCCCGGCGTGGAGCGGGTTTACGACTTCCGGCTGGCGATGGGCGACGAGGCGCTGGAAGTGAGCCGAATCGCTCTCACCTCGACCAGCACGCAGGACGGGCCGTTGGTCGACACGGGACTGCAGTTTTCGCCCTGCATTCCCTGACCTCAGTTGTGTTTGAGGTCAACGGCCAGCCGGCGGATCGTCGTGCGCAGCTTGCGCTGCTCGGCCTGGCCCAGGACCTTGACGCAGTCTGTGCGAAAGCCATGCACTTCGGGCGAGGGCGTGGGGTCATCGGGGTCAGGCTCGTCCACGCGTTCACTTGGGATCGCGGCCAGCAGATCGTGCAGCGTTCGACCGGGATGGCTCATCATCGACTCGCTTTCAGTGCCCCACCGAGAGTGAGGGCAACGACTTCTGCGTTTCGGCCACGACCTGATTGATCTGCTCGGGGCTGAGCTTCAGGTCGGCAAAGGCCGTGTGCTCGTAAGGCAATTCGGTGGGCGCACCCGTGACCAGGCCCAGGTGGCCGCAGATCACGTCGGCGGCCGCGGCCAGCGCGGTGGTCAAGTGGCGGTTCTCGTTGCGTTTGCAGTTGTGGTGGTAGGTCGCGGCGTCGACCACGCTGGCCGGCATCTTCCAGATCCCGCACACGGCGCCGCCCAACTCGGCGTGCAGGCGTCGGATGGCGGCCTTGATGACAGGGCCGTAGTGGACGTCTTCGAGCATGGCCGGCGTGATGCCCCCCACCTTGGCGCATCTCTCCAGCAGCACCATCTCGCCGATGTCGTGCATTAGGCCGGCTAGGAAGGCGTTCTCCGCGGCGAAGCGGAAGAGCTTGGCCATCGTCCGGCACGCGATGGCCGCGGCGAGCCCGCGCTTGCGCACCAGCTCCACCTGCGCCTCGAAGCCCGGGACGCGGAACATGGTGGAGCCGTTGACCACCATCATCACGATGTCACACACGTTATCGAGGCCCAGTCGCACCACCGCATCGCGCACGCCGATGATGGGCATGCGCGGGGCGAACATGGCCGAGTTGGCCACGGCGACCAATTGCCCGCTGATGAAGGGATCGCGCGTGACCTCTTTCTCCACCCGACCTGCATCCGTGCACGTCAGTTGGCACAGCTCGAGCACGTGAGCAGCCACGTCGGGCAGGCTGCGGCGGATAGCGTTGCTGTCGGTGAGCGCCGATGCAGCCAGCTCGTCCATCTTGTGCGTCAGCGCGCCCAGGTCGAGGGCGTCGTTCGTCTCTACGGTGACGGTCTGGGCAGCCCTCATCGCACTCCCCTGGAAGGATCTGGCAGGCGAGCCATGCTCCCCTCTTCGGATCGTGGGGGGCGCCGCTTTAGAGCAAAGATGATCTGACGCCAGCAACCTGACACGAACCTGAGGTGTCACGTCGCTGACACGCGCAAGTCCGCGGAGTGACTGGGCTTGCTCAGGCACGTGGCTTGCTCAATGGAGGGGTGGAGACAACTCATGGCTCAGAACCCCGAAACCACCCAGGTCACCCCGCCGGCCGCCGCGCCGGCGAGCGGCGGCAGCAACAAGCTGCTCCTCGTCATCATCCTCGCCAGCAACGTCATGATGATGGGCGCGGTCCTCTTCTTTGTCATGCGCAAGCCATCCGCACCTGCGCATGGGCCCACCCCCGCCGCCGCCGCCGAGAACAGCGCGGCCGGCGAACATGGCGCGCCTGCCGCGGGCGGTGAGGGGGGAACCTCCAACCCTGCGAACGCGGCGCCGGGACCCGTGCTGAAGCTGGACAACTTCATCATTCAGTTGCGGGCCGCGGATCAGGATCGCTACGTGCGCATCTCCTTCGATCTGGAGGTGAACACCGACGCGGACACTGAGATCGTGAAGCGTCGCCTGGCGCACATCCGCGACCTGGTTATCTCGTACTTCTCCGATCGCACGCTCGAGGAGCTGCGCGGCAGCGAGGGCATCGTGCGCACCAAGGAAGCCCTCCTGAAGCGCCTCGATGAGCTCATCCCGGGCAAGCACATCCGCGCCATCTACATCACCGATTTCATCATCCAGTAGCGAGGCATCCCATGGCGTCTCCTCTCGATCCCAGTGAAATCGAAGCCCTCATGCAGGCCATTCAGGAGGGCCAGGTCCCTCCTGAGTCTGCGGCGGCGGAGCCGGGAGTTGCGGGTGGAGCCAGGGCCGCGGGACCCGTGGTCCCCTACGATCTGACCAGCCAGGACCGCATCATCCGCGGTCAGATGCCCACGCTCGATTCGATCAACGATCGCATCGCGGGGATCTTCGGGCGCACCCTGGCAGGACGCACGCGCCAAGAGCTGCGCGTGACCGCGGCGCCCGCCACGCTGATGAAGTTCACCGACGTGAACAACATGCTCAACGGCCAGGTGGCCATCGGCGTGATGAGCCTGGGGGCGGGGCACGGCCTGGGCCTGGTCATCCTCGAGGGTGCGCTGGCCCAGTCGCTGCTCGCCGCGGCCTTGGGCGATCGCAAGGCCAAGCCCAACCCCAACGACGTGCGTCCCGAGTTGACCCACGTCGAGAAGGTCGTCCTGCGCCACGTGCTGGCGCTGCTCTCGGACGCCATGACCACGTGCTGGGAGGGGGTCCTGCCCTTGAAGCCGCAGGTGCTGCGCTTCGAGTCCGATCCGCGCATGGCCGCCATCGCCACGCCCACCGATGTGGCCATTTTGTGCTCCTTCGAGATCACGGGCTCCCTCGATGGCCGCCTCATTCTGGCCATTCCCTACGCGGCGGTGGAGTCGGCCAAGAAGCTGCTCAGCTCGCCGCCCCGCCTGGGCGGTCAGCGCGACGCCCGCTTCTGCCAGGCCCTGGCACGCGAATTGGAGATGGTGGAGGTGGAGCTGCGGGTCGAGGTCGGACGTCATCAGCTCCGTCTGTCCGAGCTGCTCGGCTTGAAGGCGGGTGACGTCGTCACCCTCAACACCAACGAACGCTCGCCCTTGCCCATTCTCGTGCAGGACCGACCCAAGATGAGCGCCTCGCCGCGTGTGGTGGGCGGAGGTATGGCGGTCGAGATTCTCAAGCCCATCGCCGCCGGAACGGTAGCGGGGCGAGTCCAGCGCGCGTCAGGAACCTTCCCCGCGGCGAATGCCGCCTAGCCACCGAGGAGACCATGGCCGAGGAAATCAACAGTCAAGACCCCGCAACCGGCAGGCGCCTGGATCTGTTGCTCGACGTTCCTCTCGATCTTTCCGTCGAGCTGGGGCGCGCGCGCATGTCCATCCAGGACCTGCTCAATCTCAGCCCGGGCTCGGTGATCGAGCTGGACAAGATCGCGGGCGAGGCGCTCGACATCCTGATCAACGGACGGTTGGTGGCGCGCGGGGAGGCGGTGGTGGTCAACGACAAGTTCGGTATTCGCATCAGCGACATCGTCAGTCCCTCGGAACGCATCGCACGTCTGCGTTGAGGAGCCCATCATGCTCAACCCCCTCCTTCTGCTGCCGCTCGCCTTCTCCATCGAGTCCATCACGGCGATTCCGCGCGCCGATTCGCTGACCGTGGAGATGCGCACCTCCGAGCCCGTGACCGCGCGCCAGGTGCGTGGCCTCAAGGGGCCGCACCGCCTGTACGTGTTCGTGCAGGACGGCGACGCGAGCTCCGCGAGTATTCAGGGGGCGAAGATGCAGGTGCTGCAGCGAGCGCGCTACGCCAAGCTGGAGGTGACCCTGCCCGCCGGCATGAATTGCCAGGAGCCGGCCCTGGTCGAGCCCACCGCCGACGGCATCCGCGCGCGCTACAGTTGCACGGGCGGCGCGGATGAAGAGTCCGCGGCCGAGCCCGCGTTGCCCGCGCCACGCACCCAGGCGCGCGAGATCCTGCAAGCGGCGCTGGCCCTGCCCGAGGGTCAGGCCTATCAGGAAGAGTCCGCGGTGCCGGCCGCTCCGACGGCGGACCCGCCTGCGACCGCGGCCCGCGCGGTCGGCGCGGTGCCGGCCGAGGCGTCAGAGAGGGCGGCCGAGGCCAAGCCCGCTCCGACGGCGGTCGCGAATCGAGCTATGCCCCAGCCCGTGGCTGCCGAGCCCGCGTCGTCGGCCAAGGTGGTGCCGGCTGAGGCCGCGCCGCTGCCCAAGGTGGTGCCGCCGGCGCCCGAGGCGGCCCCATCGTCCGCCCCGGCGGCGAGCAACCCGGCGCACTTCGGCGTGTCCGTGGTGGCTCCAGCGCTCGTGCTGCTGGCGCTGGCCGCGGGCGCCTTCGTGCTCAACCGTCGCCGCGGGCGCCGCCAGGGTCTAATTCAGATCCTCGAGACGGCCAGCATCGGCCCCAAGCGCAGTCTGCTGGTCGCACGTGTGGATGGGCGGACCATGGTCCTGGGCGCCAGCGAGGCGGGTATCTCGTTGCTCCAGTCGCTCGACGGTGGCGGCGAGGTGCGGGAGGCGGCGGTCGCGCCCGAATCCGCGCCGGCCGCGCCCGAATCCGTGGCCGCCTTGGCCGCCGCCCTGGCCACATCGCCGGCCGCGTCCGAGGCCGCGCCCGAGGCCGTGGTGGGCGAGCCTGCGCCCGAGCCTGCCGCCGATGAGGGTGAGGCCGACAACGAAGGCGGCCTTTTGCGCCGGCTGTTTGCGCGCGCCGTGGGGCCGACGAAGTCCGCGCCGGATTTCCGCAGCTTGCTCGATGAGAGCCTCGAAGACCAAGACCTGCGCCGCAAGCTGTCCCAGGGACTGTCGGCGAGGGTGTCATGAACGCAAGCACCGCCAAGCTGATCTCCAGCGCGGCCGAGGCAGGCAGCGGACTCGCGGCGGCCGGCGGTGGCTCCTCGGCGGTGAAGATCTTTCTCATCCTCACCGCGCTGTCTTTCGGCGCCGCCCTGGTGCTCTCGGTCACCTCCTTCACGCGCATCGTGATCGTCTTCTCGTTCCTGCGCCAGGCCCTGGGCACACCGCAGTTGCCACCCAATCAGGTCATCATCGGCCTGTCGCTGTTCATGACCTTGTTCGTGATGGCGCCGACGGCACGCAAGGTGAACGAGCAGGCGCTGAAGCCGCTCATGGATGACAAGATCTCGGTGACCGAGGCCCTGGAGCGTGCGCAGGGGCCGCTCTCGGACTGGATGCTCAAGCAGACGCGCGAGGAGGACCTGCGCCTGTTCTTCGAGGTTTCGGGGACGCCGCGCCCAGCGCGCGGTGAAGCCGTTCCCTTCACCACCCTGGTGCCCGCCTTCATGATCTCCGAGTTGGGCACGGCCTTCCGTATGGGTCTGTTCATCTTCATTCCCATGCTGCTCATCGACCTGCTGGTGTCGGTGATCCTCATGTCCCTGGGCATGATGATGGTGCCGCCCACCATGGTGGCCCTGCCGCTCAAGATCGGCGTCTTCCTGCTGGCCGGCGGTTGGCACCTGATGGTCTCGTCTCTGATGAGGAGTTTCGGATGAGCGCAGAACTACCCGCGGCCTTGATGCGCGAAGGGTTCGCCGTGCTGGGCGCCGTGGGCGCGCCCATCATGGGGGCTTTGCTCATCGTGGGGCTCATCGTGGGCCTGCTGCAGGCCGCGACGCAAATCAACGACTCGGCCTTGGGCTTCCTGCCGCGGCTGCTCGCCGCCATCGGCGTGACCTGGGCCATCGGCCCCTGGGCCATCGAACGCCTGGCGCACTTCTTCGCCGCCGCGGTCAACCGCATGTCGCCCCATCTGTGAGGCTGTCTTGACGGATGCCTTGCCCACGGCCTTCGGCTTTCTGCTGGTCGTGCTTCGCTGCGCCGGTCTGTTCATCACCGCGCCCGTGTTGGGCTTGCGCCCCGTCCCCGCGCGCCTGCGTCTGAGCGCCGCCTTCGCGGTGGCCGTGGCCGCCTTCATGGGCGCAGGGGCGCCGGCCTACGCCGCTTGGGATCAGGCCCACGTCATGATCATCGCCGCTCTGTCCGAGGCGCTGGTGGGTCTGTCCGCCGGGCTCATCGCCATGTTCTCCATCGAGGCCGCGGCGGGCGCCGGCCATCTCATGGGCGTCTCCATGGGCCTGGGCATGGGCTCGCTCATCGACCCCATCAACGGTCACGAATCCAGCGCCATCTCGCAGCTCTTGTCCTTCCTGGCCCTGGGTTGCGCCGTGGGCATGGGCATTCACCGCGAGGCCGTGGCCTGGGTCTGTCGCTCCATCATCGACATGCCGCCCGGCGTGCCCGCGGATGTGTCGGATCTGGCCCTGCGCGTGGTCACGCAGGCCGCCGGTGCGCTGGCCCTGGCCGTGCGTTTGGCCTTTCCCGTGCTGGCCGCCGTGACCATAGGCCATCTCAGCCTGGGCCTGCTCGGCCGCGTGGCGCCGCAGATGGGTTTGTCGAACGTGGGTTTCGCCCTGGCCCTGCTGGCGGGCATGGGCGCGTTGTACTTCGTGGCCCCCGCGGCCGCGGCCGTCGCCGCGCAGGCCGCGCGGTCGGCACTGGTCGTGCATTGAGGCTGGGGCGTGGCCCAAGACGACAACGAGGACCGCACAGAACAAGCGAGCAGTCGCCGCCTGCAGCAGGCCTGGGACGAAGGCCAGATCGCCGTCAGCCGCGACCTGGGCATGATCGCCGGCTTGGGGGCGGGGGCCGCGGCGCTGGTGGCCGTGGGGCCCGCGCTGCGTGATTCGCTGGTCAACCTGGTGTGGGCCGCCGCGGACGGTCTACCGCGCGCCAAGGCCGGAATTCTGTTGCCGCTTCTGGTGCGGCCGGCGTTCATGACCCTGGCCGTGGTGGCGGCGGTGGCCCTGGGAGCCGCCGTCGCCCTGGCCATTCAAACGCGCCTGGGCACCTGGGCCCACCTGGCCTTACCCGACTTCACGCGCGTCTTCAGCGCGCAGGGCCTGACCAAGCTCTTCAAGAAGGACACGCTGGTCGATCTGCTGCTGGCTGCCGTCAAAGTCGTGACCTTGGGTTTCGTCCTGTGGAGCACCTTCCGTGACGACTTCCTGACTCTGCCTCGCATCTTGAACCTGGCGCCGGCTGCGCAGCTACGGGCCCTCTACGCGCCCATCGCGGCCGGGCTCGCCAAAATCCTGGCAGTGCTCGCGGTCCTGGCAGGCCTCGACTTTGCACTGACCCGCTATCGGTTCAACAAGCGCATGAAGATGACGAAGGAAGAGGCCAAGCGCGACATGCGAGAAGAAGAGGGCGATCCCTTGATTCGTTCGCGTCGCATGCGTCGCCACCGTGAGCTGGCCAGGGGCCAGGCGCGCGCCGAGGTGCCCAAGGCCGACGCACTGGTCGTGAACCCGACCCACGTGGCGGTGGCCATTCGCTATCGTCCCGATCAGGACGCCGCGCCCAAGGTCATCGCCAAGGGCAAAGGCAAGTTGGCCGAGTACATGCGCGAGCTGGCGCGCGAGCACGGCATCCCCATCGTGGAGGACATCCCGCTGGCCCGGCTGCTGTACCGCCGCGTGAAGGTGGGGCGCTCGGTCCCGGTGGAGACCTACAAGGCCGTGGCCGCGGTGCTGGCCTTCGTGTACCGCGTGCTGGGGCGCCACAAGGCGGCCGCTGCCCGTGACGTGCGAGGTGCCGCATGAGCGCCGTCGCCCCCGCCAACAACAAGGGATTGCCGCCTGCTGGACGCAGCGAGGCCATCATGGCCCTCGCCGTCCTCAGCGTGATCGCCGTCCTCGTCCTGCCGCTGCCGGCCCTCGCGCTCGACGGCCTGCTCGCCGTGAGCATCGCCATCTCGCTGCTCGTCCTGCTGATTTCGTTGGGCGTGGCCAAGCCGCTCGACTTCTCCGTCTTCCCGTCACTGTTGCTCATCGTGACCCTGTTCCGCCTGGGGCTCAACGTGGCCACCACGCGCCTGATTCTGATGGAGGGCGGCGCGGGCACCGGGGCCGCGGGTCACATCATTCAGGCCTTTGGTCAGTTCGCGGTGGGCGGCAGCCTGATCGTGGGCGCCGTGGTGTTCCTCATCTTGTTGGTGGTGAACTTCGCGGTCATCACCCGCGGTTCGGGTCGCGTGGCCGAGGTGGCAGCGCGCTTCACCTTGGACGCCTTGCCCGGCAAGCAGATGTCCATCGACGCCGACCTCGCCGCCGGCATCATCGACGACCGCGAGGCGCGCGCTCGTCGCGGCAACCTGGAGCGCGAGATCGAGTTCTTCGGCGCCATGGACGGTGCCAGCAAGTTCGTGCGCGGCGACGCCATCGCCGGCCTCATCGTCACGATCATCAATATCGTGGGTGGTCTTGTGGCCGGTGTCGGCCGCGACCACATGTCCCTCGCCTCCGCCGCCGAGACCTACACCATCCTGACCATCGGCGACGGTCTGGTCAGCCAGATGCCCGCCCTACTCGTGTCCACCGCCGCCGGTATCATCGTCACGCGCGCCAGCTCGGGCTCACGCCTGGGCGCCGACGTGGGACGGCAGATATTCGGCCACCAGCGCACGCTCAAGCACGCGGCGGGCGTGTTGGCCGTGCTCGGGCTTCTGCCCGGCATGCCCTTCCTGGCCTTCGCCAGCCTGGCAGGTGCCTGTTACGCCCTGTCGCGCCGTCAGCCCAAGGTCGCCGCCGCGCAGGCCGCGGCCGCCGCGCAGGCCGCCCAGGCCGAGGACGCCAAGAAGGGCGCGCCCGAGAAGCTGGGCGATCTGGTGGGCCTGGAGACTCTCGAGATGGAGGTGGGGCACGCGCTCTTGCCCCTCATCGACCTCGACAAAGGTGGCGAGTTGCCCGGCCGGGTGTCCAACCTGCGCCGCCAGATTGCCAGCGACCTGGGGGTGATCATCCCTGCCGTGCACCTGCGCGACAACTTGCGCCTGGACGGCAACGAGTACCGCATCCATCTGCGCGGCGTGGAGCTGGCCGGCGGCACGGCCTACCTCGACCGCGTGATGGTCCTCGACCAGGCGGGCGGCTCACCCAACCTGCCCGGCGCCGACGGCATCCCCGACAAGGAGCCCGCCTTTGGTCTGCCCGCGCTGTGGATCCTGCCCGTCGATCGGGCGCGCGCCGAGGCCCAGGGGCTGACCGTCGTGGACCCGGGATCGGTCATCACCACGCACCTGTCCGAGGTCCTGCGTCGCAACGTGCACGAGCTGGTGGGCCGCCAGGAGATTCAAGAACTGCTCGCCCACTGTGCCAAGGACTCGCCCAAGCTGGTCGAGGACGTGGTGCCCAACACCATCAGCCTGGGCGAGGTGGTGCGCGTGGCCCGCGGCGTGTTGCGCGAGGGCCTGTCGATTCGCGATTTTCGCAGCCTGCTCGAAGCGGTGGGCGACGCGGCCCCGCGCAGCAAGGACACGGCCTACCTGGTCGAACAGGTGCGCCGCCGCTTCGCCCGCCAGATCACGGCTAAGCTGTCCGACGGCAAGGGCACGGTGCAGGCCATCACCCTGGATCGCGCCGCCGAGGATACGCTGCGCAAGTCGCTGGCCCAGTCCGACGGCGAGATCACCTTGGCCCTCGATTTGGCGACGGCCAAGCGCTTCATCAGCGTCATCGAAGCCCAGGGCGCCAACATGGCGGCCATGGGGCGGGCCACGGTCATCATCGCGCCGCCCGATCTGCGGCGCCCCCTGTTCGACTTCGCCTCGCGCTTCGTCCCCGACCTGTGGGTCATCACGGCGCGGGAGCTCGTCCCTGGAACGCAGGTAGAGCCCGTCGGCATGCTGGACCTCGGCCCGACACCTTGGAGTAAAGCCGCATGAATGCCATCGTGAAGACCTTCCGTGGACCCGATCCTCGTACGGCGCTGGACGCTGTTCGTACGGCCCTCGGCGAGGAGGCCATCATTCTCAAGACGCGCGAGGTGGGGCATCTGTGGGGACGGCGCGAGGTGGAGATCACGGCGGCGTCGCCCGAGGCGCCGGCACCGAAACCGGAGCGGCCTTCGCCGGGCCGGCGCAACTCGGGGCCCGATCTGGAAAGCGAGATGCTGGCCCTTCGGCGCATCGTCGATGAGCTGCGCAACGAGATTCGCGCCAACCGCGCCGAGCCGCGCGGTGCGGATGCAGCCTCGCCGCTCATGGCGGTGGTCAAGCGCCTGGTGCAACGGGGCGCCGAGCAGAACGTGGCCGAGGCTCTGGCGCGCGAGGCAGCCCAGTCCGCGGTCAGCCGCAGCGAGCGCGACATTCTCAAGTCCCTGCGCGATGGCTTGCGTCGCCACATCAGTCCCGCGTTGCCGCCTTGGAAAAGCACGCAGCGCTCGATCATCGCGCTGGTGGGGCCGCCCGGTGTGGGCAAGACCACGACCATCGCCAAGATCGCGGCCCGCGCTTTGCTGGAGGGACATGTGCGCGTGGCTCTGGTCACGGTGGACACCTATCGGGTGGGCGCCAGCGACCACATCGGCAAGTACGGCGAGATCATGGGGGTGCCCACGCACGTGGCCCGGGACGCGGCGGCTCTGCGCCAGGCCGTGGCGGCCTCGGCGGACGCGCAGTTGATTCTCATCGATACGGCGGGCCGTTCGGATCCCGCGGCGTTGGATGCGCAATCCCAGCTCCTGCGGGCCGTGCCCGAGGCGGAGCAGCACCTGGTGCTTTCGGCGGCCACCGGCGGCCGTGAGCTGCGCGCCGCTGTTCGTCGCTTCAAGTCGCGCGAGATCCGTCGCCTGGTCTTCACCAAGGTCGACGAGGCGGATGGCCCGGCCAGCCTTCTGTCGGTGGCCGGCGTGGAGCCGGTCTGTCCGGTTTCGTGCATCACGGACGGTCAGCGCGTGCCCGATGACTTACATGCCGTCACCAGCCCTTCGCTGTGTGAGCTCATCCTGGGAAAGGAAGTCTGAGATGGACCAGGCTGACAATCTCCGACTGCGACTGGTGACGCGACCCACTTCCGAGGAGCAGCCCGCCGCGACCCCGTCGACGGAACCGCTACGGGTGATCGCGGTGACCTCGGGCAAGGGGGGCGTGGGCAAGACGAACTTCTCGGCCAACTTGGCGTCGTTGGCGGCGCGGGCCGGCAAGCGCGTGCTGATCCTCGATGCGGATTTGGGCCTGTCAAATGTGGATGTCATTTTCGGCGTGAAGCCGAGGCGCCACGTAGGCGACTTGTTGAGTGGCAGCGCGAGCATCGACGATGTGCTGATTCGCGCGGCACCCAACATCGACATCCTGCCCGCGGGCTCGGGGGTGCAAAGCCTGACCGAGCTGAGGCCCGAGCAGCAGCTGCAATTGGTGGCCGCGCTGGACGGGCTGCAGGATCGTTTCGATCTGGTGATCATCGATTCGGGCGCGGGGATCGGTACGAACGTGCTCTTCTTCGTCAGCGCGGCCCAGGAGGCGGTGTTGGTCCTCAGTCCCGAGCCCACGTCGTTGGTGGACGCCTACGCGGTGATCAAGGTCGCCTCGCTGCAGGGCGGGGTGAAGGATTTCGCCGTGGTCATCAACCCAGTGGTCGACGAGCTGTCGGCACGGGACATGTTCCAGAAGCTGTCCGCCGTGTCGGGGCGGTTCCTCACGGCGCGCTTGCGCCACTTGGGGTACGTGCCGCGTGACGAAAATGTGCACAAGGCGGTCATGCTGCAGAGGCCAGTGGTCGATGTTTATCCCATGAGCCCTGCCAGTCGGGCCTTGGCCGATGTGGTCAATCGTCTGCTCAGCCAGCCGCCTCCGCAGCGTATGGATGGTGGATTGAAAGTGATGCGGGACCGTCTCATTCGCGAGGCGGGCTCCGGGAGCTAGGGGAGGCGACATGCACAGAGCCATAGCCAGTTACACGACGCGCTCCACTGCTGCCCCGCCCGACGACGAGACGTTGCTCGAGCAATACGCTCCCTTGGTTGACCGCATGGCCCGCCGTCTGGTGGCGCGCACGGGTCTGCACAGCGCCTTTGATGACCTGTGGTCGGTGGGGGCGCTGGGCCTGCTCGAGGCGGGGCGACGGTTCGATCCGTCGCGGGGGGCTTCGTTCGCCGCTTTCGCCGAACACCGGGTGCGCGGGGCCATGCTCGACGAATTGCGCCGGCTCGATCACCTGCCGCGCCGGCTGCGCGACCGCACGGACAATGTGGTCAAGACGCGCAAGAAGCTGGCCGGCGACCTGGGACGTGAACCCACGGTCGAGGAGGTGGCGGCTGACATGGGCGTGGACCTGGAGGAAGCCAGCGACATGAGCGCGTTGCTCGAACCGCCGCTTCCGCTGGAATCCATCTTGCCCACTCTGGCCGGGGTGGACGCGACCGACGCCACGATCCTGCGCCAGGAAGCCATGTCCCGCCTGAGCGAAGCCGTCGGCTTGCTCCCCGATAGGCTGGCCATGGTCCTGTCGTTGCACTACATCGAGGAGCTCACGTATCGGGAAATTGCCAAAATGCTCGACGTGAGCGAACCCCGCGTTTGCCAATTGCACAGCGAAGCCTTGGGCAAGCTGCGGGAATTGCTGGTCGAGGCCTGATCTCCCGCCGGGTGGCCGCCCCCCCGATCGCCGATCCCGAGAAGCCGCTGTGCTCGCTCTGAGCTGTGTTATCTCGGGGCCGCCGAGCTATGCTCGCTCCGTCCGCCGAGCTGTGCCTGCTTCGTCCGCCGGCTGAGGCGCCCCGCTCGCTCCGGCGACGGCTGGCGGCCGGGGAAAGGCCTACGGCGGCCGGTCGCCTTAGGCCGGCGGTGCTCGGCCTAAGGC
>JAEXQJ010000174.1 GCA_023438785.1 Pseudomonadota bacterium
TGCGGTCGTGAGCGGGATCATTGCCGCGGCCAACAGTGGAGGTCACTTTTCGCTCGGCAGCGCTGGCCAGATCGTCTTCAAGGCCGCTGCCTTCCTGGTCGGCTCCTTGGTCATCGGGGTCTACCTCTCCCCCAAGCTCTTCGGCCTGGCCTCCCGTCTGCATGCCCGGGGCGTGCTGCTCGCGCTCGGACTCGGCTGGTGTTTTCTGCTGTCGTGGTTGGCCAGTGTCATCGGCCTCGCTCCCATCGTGGGCGCTTTCGCCGCCGGGCTGATCCTGGAGGACGTGCACTATCGCGGTTTCGTGGAGAAAGGTGAGCATGCGCTCGATGAGCTCATCAGGCCGATTTCAGGGTTCCTGGCTCCCGTCTTCTTCGTGCTGATGGGCATACGCACGGATCTGCGCGCCTTCGCCGCGCCGGGCGTGCTCGGCCTCGCTCTCGCGTTGACCGCGGCCGCTGTCGTCGGAAAGCAGCTCTGCTCCTTGGGCGTATGGGGCCGGGACATCGACCGTCTCACCATCGGGCTCGGGATGATCCCGCGGGGCGAGGTGGGGCTCATCTTCGCCAACATCGGCCTCGAATTACGCATCGATGGGCACGCCGTGGTCGGCCGCAACACCTTCTCGGCCCTTGTGGTCATGGTCATCCTGACCACGCTGGTGACGCCGTTCGCGCTCAAGTTCAGCCTCGGCCGGCGCCGCAAGGCCCACGAGGCCGGGCAAATCTCCGCACCCATCCGCGAGTCACCTCCCGCCATCTGACGGAGACTGCGGCGTCGTCCACCCCGTGCGAAGTGCTCCCTCGGCTCAGAACATGACCGTGGACAGCGTGGGCGCGATCCCCGGCGCCTAGAGGGAAGTCTCTCACTCGTTCCCGCGGCGTAGCCCGCAGTCTGGCGTGCGCCTTGCGGACGTTGCGCCCAGCGCGCGTGCCACACGCCTGGCGGGGCCTGCATCCAAGGCCTGCTTGCTTGGCGGCGGTGCATGAAGCCTTCAGTCGCGGTGGGGTTCCTCATCTTCTCCGTGCTGGCCGTGGTGGCGGCGGTGCTGGCCGTGGTCTTCATGCCGTTTCTCGATCGTACGAGCGTGGCCGCTGAGCTGGCGGTGGCGGAACCTGTGCCCGCCAGACCGTCCGCGCCCCGCGCCGAGTACCTGCCGCCGCTTCCCGCGCAGGCTCCGGGCGCGCTCCAGGCCCAGGTTCTGAGGGGCCAAGAGCTGCTCCTCGATACCCGTCATCAGTTGCCCGCTCACACGGGCAACAGCCTGGTGTGCGCCAATTGTCATTTTTCGGCCGGCCTGAACGAAGGCGGCAAGAACGACGGCTTTTCGTTGGTGGGAGTGGCCGCCCGGCTCCCCTCGAATGATCCGGGCCTGGGACTAGAGCCACGAGTCGCGGCCTGCTTTCGCCGTAGCCTGAATGCGACGCCTCCTCCCGCTGGCGGGCCCGAGATGCTGGCCATCTTGGCGTATCTGCGCTGGATATCCGCGGGTGTGCCCTTCTTGAGCGATGTGCCCTGGCTGCACACCGCCCCGCTCACCAGCGCCGCGCCCGCGGACCTGGCGGCAGGTCAAAGGACCCTGCGCGAGATCTGTGCCCCTTGCCACGGGCCCAACGGGCAGGGCACGCGCATTGCCCCCGCGCTTTACGGCCCGCAATCGTACAGCACCCAGTCGCCGATCCTGCACGCGGGCATCCTCGAACGCTTCATCCACGACAACATGCCGCGCGGGAAACCCGACCTGAGTGGGACGAGCGCTGTCGACGTGGCTGCCTTCGTGCGGGCGCAGGGGCGGCCGGCTGCGCCCGCGCCTTGAGGAGCCATGTTTCCGCCCTTCCGAGCCTCGTACCTGGGCGCCGGCATGGTCATCGGCACCAATGCCATCACCCACCTGGTGATCGCTCAGGGCGTGGCCTTGGGCTTCCTGGCGCTCCTGGGGATCACCGACTGGTATGCCTGGCGTCGCGGTCGGAACGCCCAGGCCTGGGACCCGCTGCTCAGGCGTCTACTCACGTTCGGGGTCATCGTGTCCACCATCGGCGGCGCGGTCACCGGCGCGGGTATCTGGTTCACCATCGGCACCCTGGCTCCGCGGGCGACGGCCTCCATGCTGCGTGTGTTCCTGTGGCCTTGGTTCCTCGAGTGGTTGGTGTTCGTGGTCGAGGTGGTCTCACTGCTCATCCTGTACTTCGCGTGGGATTGGCTGGGACGTCACCGAGCCGTGCGCGTCCTGGGCGCGCTGGCCTACAGCGGATACAGCGTGCTGTCGGCCGTGCTCATCACGGGGATTCTCGGCTTCATGCTCACCGTGGGGCAATGGCCGTTTCACCGCACGTTGGGGACGGCATTCTTCAACCCGTCCTTCCTGCCTCAGCTCCTGGCGCGTTTGGCGATCGGCGGAATCGCGGGCGGCGTCATCGGACTGGGCGTGCTCTTGGTCCCCGGGCTGCATCCCGAGGCACAACGGCCGACCCTGCGCCTCTTCGGCGTCTTTCTGCTGGTCTCCTTGGCCGTCTTTGTGCCCGCGGTGGCCTGGTACCTGCTCGTGGTCCCGGACTTCTACACCACGCGCAAGGTGTTCGCGGTGCTGACCCAGCACATGACGCAAACACCTGGCTTGTTCTACGGCGCCAACGCGGTCGCGTTTCTGCTCCTGCTGGCAGCGGCGGCGGCCAGCATCCTGGGGCGCATCGCCCTGACCCGCTGGCTGGTCATCCCGGGCCTGGTGGCGGCCATCGGCTTGGTCGCCGAGATGGAGCGCATCCGCGAGTTCATCCGCGGGCCCTATCTGATGCCCAGCCATATGTACGTAAGTGAGGTGTTGCTCCCCGAGCGCTTCCTCTTCGGCCGCGAGGGCATGTTGCCCAACCGGTACTGGTACCAGCGTCTGCACGTACATGGCGACCTGAACCAGGCTGGCGCGCAACTCTTCGAGGGCAACTGCGCCACCTGTCACACCGTGGGAGGCATCAACAGCATCCGACGCCGCGTGGCCGGGCGCAGCCAGGACGGGCTGGAGGTCATCATCGACCACACGCACGAGATGGTGTCCTTCATGCCGCCGTTTTCCGGCGACGGCTATGAACGGCGGGTGGCCGCCCGTTTTCTCTATCGGCTGGGCAACGGGCAGGCCGAGCTGCAATCCCATGCGCGCATGATCGCGAGGGGGGTGGGGCCGTGACCCGCCTGGCCGACATCGTCCTCGATCACCCCATCGGCGTGGACTGGCTGCACGGCTTGCTGCTCTTCACCTTCGCCTTTCATCTTCTGTTCGTCATGTTCACGCTGGGCACTGGGATCCTGGCCACCCTGTATTACGTGGTGGGCCGCTGGGGGCAGAGCCCGGCCTTGCGCGGCTGGGATCGGGAATTCCTAGGCGCGTTCTTCGCCCACAAGAGCCTGGCCATCGTGCTGGGCGTGGGCCCCATCCTGCTCATGCAGGTGGGCAACAGCGTGCCCTTCCTGACCGGCATCAACGTCATGTCGCCGCTGTGGATGCTCATCGTCGTCTGTCTCATCGGGGCGCTCGCCCTGTACGAATGGCAACACCGGACCAAGGTCGAGCGAGGCTGGGTCTTTCTGGTGGTCAGCGGCACGGCGCTCCTGCTCCTGCTCTACGTGCCGGCCACCTTCGTCGGCGTCCTGGTGGCCACCGAGCGGCCCAGCGCTTGGGCCACCATGCTGCGGCTGGGGGGGCAGCTTCCGTGGGAGGCTTCGGTGCACTGGACCTTGCGGCTCCTGCATGTGCTGGGAGCCTCCGTGGTGGTGACGGCGGCCCTGCATTACATGGCACGGCCCGCGGCGGACGAGCAGCGGCGGCGTCACCTGCTGGCGTGGATCACGGGCGGGCTGGCCTTTCAGTTTGCGGTGGGCGTGGGGCTCTATGGCAGCGTGCGGCCGTTCCCTTCCGGACTGGCCACGGGCGCGACGTTGGCCGGTGTGGCCGCCGCGGGGCTGCTCGCCTTTGCCAGTTCCTTGTGGCGGCGGGCGCGCGGCCCGAGCGGCATGCTGGTGGGAACCCTGGGCGTGTTCATCGTCATGCCCATGCTGCTCACCCGGCAGATTCTGCAGGATCGCGTGCTCTATCCGCTGGGCCAGGCCCTGCGCGCCAATGCCGTCGCGCACGCCGCCAGCTTGGCCCCGTACCGCGCCCAGGCGCTGGCCGCCTTCGAAGGCACGCTGGCCGTGCCTTACGATAACGGGCTGGCCCTCTATTCTCGTAGTTGCTCCTTCTGCCATGGGGCCGTGGGCAACGGGCAAGGCGCTGCAGCCCCGCGGCTGGCCGTCCGTCCGGAGGACCTGACCGCCTTGCGCATAACCGACCGGGAGCTCGACCGCATTCTGCTCCACGGGGTGCCGGGATCGGCCATGCCCGTGTTCGACTTCTACCTGGCTTCGGAGCTCGATCTGCTGCGCCATTTTGTTCGCCACCGGGTGGGCCTGCACGAAAGGGTCGAGGCGGTTGGCGTCCCGATCTCCGAGGGCGCGGCTGCCGAGGCCCAGCAGCTCTTCGCCCGGACCTGCTCCGTTTGTCACGGCAAGGACGGGCGGGGCAGCGACCAGGGACGGGCGTTCCGTCCGCCCGTGCCGAACCTGACCGAGTTAAGCGCGGCACCCAGCTACGACTTCCAGATCATCAGCAATGGCTATCCCGGGACTCTGATGCGCTCTTTCGTGGATGTGCCCGAGCCCGTGCGCTGGGCCGCCGTCAAACTCGTGCAGGGGTTCTACACGGGCGGGTCCAGCGCCGCCGAGCCACCCGACGCGGGTGAGAGGTAGGCGTGCCGGCTCGATTTCCACCCTGGAGCAACCTGGCGTTCGCGATCGCCGTGCTCATCCTCGTCCTGGGCGCGGCGGCCGCGGTGGTCGTCCCCATGATCTACGTGCGCTTGCCCGCGGCCACGGGACAGCACCGCGCGCCCGAGCAGCCCATTCCCTTCGACCACCGTCACCACGCCAGCCACGATCAGATCGACTGCTTCTATTGCCATCCCCTGGCCCGGACACAGGCCAAAGCGGACGTGCCCACCACCGAGAGATGCATGGGGTGCCACCAACAGATCTGGGCCCAAAGCTCCATGCTGGCTCCCGTGCGCGCGAGCTTCGCCTCGGGGCAGCCCATCGTGTGGCAGAAGGTCTACAACCTGCCCGGCTTCGTCTACTTCAATCACGCGGCCCACGTGCACCAGGGCGTGGCGTGCAGCACCTGCCACGGCCGCGTGGAGCAGATGGCGCGCGTGGTGCAAGAGCCGTCGCTGCTCATGAGGTGGTGTCTGGATTGCCACCGCGCACCGGAGGCGTACCTGCGGCCGCGCGAGTTGGTCACCGCCGTGGTCTGGGAATCGGAGAAGCCGCCCGCCGTGGTGGGCGCCCAACTCGCATCTGAATACGGAGTACGACGCATCACCTATTGCTCGGCCTGTCACAGGTAAGGGACATGGCACAAGGCGACTTTTCTCGACGGGGCTTTCTGGGGCTGGTGGCGGCCGCGGCGGCGGCTCCCGGGTGCCGGCGTGCCACGCGCGAGCGCATCGTGCCCTACGTGCGGCGCTCGCCCGAGGTGGTGCCCGGCACTTCGACGGTGTACGCGACTTCGTTCGTGCTCGACGGGTTCGCTACGGGCCTGCTGGTCGCCTGTCGCGAGGGGCGGCCCATCAAGGTCGAGGGCAATCCCGACCATCCGGCCAGCCTGGGCGCGGCAGGGCCCCTGGAACAAGCCTCGGTGCTGCAGCTTTACGATCCCGATCGCGCAAGTCGGGTGACCCTGCGCGGTGCCGCGGCGGCGTGGAGCGGCCTGCAGCGCGTGCTCGTTGAGTTGCGCCGGGGCCACGGGACCGGCTTGCGCGTACTCATGCCGCCCACGTCCTCGCCCCTGGCCGAGGATTTGATGGCGCGCGTGGCGCAGAGCTGTCCCGAGGTGCGCTTTGCCTTCCATCCAGCGGTGGGGGCGCATGGCGGGGCCGGGCCGTATCAGCGTCCCCTGCAGGTCGTGCACGACTTCTCCGCCGCTGACGTGGTGGTGGCCCTGGATGCGGATTTCCTGCATCAAGGGCCGTTCTGGCTGCGCTATGCCCGCCAGTGGGCCAGCCGGCGCCAGCCCGAGGCGCGCATGAGCCGCCTCTATTGCGCCGAAGCGAACCTGAGCGTGACCGGCTCCATGGCCGAGCACCGCCTTCCCGTGCGGTCGTCGCAGGTGGCCGTGTTGGCCATGCAACTGGGCGCCGAGATCCTGGCTCAAGCGCAAACCGAGGCGCCGCAAGAGGTGGCCGCGGTGTTGGCGCGCCATCGGGGGCTCGACAGTCCCTGGATTCGCAGTGCCGCGCGAGATCTGGTGGCGGCCCAGGGCCGTGGCGTGATCGTGGTCGGTGGCGGCCAGCCGGCCGCGGTGCACGGCTTGACGGCCGTGCTCAACCGTGTGTTGAACAGCCAGGGGCGCACGGTGTGGACCATCCCGCGCGCCCTGGTCGAACCCGTGAACGCCATGACGCTGCCCGAGTTGGCCGCGGAGATGCGCGAGGGCCGGGTCAAGTCGCTCGTGGTGCTGGAGGGCAACCCCTCCTACAGCGCGCCCGCGGATCTGGATTTTCGGCGCCTCATGCGCGCGGTGCCGACGACCATCTACCTGGGCGCATACCAGGACGAGACCGCGCAAGATGCGCAGTGGTTCGTTCCCGCCGCCCACGGCTTCGAATCGTGGGGAGATGCCCGTGCGCTCGACGGGACAGTGTCCTTCCTCCAGCCTCTCATCGTCGGCTTGCACGACGGTCACGCGGCCATCGAGATCCTGGCGGCCTTGGCCGAGCCCGAGGCGCCCGCGCCCCGAGAGCTCATGCGGCGCTTCTGGCGGGGGCGCCAGACGAGCTTCGAGAGCTTCTGGCAAGAAACGCTGAGCGCCGGCGTGGCGCGGGGAAGCGCGCTGTCTCCCGTGGAGGGACTCATCGACGGGGCGGCCCTGGCGCGGGGCTTGGAGCAGGCAGCACAGGGGTCGAGCGGCTTCGAGATCAACTTCGCACCCGATCCCGGCGTGTACGACGGCTGCTTCAGCAACAACGCCTGGTTGCTGGAAATGCCGCGCCCCATGACCAAGCTCTGCTGGGGCAATGCGGCCCTCATGGCGCCGGCGATGGCCAGCCGACTGGGGCTGCAATCGGAGAGCGTGGTCGAGCTGGAATTGGCCGGACGGCGGCTGCGTGCCCCGGTCTTCGTGCAGCCCGGGCATGCCGATGGCGCGGTCACGTTGAACCTGGGTTGGGGGCGTGACGGCGCCGAGCGCTTGGCGCGCCACGTGGGCGTGAATGCCAATCTCCTGCGCACCAGCGGCACACCCAGCTTCGCGTCTGGGCTGACCATTCGGCGAACCGACGACCGAGAAGACCTGGCCATCCGCCAGGTACACAAGGATATGCACGACCGGCCGCTGGCCCTGCAGGCCGACGCCGCGGAGTACGCCCGGGATCGGCAACGCTTCGCCGAGCACCGAGGAGCGCAATCCTCGCTGGTTCCCGCGTTTCACTACGAGGGGGCCCAGTGGGTGATGTCCATCGATCTCGGCCTGTGCATCGACTGCGGCGCGTGCGTTGTGGCGTGCCAGGCGGAGAACAACGTGCCGGTGGTGGGACGCGCGCAGACGCGACGCGGCCGCGACATGCACTGGCTGCGTGTCGATACCTACTTCGGCGGCCGAGAGCCGGCCACGCGGCCCCGGGTCATTCATCAGCCGGTGCCCTGCCAGCACTGCGAAAACGCGCCCTGCGAGTACGTTTGCCCGGTCAACGCCACCGTGCACAGCGCGGATGGGCTCAACGAGATGGTCTACAACCGCTGCGTCGGCACACGCTTCTGTTCCAACAACTGCCCCTACAAGGTTCGGCGCTTCAACTGGTTCAATTGGTACGAGCGCGAGGCGGCCAACCAGGGCCCGGTGCGCCTGCAACGCAACCCCGAGGTCACGGTGCGCGGGCGCGGCGTGATGGAGAAGTGCACGTACTGCGTGCAGCGCATCCGGCACGCCGAAATCCAGGCACGGCTGGAGAACCGCGCCCTCCACGCCGGCGAGGTGCGAACCGCGTGTCAGCAAGCCTGCCCCACGGGGGCCATTGCGTTCGGATCCCTGGCCCACCCCGAGTCCCTGGCCGTGCAGCGGCGGCGTGAGGATCGGGCCTACGAGTTGTTGCACCACCAGGGGACCCGGCCGCGCACCTGGTATCTGGCCCGCATCGACAACCCGAATCCGGAGCTGGGGTGACATGAACGACTCCGTCATCGTGGGCCGCCCGAGCAACCGCGAGCTGAACGAGCAGCTTCTGGGCGTGGTGCGGCGCTGGGGACGGTGGGGCAAGCTGGGCATCCTGCTGACCGCGCTGGGCTCGATGGTGTTGGCTGCCCTCATCGCCTACACCATCGGCGAGGGCATTGGCGTGTGGGGCAACAACATCCCCGTGGCCTGGGCCTTCGCCATCATCAACTTCGTGTGGTGGATCGGGATCGGTCACGCGGGCACGTTTATCTCGGCCATCATGCTGCTGCTCGAGCAGAGCTGGCGCACCTCTATCAACCGCATCGTGGAGGCGATGACCCTGTTTGCCATCGCACAGGCGGCCATGTTTCCCGTCCTGCACCTGGGACGGACCTGGTTCGCCTACTGGCTGATTCCCTATCCCGCCACCATGGGCGTGTGGCCCAATTTCAAATCGGCGTTGCCCTGGGACGCGGCGGCCATCTTCACCTACGGCACCATTTCTCTGCTGTTCTGGTACCTGGGCCTGCTGCCCGAATTGGCGGCCATGCGCGACCATGTCCACGGGCGCTGGCGGTCGCGCATCTACGGCATCTTCGCCATGGGCTGGCGGGGCGCGGCCAGTGACCGGCGGCACTACGTCTTGGCGTACGGTCTTCTGGCTGGGGTGGCCACGCCGCTCGTCCTGTCGGTGCACAGCGTGGTCAGCTCCGACTTCGCCATCGGTATCGTGCCGGGCTGGCACGCGACGCTCTTCCCGCCGTACTTCGTCGCGGGTGCGATCTACTCGGGCTTCGCCATGGTGGCCAACCTCCTGGTGCCCATCCGTCGCGTGTTCGGCCTGAAGAACGTCATTACCGAGCGACACCTGGACCTAGTGGGCAAGATGCTGCTGGTGAACGGGTGGATCGTCATCTACTCGTACCTGGTCGAATGGTTCTTTGCCTGGTTCAGCGGCGAGCCCTACGAGTTCTATCAAAGCTTCGTGGCTCGGCCGACCGCGAGCGGTGCGGTGGTCTTTTGGATCTCCATCTTCTGCAACGTGATTGTGGTGCAGCTCTTCTGGTCCGGACGCGCGCGGCGCAACCCGTACACCCTGTGGTTTGGGGCGCTGCTGATTCAGGTGGGCATGTGGTCCGAGCGTTTCGTAATCGTGGTGCAGTCGCTGGAGCGCGACTTCTTGCCCTCGGCTTGGCGCTCGTATGCCCCCACGTGGGTCGATTTGGGCCTCCTGGGCGGGACGGTGTGCTTCTTCACCCTGCTGTTCCTCGTCTTCTTGCGGCTCGTGCCATTCGTCCCCCTCGCCGAGCTCAAGGAGCTGACACGCAGGCTAACCGAGGAGGAACGCCGATGATCCAGCCCGGCTGCCTCGCCGAATTCTCGAGCGCGGAAGACTTGTTCGCCGCGATCCGCGGCGTCCGCGCCAAGGACTACACGCGGCTCGACGCCTTCACACCGTATCCGGTGGAGGGGCTGCGAGAGGCCCTGGGTATGAAGCGGTCCGTGCTGAACTGGCTGGTGTTTCCCCTGGCCATGCTCGGAGCGGGACTGGGCTATCTCATCCAGTGGTACGTAAACGGCGTGAACTACCCCCTCAATGTGGGGGGCCGCCCTCCGCGCGGCTGGCCGACCTTCATCCCCATTACCTTCGAATCGGGCGTCTTGTTGGGAGGGGTGAGCGCCTTCGTGCTCTTCTTCTTGTTGTCGCGCCTGCCGCGCCTCTGGCAGCCCGTTCTCGATGTGAAGGGGTTCGAGTCAGCGTCGCGGGATCGCTTCTGGCTCGGCATCGATCGCCGGGATCCGTCCTTCGAACCCACGCACACCGTCGCCCTGTTGACCAGTCTGGGGGCGTCTCGGGTCGAGGTGCTCGAGCAAGCCAGAGGGGCGCCATGAATCGCGTCGCCTTCCTGGCGCTCGCCCTCTGCGCGGCGGGCTGCTCGTGCGACTGGCGCCTGGAACGCATGCTCTCCCAGCCTCGCATCACGGCCTATGACGACGATCCGTTGCGCATCGAGCTCATGGAGGCCAGCAGTCCGCCCACCCGGGCGGTGCCGTGGCAGAGCCCGGTTGGTCCGCCCGAGCTGACCGAGGGGTGTGCGGGCGGCGACTATGCCCGGCAGATTCCCATCCCGCTCGACGAGCAAGTCCTGCGCTCGGGTCGCGAGCACTTCGCCACCTTCTGCGCGACCTGTCACGGGCCGCTCGCCGCGGGCGAGTCTGTCGTGGCCGCGACGATGAAAGAGGCCAAGCCGAGCTCGTTGATCAGGGAGCCCGTGCGTGACTATCCGCCGGGGCGCGTGTACCGCACCATCTGGCTGGGCTACAAGTTCATGCCCTCGTACCGCAATGAGCTGGGCGTGCGTGAACGCTGGGCCGCCGTCGCCCACTTGCAGCGGCTGCAGTCACGTATGGCGCGGGCGCCGACCGATGCGGGCGTCTCCGCGCCGGTGCGCTCCGGTCCACAGTGCCAAGGGGAGACGCCGTGAAGCGGGGCTGGCTCAGCGGCCCGCAGGGCGTGCTGTGGATCATGGCCGCGCTGGGCTGGACGGCCCTCGGGGTGGGCTTCGCGCTCGACTCTCGTCGGGCGCTCTTCTCCTATTTGGCGGCCTACGTGTGGTCGCTCTCCGTGGCCCTGGGTGCGCTTTGCTTTCTGGCCATCGTCAACGCCATGAACGCAACCTGGCCGGTGGCGGTGCGCCGGTTGGCAGAGGGAATGTCGGCCACGCTGCCGCTCTTCGCGGTGCTCTTTGCGCCCCTCTTCCTGGGCCTGTCCAGCCTGTACCCGTGGATGACGCCGGAGCAGTTCCGCGATCCGCACACGCACGAAATCGTCATGCATCGCCTGGCCTATTACAACGTGCCGTTCTTCGCCGTGCGCTGGGTGGTCGTCTTCGTCTGCTGGATTGCTCTCGCCCTGGCGTTCCGCCGGTGGTCCCTGCAGCAGGAAGGGGGCAAGGGCGAGGCTCTGCGACGCCGCATCTGTGTCGCAGGGGTGGCGGGGCTCATCCCGCTTGCCTTGACCCTCAGCGTGGCGGCCTTCGATTGGCTGATGTCTCTCACGCCCGCCTGGTACTCCACGGTGTTCGGCGTGTACTTCTTTGCCGGCGCCTTCGTGGGTGGCATCGCGGCTCTCGTCGTCCTGGCGGCCCGACTCCAGGGGCAGGGCCTGCTGCCCGAATTGCGCGGCTCCCATTTTCACGCCCTGGGGCGGATGCTGCTCGCCTTCACCGCATTCTGGGGCTACATCGCGTTCTTTCAGTACATGTTGATCTGGATCGCCAATCGGCCCGCCGAGGGTGCCTGGTTCGTCCAGCGCGCGGCGAGCCCCTGGCGCGCCATGAGCGTGGCGCTGGTCTTGGGGCAGTTCGTGATTCCCTTCGTGGTGCTGTTGTCGTTCCGGATCAAGCGCAGTTCCCGCTTGCTGGCTCCGGTGGCCATCTGGATCCTGGCCTTCCATTACGTGGACATGTATTGGCTCGTCATGCCCGCGTTCGCCAGCGTGGGCTTCCGCGCGAGTTGGATGGACGGCGCAGCGTTGCTGGCGGTGGGGGCCAGCGCGGTCCTGTGCGGGATGTGGTTGCTACGCGGGCGCGCCCTGCTTCCCGTGGGCGATCCGGCTCTGGCGCGGGCGCTCAAATACGAGAGTCGCTGACGCGGAGACACCGCGCGGGGCCGAGCGGTCGAGGGCAAGACACTCAGTAGGAAGCGAAGAGACCGGCGCGCGGCGAGCCGCGGGCGCACCGGATTGCGCCTTGTCAGGCGGGATCGCCATGCCACCATTCGAGGTGAGCCAAAGGGGCGTGGCGGGAGGAGACGAATGTCGAAGACGGTTGGCGATTTGCTGGTCGAGCGGCTGATCGGTTGGGGCGTGGACACCGTGTTTGGGCTGCCGGGCGACGGCATCAACGGCGTGTTCGAGGCGTTGCGCACCAACGAGAACCGGATTCGTTTTATCCAGGTGAGGCACGAGGAAGCGGCCGCCTTCGCGGCCTGCGGATACGCCAAGTTCTCGGGGCGGCTCGGGGTGTGCGTGGCCACGTCCGGGCCGGGCGGCATCCACCTCTTGAACGGGCTGTACGACGCCAAGATGGACGGCGTGCCGGTCCTGGCGATCACCGGCGACACCTATCACGACCTGATCGGCACGCACTACCAGCAGGACGTGGACCTGGACAAGTTGTACATGGACGTGGCGCTGTACACGGAGCGGATCACCGGCCCGGCCCACGTGGACAACGCCGTGGACCAGGCGATTCGTTCGGCGCTGGCGGCGCGGGGCATTGCCCACCTGACGATTCCCAAGGATGTGCAGTCGTGGTCCGCATCCGAGGCCCAGGCCTCGATGGCCAACCCGCCCGGCCACAGCGGCGAC
Source organism: Pseudomonadota bacterium (assembly GCA_023438785.1). Taxonomy (GTDB): domain Bacteria; phylum Myxococcota_A; class Polyangia; order Fen-1088; family Fen-1088; genus Fen-1137. The sequence continues at coordinate 12,606 of JAEXQJ010000174.1, forward strand.
ATCTTCGCCGCGCCTCGGCCACTACCACCCAATTCATCCCTGCAGCGGGCCGCCGAAATCATCAACGCCGGCAAGAGGGTCGTCATCCTGGCCGGGCAGGGGGCGCTGGGCTGCGCGGACGAGTTGATCCAACTGGCCGAGATGGTCGGTGGTCCCATCATCAAGGCGTTGCTCGGCAAGGCCGTGGTTCCCGACGACTCGCCCTACACCACGGGCGGCATCGGCCTTTTGGGCACGGCTCCTTCGCAGGACGCGATGCAGGCCTGCGACACGCTCATCATCGTGGGCAGCAGCTTCCCCTACAACCAGTTCTACCCGAAACCCGGCAAGGCCAAGGCCGTCCAGATCGACATCAATCCCGAACGGATCGGTTTGCGCTATCCGGTCGAGATCGGCTTGGTGGGGCGCTCGAAAGACGTCCTGGCGGCGCTCTTGCCGTCAATCAAGCGCAAGGACGACCGCGGCTTCTTGGAGAGCGCCCAGAGGGACATGGCCGATTGGCGCCGAATCATGGAGGCGCGGGGCACGCGGTCGGATATGCCCATGAAGCCGCAGGTGGTGGCCCATGAGGCGAATCAGCTACTCGACGACGACGCCATCGTCATCGCGGACAGCGGGACCGCCGCCACCTGGGTGGCGCGCCAGGTGCACATCCGCGGCAAGATGAGCTTTTCACTCTCGGGAACCCTGGCCAGCATGGCCAACGGCTTGCCCTATGCGGTTGGCGCGGCCCTGGGGGCGCCGGACCGCCAGGTGGTGGCGCTGGTGGGCGACGGCGCGTTCACCATGATCATGGGCGAGTTGCTCACCATGGTGAAATACAAGCTGCCGGTAAAGGTCATCGTCTTCAAGAACGACGTCCTTGGGCAGATCAAGTGGGAGCAGATGGTGCTGGAGGGCAATCCGCAGTACGGCGTGCAGCTCCAGACCTTCGACTTTGCCACCTTCGCCAAGGCGTGTGGGGCGGTGGGGTTCACCATCGAGCGCCCGCAAGATGCGGCGGCGGTGCTGCGCAAGGCGTTCGACCACCACGGGCCGGCCGTGGTGCAGGCGGTGGTGGACCCGAACGAGCCTCCGCTGCCCGGCAACATCACCACGAAGCAGGCCGTGCGCTTCATGGAGGCCATCGCGCGCGGCCAGCGCGAGGGCTTCGAGATCATCAAGACTGTCATCAAGGACCAGGTGCGCGAGATCATCTGAGCCGGGAGCGTCCATGCCGTCGGCGGCAGTTCGGGTCGAGCAGATCGACGTGGGGGTCTATCGCATCCCCACCGAGGCCCCCGAATCGGATGGCACCTACGAATGGGAGGCCACCACGCTAGTCTTGGTCGAGGCCCGTGGCGGCGGACGCACGGGCTTGGGTTTCACCTATGCGGATGCGGCAACGGCCCGGCTCATCCAAGACTCGCTGGCACCGATGGTTCGGGGACGGGATGCGAGGGCGGTCCAGGGGAGCTGGCAGGCCATGGTGCACGCCATCCGCAACCTGGGCCGGCCCGGCATCTCCTCAATGGGCATTGCTGCGGTCGACGCGGCCCTCTGGGACCTCAGCGCGCGCCTGGTGGACCAGCCGCTGTTCCTGTTGCTGGGCGCGGCTCACGAGGCCGTCCCGGTGTATGGCAGCGGCGGCTTCACCTCATACTCCATCGAGCGCTTGCAGTCGCAATTGGGCGGCTGGGCGGCGCAGGGGCTCCCCCGCGTGAAGATGAAGGTGGGCCGCGATCCGGCTGCTGATGCGAGCCGCGTGCAGGCGGCCCGCGCCGCCATCGGCGCCCAGGTCGAGCTGTTCGTCGACGCCAACGGTGCCTACAGCCGCAAGCAGGCCCTGAGCATGGCGAAGCAGTTTGCCGAGGCGGGCGTGGCCTGGTTCGAGGAACCCGTCTCCTCGGACGACCTGGATGGCCTGCGCCTCCTCCGCGACCGTGGCCCCGCGGGCATGGCCGTGGCGGCCGGCGAGTACGGATACGACCTGCCGTACTTCCACCGCATGCTCGACGCGGAGGTGGTGGACGTTCTGCAGGCCGATGCCTCGCGCTGCGCGGGCATCACTGAGTTTCTGCGGGTGGGGGCCTTGTGTGCGGCCCGTTCGATGCCCTTGTCCGCTCATTGTGCGCCGTCTTTGCACGTCCACGCCTGTTGTGCGGTGCCCACGCTGTGCCACCTGGAATACTTTCACGACCACGTGCGCATCGAGCACATGTTGTTCGACGGTGCGCTGAGCCCCGTGGCGGGCGCGCTTCGTCCCGATGGCTCACGGCCCGGCATGGGCCTCGATTTCAAGCACGCGGATGCTGAGCGATTCCGAGTCTCCTTCTGAGGGGTACCATGCACATCACCGGCGAAGAACGTCCTGGAAGCCAGCCGCGGCCCTCCCGTCCTGCCGAGCTGGACGTGGCGGCCCTTGAGAACGATCTGCGCGCTCAGGTGCGCGGGGAGGTTCGCTTCGACCCGGGGAGCCGGGCGCTCTATGCCACCGACGGCTCCAACTACCGGCAAACGCCCATCGGCGTGGTGATTCCTCGCGACGAGGACGACGTGGTCGCGACGGTAGCCGTGTGCCGGCGCCACGGTGCCCCTTTGCTGCCACGGGGTGGCGGAACCAGTCTGGCGGGCCAGTGCTGCAACGTCGCCGTGGTCATGGACATGTCCAAGTACATGAACCAGGTGCTGGGTATCGATGTGGGCCGCCAGCAGGCGCGCGTTCAGCCGGGCACCATCCTGGATGACCTGCGCCACGCGGCGGAGGCGCACGGCCTGACCTTCGGCCCTGATCCGGCCACCCATAACCACAACACCCTGGGCGGCATGATTGGCAACAACTCGTGCGGCATCCACTCGGTGATGGCGGCGTTCGCGGGCACGGGGCCGCGCACCGCTGACAATATCGACGAGCTGGACGTCCTGACTTACGACGGCCTACGCCTGCGCGTGGGCGCGACCAGCGAGGCGGAGCTGGAGCAGATCATCCAGGCCGGTGGCCGACGCGGTCAGATCTACAGAGGGCTACGCACCATCCGCGATCGCTACGCGGATCGCATCCGGGAACGCTATCCGCGGATCCCCCGCCGCGTGTCGGGCTACAACCTGGACGAGCTGCTTCCCGAGCGTGGCTTCAACGTGGCACGCGCCCTGGTCGGTACCGAGGGCACGTGCGTGGTGGTCCTGGAGGCTACGGCCCGTCTCATACCCAATCCGGCTGCCCGCTCGCTTCTCGTGCTGGGCTACCCCGACGTGTACCACGCCGGGGACCACATCCCCGAGGTCATGAGTCACGAACCCGTCGGATGCGAGGGCATCGACGATCGGCTGGTCTCGTTCATGAAGACCAAGGGCCTGCGCATCGAGAACCTCAGCCTGCTGCCGTCCGGCAACGGGTGGCTGATGGTGGAATTCGGCGCCGACAGCAAGGGCGAGAGCGACGAGAAGGCGCGCCGCCTGATGGAGGCCCTGCGGCGTCAGGGCAACGCCCCCTCGATGAAGCTGTTCGACAATGCCGAGGAGGAGGAGCTCCTGTGGAAGGTGCGTGAGTCGGGCCTGGGCGCCACGGCTTTCGTGCCCGGACACCCGGACAGTTGGCCGGGCTGGGAGGATTCGGCGGTTCCACCCGATAGGGTTGGCGAGTACCTGCGCAAGCTGCGCGCCCTGTTCGACAAGTATGAGTACGAATGCTCGCTCTACGGTCACCTGGGGCAGGGCTGCATCCACGTTCGCATCGATTTCGGCCTGACCAGCGAGGCAGGCGTGAAGAAGTACCTGGCATTCATCGACGAGGCATCCGACCTCGTGCTTGCGCTCGGCGGATCCTGCTCGGGCGAGCACGGCGACGGCCAGGCCCGAGGCTGGCTTCTGCCCAAGATGTACGGGCCCGAGTTGGTGCAGGCTTTTCGCGAATTCAAGGCCCTGTGGGATCCGGACGGCCGCATGAATCCGGGCAAGGTCATCGACGCCTATTCCCCGGACCAGCACCTTCGCCTGGGGCCCGAGTACCGACCGTGGAAGCCCGACACGTACTTCAAATTCATCGAAGATCGCGGCGAGTTCTCGCGAGCGGCCCTGCGCTGTGTGAGCGTGGGCAAGTGCCGGCGTATGGAGGGCGGCACCATGTGCCCGAGCTTCATGGTCACGCGCGAGGAGATGCACTCGACGCGCGGACGGGCCCACCTGTTGTTCGAGATGATGGAGCAACGCACGCTCAAGGACGGGTGGAACGACGCGTACGTGGCCGATGCCCTGCACTTGTGTTTGAGCTGCAAGGGCTGCAAGGGCGACTGCCCGTTGAACGTCGACATGGCCACCTACAAGGCCGAGTTCCTGGCCCATCACTACGCGCACCGGCTGCGGCCACGCAGTGCCTATGCCTTCGGTTTGATCTTCTATTGGGCCCGGCTGGCCAGCCACATGCCCCGCCTGGTCAACTGGATCACCCACACGCCGGGACTGCGCACCGTCGCCAAGTGGGTCGCGGGCATGGCGCCCGAACGGGAGATTCCACCCTTTGCGGACGAGCCGTTCACGCGCTGGTTCCGTCGCCGTCAAGCGCAGACGGTCCCCGTGCCGGGGCGGCCGCAGGTCCTGTTGTGGCCCGACACCTTCAACAACTACTTTCATCCCGAAACCGCCAAGGCGGCCGTGCAGGTCCTCGAAGCCGCTGGGCACACGGTGGTTATTCCCGACAAGTGGTTGTGCTGCGGCCGCCCGCTCTATGACTACGGCATGTTGAAGCAGGCCAAGAAGCGCCTGTTGCACATCCTGAAAGTGCTGGAGCCGCACATCGCGGCCAAGACGCCCATGGTGGGCCTGGAGCCGAGTTGCGTCTCAGTGTTTCGCGACGAGATGGTCAACCTATTCCCTGACGATGTTCGCGCCCGGCGCCTGCAGCAGCAGACCTATCTGCTGAGCGAGTTCCTCGACGAGCAGGGCTGGGAAATGCCCAGGCTGCTCCGGCAGGCTGTGGTGCACGGGCATTGCCATCACAAGGCTGTCCTCAGGATGGAGGCCGAGCAGTCGCTCATGAAGAAGCTGGGCCTCGATGTCAGCGAGCCCGATCCCGGGTGTTGCGGCATGGCGGGTTCGTTCGGCTTCGAGAAGGGCGACCGGTACCAGGTCTCCATGGCGGTGGGCGAGCGCAAGCTCATTCCCGCCGTGCACGACGCCGACAAACAAGCGCTGGTGGTGGCCGACGGGTTCAGTTGCCGAGAGCAGATCGCGCAGGCCACCGACCGGCAAGCCCTGCACCTGGCCCAGGTGATCAAGATGGCGATCGACGAGGGGCCGGCGGGTCCGCACGGCGCCTATCCGGAGCGTCGGTACATGGACGTCCCGCACAGACTCTCGACGGCTGACGTGCTGTTGGCGGGAGGCCTGGCTACGCTGGCGCTGGCCGGATTGGCATGGGCGCTCAGACGCGGACGCGGGCGTGGCTGGTATGAGGGTTGAACCGAGGGAGGGCGTGACATGGTCGATGGACGCGAGGTCGTGGTTATAACGGGTGCCTCGGCGGGCGTGGGGCGGGCGGTTGCGCGTGAGTTCGGCAAGCGCAAAGCCCTGGTCGGGCTTCTGGCGCGGGGCCCCGAGGGCTTGGAGGGTGCGCAGCGAGACATCGAGGACCAGGGCGGCCGGGCCATCGTGTTGGCGACGGACGTGGCCCGGGCGGACCAGGTCGAACTGGCGGCGGCACAGGTGGAAGAGAAGCTGGGGCCCATCGACATCTGGGTGAACGACGCCATGACCTCCGTGTTCGCGCCGTTCTGGGACATGACGGCCGACGATTTCCGTCGCGTCACCGAGGTCACCTATCTCGGTTTCGTCTACGGCACCATGGCGGCACTGAGGCGCATGCTGCCGCGCAACCGCGGCACCATCGTTCAGGTTGGCTCGGCTCTGGCCCGCCGGAGCATCCCGCTTCAGTCGGCCTACTGCGGTGCTAAGCACGCCATCGTGGGTTTTACGGATTCCATCCGCTGCGAGCTGCACCATCGGCGCAGCCGCGTGCACATGACCGTCGTGCACCTGCCGGCCATGAACACACCCCAGTTCGACTGGGTGAAGAACCTGCTGCCCCACGCGGCCCAGCCGGTGCCGCCCATTTACCAGCCCGAGGTGGCGGCTCGCGCAATCTACTGGGCTGCCCATCATCGGCGCCGCGAGGTGCAAGTGGGCCTGCCGACGGTGATGGCGATCCTGGGCAACAAGTTCATTCCCGGGCTTCTCGATCGCTACCTGGGCCGAACCGGATTCTCCTCGCAGCAGACCTCCGAGCCGAATGAGCCCGGCCGACCCGACAACGTCTGGCAGCCGCTGCCCGGCGATCGAGGCGCCCAGGGGCGCTTTGCATCCCGGGCGCACCCGCGCAGTCCGCAAACCTGGATGAGTCTGCACCGAACCGGTCTGCTGGCGGCTGGTGTGGGCCTGTTGGCGGGCGGGCTGGCCATCCGGAACCGACTGTGAATGAGCCCTGAGGCTGAGAAGGAATCCGGCCTCACCAGACCTGCCCCGGTACGTTTCACTTCGCTCTTTGCCTTGAGCTTCGTCGCCGGGTACGTGGATCTGGTTGGCTTCGTCGCGGCGGGCGTGTTTACGGGGCACATCACCGGCAACCTGGCCGTCGCGGGCAGCGCGCTCGCTCGCCGACAAGTGGGCGACTGGCTGCGCGTGCTGGTGGTCCTGCCTGGGTTCGTGGGCGCCGTGGTCCTGGCTTCGGGCTTGGTCGATCTGGCTCATCGCCGGGGCCGAAGCGCGCTCGTCCGTTTGTTGATGGCCGAGACCGCGAGCCTCTTGCTCTTGATGTTGCTCGGGTTGCACATCCACTACGCGGGCGGTCCCACGCCGTGGGCCAAGGTGGCGTTGGTCGGCTGCAGCGTAACGGCCATGGCCATCCAGAACGTGACGACCGAACTGGAGACTTCGCTGTCGACCACGACAGCCATGACGGTGAATCTGGCGCGCCTGACTCGCAAGCTGGTGGATTACGCGTGGATGCGGCACGGGCCTGCGCGCCACTCGGAACGCCGCGACCTCGTCCAGCTCGGATACTCGCTGGGCGGGTTCGTGACCGGTGCCGCCGTCGGCACGCTGCTGTTTGTGAAGCTGCACTACTCGAGTCTATGTGCACCGTTTCTCCTGAGCGTCGTGGCAACGGCCACGGTGTGGCGCGAGCGCGGCCGGATGCGCAAGGTCGCGCCGTAGCCGGGGCAGGTGTCTCAATCGGCGAGGAGGCCCAGCGACTCGGCCATCGAATCGGTGACGTGCTCTTTCGAGATCCACCCGGTTATGGCGTCCGGCGAGTCGGTGGACCCCACCGAAACCAGGAAGACCTCGACCCGCTTGCTCCGGACGGCGCGGAGGATCTCAACCAGTTCGGTCCGCTCTCCAATGATCTGGAAACGGGGGTGGGCGACTTCGGCCAGCTTGGTGTTCCCGGGTGCCTGGGCGAGGGCGCAGCACAGGCCTGCTTGGCTCAGGACGCCGCGGATGCGCCCGCCCTCCACGACGGCCAAGCAGAGCTCGGTGGCCACGGGGCCGAGGTGTGCCTTTGCCTCCGCGAGCGAAAGCGCGCCGGGCAGGAGTGTCACGTGGGGCCGCTTGAGATCGCGCGCGGACTTGGTTGACGAAATGTCGGCCTGGAGTGCCTCGGGGACCGGATGCCCGCGTCGGGCCAGCTTCATGGTGTAGATGCTCTCGCGCACCAGCAGCCGCCGGACGCCATAGCTCACCGCCACGGTGAGGGTCATGGGCACGACCACGCTGTAGTCGCGGGTCATCTCGAAGATCATGAGCAGCGCGGTGGTGGAGGCGCCGGTCGTGCCAGCCACCATGCCCGCCATTCCGACCACGGCGAACCCCGTCGGGACGAGGTCGAATTGTGGAAAGGCCCGGAGGAGCAGGGTCCCAAAGGCTCCGCCTAAAGTGGACCCCATGAAGAGCGCCGGCGAGAAGACGCCGCCCGAGCCCCCCGAGCCCAGAGTCAGGCAGGTCGCAAGCAGCTTACAAACGAAAAGCAAAAGGAGAAAAGCAGAGGCGGTGAGGCGTCCCGTGAGGACATCCTGCACGGTCGCGTAGCCTATGCCGGCGACGAAGTAGTGTCCCCCGAGTCTCAGGAACCCATACATCCCCACGCCCACTAGGGCCATGGCCGCTATGTGGCGGCTGAAATAGCCGCCGGGGACCCTCCGTTCGAAGAAGTCCTCTGCGGCGTACAGGGACCGTATGAAGAGGGCGGAGGCCCCACCCACCAGCAAGCCAAGCACGAGGTAAGCCGGAAGCTCGATCGGGTTTGTGGCCCGAAAATAGGGCTGCTCGAGTGCGGGGATGGAAAACGAGGGGCCGACCCCGAATGCGAGCCGTCCCACGGTGGTCGCGGCGGCGGAGGAGAGTGCCACCGGCACCAGCGTCCGCACGCTCACCTCGTGCAAGAGCAACTCGGCCGCGAAGAGCACACCGCCCAAGGGCGTATTGAACGTCGCCGCGATGCCGCCCGCGCCCCCGGCGGCGATGAGGGTCACGCGTTGCCAAGCGGGAATGCGCAGGAGCTGACCCACGGTCGAGCTGAAGGCCGCGGCAATCTGAATGATCGGCCCCTCACGCCCCACGGAGCCGCCGCTGCCGATGCTAATGGCCGAGGCCACGGCCTTCACGGCGGCTACCACGGGCCGAATGATTCCGCGGCCGTAGTAGATGGCATCCATGACCTCGGGCACGCCGTGCCCCTTGGCCTCGGGGGCGAAACGGGTGACCAGGAAGGCCACCGCTGCCGCACCAAGCACGGGAGCCAGAATGACCCACGGACCCCACGGGCCGGGCGAGGTGTGCAGGTTGGCGTCGTATGAAAACGAGAACCGGCCAAGGAAGAACAGATTGTGGAAGAGGGCGATGAGGCCACGCAGGACGATGGCCCCCAGCCCCGCCCCCAGTCCCGCCAAGCTGGCCAGAATCCACAGGATGCCCGCTGGAACGGCTTCTCTGGCATGGCGACGATGGGCGTCCGCGCGCACCGGCGATTCACCTCGGCCCCATCTCGACGAGGACCGCTCCGTCTGCTGGGCTGCGGCTCATGACTCACCGTCCGCGGCGGCAGGGCGTGCGGAGGAGCCTGCGCCGGGACGCACGTCCTGCGCGGGTTGAGCGGGCCACGGCCTCACAGCCGACAAGGTATGTGCGGCCTCACGCGAAGCCACGGGCCGCGAATCGCGTCGAACGGCCAATGGGCATCCGCTACTCTGCTGGGAGGGGAGGCAGCATGCCGGGGTGGCTAACTGTTCTGGCGGCGGTTTCGTTGGTGACGGGCGGACTCTGCGCCGTGGTGATCGCGGTCGACCTGCTGAACGGCCACGCCCAGAAGATGTGGATCATGAACCTCGTCTGGCCCATCACGGCGCTGTGGTCGGGGCCCTTCGGCCTGTGGGCGTACTTCCAATTTGGTCGCCCCTCGGCGAAGGACGCCATGATGGCAGCGCAGGCGCGGGGGCTGCCACCGCCCGCCGCACGCCAGGCGTTTCCGATCCTTGTCGGGAAGGGGGCCACTCACTGTGGCGCGGGTTGCATGCTGGGCGACCTCGGGGCCGAGTGGTTTTCCCTGGCTCTGCCGCTGTCGCTCTTCGGCCGGAAGATCTTCGGCACCTGGGTCTATGACTTCATATTGGCTTTCGCCTTCGGGATCGCCTTCCAGTACTTCACGATCAAGCCGATGAGGAAGCTCTCCACAGGTCAGGGGGTCCTTGCCGCTCTGAAGGCCGACGCGCTCAGCCTTTCGGCATGGCAGCTCGGGATGTATGGCTGGATGGCCATGGCGACCTTCGTCGTCTTTGGGACCGAACTGGAAAAGACCGATCCCGTGTTCTGGTTCATGATGCAAATCGCGATGCTGTTCGGACTCTTGAGCAGCTACCCGGTCAACGGGTGGCTCATTCGCTGGGGTATCAAGGAGCGCATGTGACTCGGAGATGGGTCGCCCGCTAGATCGAGGCGCGCGCCGGCCTCGGTGAAGCGGCCGCCGCGCGCCTCACAGAAGCGCCTACGCCTTGAGGGCGCTGCCCGCGCGAGCCCCCATGCTGGATCCGGCCAGGAACGTCGAGGCACCCAGTGCCAGCACGGCGACCAGGAGCATGGTCATGTGAGCGGCGGGCGCCACGCCCACCAGGACCAGAATGGCCAGCACGATCGCGCCGGCGCCCGTGAACACCTCCGCCCCGGCGGAGGCACGCACGCTTTCGTTGGCCACACGCCGGACGCGTTCATCCTCCCCGGACGCGGCCAAGGCAGTCATGCGAGCCGTGGCGCCCGCGCCCAGCAGGACGGCCCCGCCGAGGGCGATGATCGCCACCGCGAAGAGCGTAATCGACGCGCTCGAGGCGAGCCCGATGATCGCCAGGGCCACGGCCGCGGCTCCACCCAGGAGTTGAACGCTGGCGCTGCCCGTTGCCTCACGCATGGTGGTTGCGCTTTCGCGGCCGGTCAGGGCGCCGTACTCCGTCATGAGGGCCCCGCCCTCGAGCAGCACACCCCCGCCCACGGCCAGCAGCGAGATGCCCACCATCCAGAGGGGCGCCAAGCCCACCAGGCCCAGGATCGGCAGGACCACGCCAGCCGCGCCAGCTAGCCCCTCCAGTGTGGAAGTGCTCGCGACCACCTGTTCAGCTCGTCGCAAGCGTCCCTGTTGCAGGTCGCTCATTGTGGGATCTCCAACTGCCATGATCGCACCTCCGTCTATAGGATCTCCGCCAGCCAGGGTGGGTTCAGCGTCGCGGGCCTCCTGCCATCGCCCTGCGGGCGAATCGCCCCGGTGTCAGCGCCAGCGCGAAAACTACAATCGCCAGGATGCAGTTGTGCCACACGGTCCCCATCTCGGCTCTGGGTAGGAACAGCGTCGAGAAGAACAGCCACAGCGCTGCGAGGGCGGTGCCGATGCGGAAGCCTGCGTAGACACCTGCCAGGAGCGCCAGACCCACGATGATGATGCCCAGAATCCAGGTGTTGCGAAACTGCGCCGCGCTGTGGTGCCACACGAATGCCGAGATGAACAGCCACGCACCCAGAATCACATTTGCCCAGCGAGCCGTGCTCATGTGGCCCTCCTCTCCGACGGTGCAGCGGCCCTGTCGCACGTGCAAGGGCTGGAGCGGCAGTGGCAGAGGCGCGGTCTATTCGCCTTGTTGTCGGGGATCGGCGAGGCCAGACTGTGGCCCCGGTCGCCCTCAGCGACGGATGCAAGCCACCGAGCTCGCACGCCGTGAGCGCCGAGCGCGCGCGCCCGCCAGATGCCTCGCCCTTTTCCCGGTCCGGCGGCCGGAGCGGAGCGGCGCTGAGCGGCTGCGACCTCGGTTGCTCCCGTCGCGAATTTCACAGTGTCGTCGCGAGCGCGTCACCTGTTCGTCACGAAACGTCCGCATGGTGAGCGCATGCAAAACAGGACCAAGACGACGTTCGTACTGCTTGCGCTGCTGGCGCCCTCGCTGGCCAGCGCACAGGTTCCCGAGCCCACGCCACCCGCTGCGGTGGCCACTCCCGCGCCCTCACCCGATCCCGCACCCGCGCCCGAGGCCGCGGCGGCACCCGCGCCCGCGCCGGCCGAGCCCGCGATGGAGGAACGGGTGGCGGGGATGGAGAGCAAGCTGGCAGGCGTCGAGGAGAATCTGGCTGTCACCCAGGCCACGCTGGACGGGTTGAAGAAGCTCAAGGTGAGTGGCTTCATCCAGGCGCGCTTCGAGGCGCGACAGGACGCGGCCAACGGTGCCACAGCCGACACCAAGGGCACGCTGACCGCCAACCCCTCAGATCGCTTCTTGGTCAAGCGCGCGTACCTCAAGACGGTGTACGCGGGACAAAACGCCGAGTACCTGCTGCAGTTCGACGGCGCCGATGGGTTCAGCCTGAAAGACGCGGAGGCGACCTTCGTGGACACCTGGACGCCCTTCCAATTCCGCCTGTCGGTGGGTCAGTTCAAGTTGCCCTTCGGCCACGAGATTCTGCAGTCGGACACGGACCGCGAGCTGCCCGAGCGCTCGCTCATCATCGGCAGCAAGGGTTACTTCGAGGGTGAACGCGACCGAGGTGTGCGCCTGCAGGCGCGCTACGAATTCCTGCGTTTGGCGGTGGCGTTGGTCAACGGCAACGGCATCAAGGACAAGACCTACGGCACGACCGATCCGACGAAGTCTAAGGATGTGGTCGGCCGCTTGGGTGCGGACTTTGGTTTCATCGTGGGCGGGCTGTCGGGCTACTACGGACGTGGCGGCCTCGAAACCACGGGCGCGGCGGCGAGCGATGCGACGGCCACCGCGGGCACGGTGAAGTACGGCGTCTATAAGCGCGTGCGCCTGGGTGCTGATGTGCAGACGTACGTCGACGTGCCCAGCGTGGGCGGCCTGGCGCTCAAGGGCGAGGTGATCTGGGGCAAGGACACCTCCATCGACGAGACGGTGAACGGCGTGGCGGCGGCGGCCAACCCCTGCAAGACGGCGGCGAAGCTGGGCTGGATTCTCACCGCCTCGCAGAACGTGGGCGACAGCTTCGGCGTGGCGGTGCGCCTGGATCAGCTCGATCCCAGCCTCAAGGGCGCGCTCGACGGGGGCTGCGCGGACACCACGGTGAGGGCGCATGCGGATGCGGATCGCATTACGACCCTGGGCGGCGCGTTGCTGTACCACGTGTCGAACAATCTGAAGCTGACGCTCGCCTACGAGCATCCCTGGGAGCAGGGCAAGACCAAAGACAACGATGTGTTCACTGCGCAACTACAGGCGCGGTTCTAGCAGAAGGAAGGAGAAGGAACATGAAGAGCATCGGTAAGTTGTTGTTGCTCGCGGGCCTGTTCTTGGCGCCGTTGAGTGCACAAGCGGGTACGATCACTGTGAAGGGTTCGGACACCATGGTCATCCTGGGCCAGCGTTGGGCCGAGGAGTACATGAAGAAGCATTCGGGCGTGTCCATCCAGGTGACGGGCGGCGGCTCTGGAACGGGCATCAGCGCGCTCATCAACGGCACCACCGACGTGTGCCAGGCCTCGCGGGCGATGAAGGATACCGAGAAGGAGAAGCTGCGCGACCGCTACTCGACCATGGGCACGGAGATTCCGGTGGCGCGCGACGGTCTGTCGGTGTACGTGAGCGCGTCCAATCCCATCAATGAGTTGTCGATGGAGCAGCTCAAGTCCATTTTTACGGGCAAGGTGACGAACTGGAAGGAAGTGGGCGGCGCGGACGCGAAGATCATCGTGTACTCGCGCGAGAACAGCTCGGGGACCTACGTGTTCTTCAAGGAGCACGTGTTGAACAACGCGGACTACACGGTGCGGGCCCAGAGCATGCCGGGTACGGCAGCCGTGGTGAATGCGGTGGCTAAGGAGAAGAACGGCATCGGCTATGGAGGCGCGGCGTACGCCAAGGGCATCAAAATCATCAAGGTGAAGAAGGATGCGTCCAGTCCCGGGGTCACGCCTGACCTGGCGCACGTGAAGGATGGCTCGTACCCGCTGTCACGTCCGCTCTTCTTCTACCTGCGCAACAAGCCCGCGGGTGACATCGGCGCCTACGTGGATTGGGTGCTGTCACCGGCGGGTCAGGCCATCGTCACCAAGGTGGGCTACTTCCCGGTCAAATAGCGGGGGTGCGCGGCCGGCACGACCGGGCCGCCCGCAGGCGGAATATGCGGGAACCCTGCCTGGGTTCCCGCCTCCTTCCGGAATGGTTGTCACGAAACTGTCACGAAGCGGTCACGGCGTCGTTGCGTCGCCCTGGCTGAATGGAACCCGATGACTGTAAGCGAACAGAGTCTCACACGAGCCCGGAGGAAGCGGGCCTTCGGCCCTCTCGCTTTCCTCGGGGCGCGCGCGGCCGTCAGCGGTCCCGTGGTGCGCCGGCCGCTGTGGCACCGCATGGCCGAGCTCTCCATTCGCGTGCTGGCCTTCACGTCCATCGCCGCCGTGGTCCTCATCTTTGTCTTCGTGGCCAGGGAAGCGTGGCCATTGCTCACCAGCGCGGGCATCCGACACGAGGTGACCCTGGGCCAGATGTGGTTCTCCCAGCAGTGGCCGGGTTACGACGCGCCGGAACACATTTGGCAGCCGGTCTCGGAGGTGCCCAAGTACGCGGTTTGGCCTCTGCTCGTCGGGACACTCAAGGTCACCCTGGTGGCGATGCTGGTCGCGGTGCCCCTGGGCGTGGGCGCGGCTCTCTTCGTCTCGCAGTACGCGGGCCGCCGCGTGCGCGAAGTCATCAAGCCCGTGATCGAGCTCCTGGCGGGCATTCCCTCGGTGGTGTTGGGCTTTTTCGCCCTTATGGTCATGGCCACGTGGTTTCAGGACTGGCTCGGTCTGGATTCGCGGCTCAATGCCATCGTGGCAGGCGTGGCGTTGTCCTTTGCCATCATCCCCGTGGTGTTCACGGTCAGCGAGGAGGCCTTCGGGGCGGTGCCGCGCAGCTACGTGGAGGCCTCTACCGCGCTGGGTGCACCCCGATGGCAAACCATCGTGCGCGTGCTCGTTCCGGCCGCGGGTCCTGGCCTGGCGGCGGGGATTGCCCTCGGGCTCGGTCGCGCCATCGGTGAAACCATGATCGTGCTCATGGCCTCGGGTAACGCGGCCATTCTGTCGGGCAGCTTGGGCGATTCGGTGCGCACCATTTCAGCCACCATCGCCGCCGAGCTGGCCGAGGTGGTCTTCGGTGGGGCGCATTACACGGTGTTGTTCTTCCTGGGCGTCTTGCTCTTCGGAATCACCTTCGTGACCAATCTCCTGGGTGACTGGGCCGTGAACCGCATGAAGCGCAAGCTAGGAGTGGCGTGATGCTTCGGCGCCGCGGACGGATCGGGGACGCGACTCTGGCCCTGGGCACGGGGCTGTGCGCGCTCATCGTGCTGGTCATCGTGGCCGTGATCCTGGGCGACGTGATCATCCACGGCACACCCCATTTGACCCTCGGTTTTCTGACCCAGGCCCCGCGCGAGGGCATGACCGCGGGCGGGATACTTCCCGCCATCTTCGGCACGGTGGCGCTGGTGATTCTGATGAGCATCGCGGTCCTGCCGGCCGGTGTGGCGACGGCCGTCTATCTTTCCGAATACGCCAACCCCAGCGGTCGTCTGACCCGCGCCGTGCGCGTGGCCGTGAACAACCTGGCCGGCGTGCCCTCGATCGTCTTTGGCCTGTTCGGCCTGGGCTTCTTCGTGCAGTTCGTGGGGGCGGGCATGGACAGGGTCCTCTACGGCGGCGAACGCGTGTTCGGCCAGCCGGCGCTCGTCTGGGCCGCGCTGACCATGGCGGTGCTCACGTTGCCCGTGGTCATCGTGGCGACCGAGGAGGCGCTGGCCGCCGTGCCGCGTGAACACCGCCTGGCCTCCGCCGCCCTGGGCGCCACGCGCTTCGAGACCATCGTCCACGTGGTCTTGCCGCAGGCTTTGCCGGGTATCCTGACCGGCACCATCCTCGCCATCAGCCGCGGCGCCGGCGAGGTGGCACCCATCCTGTTCACGGGCGCGGCCTACTTCTTGCCCAATCTGCCGCACAGCCTGCACGACCAGTTCATGCAGCTCGGCTATCACGTCTACGTCTTGTCCACTCAATCGCCCGACGTGGACGCCACCCGGCCCATCCTCTACGCCACGGTCCTGGTGCTCTTGCTCCTCACCTTCGCCCTCAATGCCACTGCCGTGGTGGTTCGTTCGCACATGCGCCGTCGTTACGCAGGAGTCTCCACATGACCGCCGCCGAATCCTCCCGCATCGCCATGTCGGTTCGCGACTTGGCCGTGTACTACGGACCCAAACGCGCCTTGGGTCCCGTGTCGATGGATATCGAGGAGAAACACGTGACCGCGCTCATCGGGCCGTCTGGATGCGGCAAGTCGACCTTCTTGCGCTCGCTCAACCGCATGAACGAAATGGTCGTGGGGTGCCGGGTCGAGGGCGACGTGCGCTTGGCCGGGGAGCCCATCTATGGCCCCGGCGTGGATGCGGTGGCCGTGCGCCGGCGTGTGGGCATGGTCTTCCAGAAGTCCAACCCCTTTCCCAAGAGCATCTTCGAGAACGTGGCCTACGGTCTGCGCATCGGCGGCATGCGCGATCGCGGCGAGATCGCGGGTCGCGTGGAGAGGGCCCTCGGCCAGGCGGCCTTGTGGCACGAGGTCAAGGACCGTCTGAACGAGAGCGCGCTGGGGCTGTCGGGCGGCCAGCAGCAGCGCCTGTGCATCGCGCGCGCGCTGGCCGTGGAGCCCGAGGTGTTGCTCATGGACGAGCCGGCCTCGGCCCTCGACCCCATCGCCACGGCGCACATCGAGGAGCTGATTCACGAGCTGGCGCACAACTACACGGTGGTCATCGTGACCCACAATATGCAGCAAGCCGCGCGCGTCTCCGATTTTACGGCCTTCTTCTACATCGGCGACATGGTCGAGTTCGACAAGACGGACGTCATCTTCACCCATCCCCACCAGTCCCGCACCGAGGACTACATCACGGGCCGCTTCGGCTGAGGAATACATGCCACTGCACACGGACCGCGAGTACGAACAGGAATTGCAGAGACTCCGCGAGCAGCTCCTGCTCATGGGCAGCCTGGTGGAGCAGGCCATCGGTGGCAGCATGAAGTCGCTCACCCAAAGGGACACCGGCCTGGCCCAGAAGCTCATCGACGAGGATCAGGCGCTCGACCGCATGGAGGTAGACCTGGATCAGCACTGCATGCACATCCTGGCCTGCCGGCAGCCCGTGGCCTCGGACCTGCGCTTCATTACCCTGGTGTTGAAGGCGGTGACGGATCTGGAGCGCATGGGCGACCTGGCCGTGAACATCTGCGAGCGCGTGGTCGAGCTGTCGGAGGAGCCGCCCCTCAAGCCGTACGTGGACCTGCCGCGCATGGCGAGCGAGGTGCAGTCCATGCTGCGCGACGCGCTCGATGCCTTCGTGGCGCGCGACGCGGAGCGGGCCCGTCAGGTCGTTGGCCGTGACCAAGTCGTCGACGATCTTTACGCCCAGGTCTTCCGTGAGCTGCTCACGTACATGATGGAGAACCCGAAGAACGTGTACCGGGCCACCCGCCTGCAGTCCATCGCCAAGTACCTGGAGCGCATCGGCGACCACGCCACCAACCTGGCCGAGCTGGTGGTCTTCATGGTCAAGGGCAACGACATCCGGCATCAGCACTGACGGCGCGCCCTCGGGCCACCCGGAGAAGCCGAGGACGCCGCCCCGCCGCGACTCAGTTGGGCTCGCAGTAGCCGTAGCTGCATACGGGGCGGTTGGTGGGGCAATCAGCGGGGCGGGCGCAGGGTGTGCACGAGGTGGAGCCGTTGGCCACCTTCTCGAAATAGCAGCCGCAGGCTCCGGCGGGGCTGACCGAGGTCAGCGGGCCCATCTCCTGGGTTCGCCTCACGCGCATTGCGCACGGGGGAACCACGTGGCGTTGGGCCTCAACGGCGATGAGGTCCAGGCCCGCGGGTGTGGCCTGGGTGCCCGTCAGATAGCCAATCACCTCGGCCGCGGCTCTCTTCATGGGAATGCCGGCACTGTCGATGCGCGTGAACAAATGCATAGGACCCCAAATGGCGTAGTGGCCGTCGCGCACGTTCTGCTTCTCGTTTGAGGTGGCGTCGCGGTCGGGGAAGTAGCCGCAGGGTTGGCCCGTGTGGCGATAGGCCAGCACGTTGATGAGCACGCGGTTGTCCTGGGCCACGTCGGCGGCGAGGATGCCCAAGGTCTTTTCGACCGGGTAGGCGGCCAGGAGCTTCTTCTGCAGGTCGCTGCTGCCGGTCGCGGTGGCTCCCTTCCAGCGCGCCGCCGGCACCCCGATGGCGGCGGCGATCATTCGTTGCGTCCCCGAAAGGGCATCGCGTTTGAAGAGCAGCGCCTCGTCAGTCCACGGCGCCACCCCGGAGTCGTTGCCGAAGCCGAAGATGTTATAGGCCGCCTCCGCGCTGATCGAGCGCTCGGGGGATCCCTTGCGCGTCACGAAGGTCATGGCTTGTACCGGGCCCAGGAAGTCGGCCACGTTGCTGGGCAGGCCACCGGGCAAACTGAAGCAGGTGGGCGCGAAGACGTCCGAAATGCCCACGTCGGCGATCACGGGCGCGCTCTCGGGTACGTCGCATTGCAGCTCCGTGCCCGTGCTGTCCCACGTGGAGAAGACGGCGGAGCCCACCAGCGGTGTGGCGCTGAGGATGGCATCCACGCCGGCACAGGAGCCTTGCCCCTGGTAGACGATGGTGATGGGCGGACTCTGGCTGCTCAGGTAGCGACTGATCTCGAGCAACAGCGGCCGCGCTGCCGTGGAGCCGGTCAGGTACACGGGCGAGGGGAACGCGGCGCAGTCGACCGCACCCGCCGTGTCCGCGAAACCGAGGGTCAGAACAGTGAGAAGGAGGACGGTTCGCATGGAGAGTATCAAGGTAAGGGGCGCAGGTGCCCGTCCGCAGTCCACAACGTCAGCCGGCTGTCATCGAAGGGGATACATTCGCTGTCCGTGCACTGGGCGGTGAACTCTGCCTCAGTGGTGGGCGTGCACGAGAAGCAGCCACCCGGACCCACGCAGCCGGTGTCGAGCGATGGGACGGCGGCATCGACGTCAGCCGCGGGCACGCACACGTGCTGTTCAAGTTGGCAGATCGCCGCGAAGCGGGTGCAATCGCTGTCGCTGCGACACTGGGTGGCGTTGGTGTCGACGAGAAGGGAGCAGGCGCTGCCAAGGGCCAACGGTAGGGCGAGGAGCGCGGACGGACGCATCAGAACGTCCCCTTCCACCCCAGGCCCGATGGGCCCAGCGAAACGCCGTCGTGCCGTTCCTGGCCCTGAAGAGAGAGAAAGAGGGAGATGCCGGCAAATACGGCCGTCCCGGCCAACAGACCGTCGGTGAGCCAACCCATGCGCTGCACCTTGCGCTGATCGTCCAGCAGCTCCTGCTGGGTGGCCGGGAAGGTGTTGCGACGATCGTGCAGGTCACGCGACCAACGGTAGGCCAGCGTGCCGGTGGCCGCCGCGCCTGCCGCGCAGAAGGCCGTTGCGAGCCATGTCCACCAGGCCGCCCTGCTGGCCGAGTGGGAACGGTGCACGGGGCGGGAACGGTGTGCCTCGGCGGTCGACGGTGTGTCGGCTGCTTTTACAAGCATCTTCAATTCTACGATGGCCGTCTCATCCCCGGCCACCTCGACCCAGGAAGGGGCGGACTTGCCGCTGCCATCCTGGAGCTCGACCCGGCGTCGGCCAATGTTGACGTTGATCGGTCCTGCGACCGGCGTGCGCGCCGCGGGCACGCCGTCGACGAGGATCTCGGCGTTGGTGGCCTGCGTGACGACGACGAGGCGTCCGACCCTTTGCCGCAGCTTGGCCACTTCTTCCTCCGCCTGCGCGCGTCGCTCCTCGGGCAGTTGGCCTGCCCCGTCTTTCAGGTAGCGGCTGAAGTAGTCCAGGCCGGCGGCCCAGTCGTGCTGCTCTTGAGCAACCTGGCCCAAGTTGTAGAGGACGCGGAAATGCGGCGCGAGCTGGTAGGCCCGGCGAAATTCCGTCGCGGCCCCGTTGAAGTCGCGCTCTTCGTAGAGCTCGACTCCGCGTCGGAAGTGCTGGCGGGCGGGCTCACTCGACTCGGGGGCCGCGGGGGCAGGCGCCGCAGAGGTCAAGGCGAGCAACGCGGCCAGGAGCGCAAGGAGCGACCTCATGGCCCGTAGGGGTCCTCACGGTCGATGGGACGTCCCGCCGGGTACTGAATACGGGGCAGCGAATCGGCGGAGGCGGGCGGCGTGGGCTCGATGACAGGGCTGGTGTGCTTGGGCGGCGGGCGGCGGACCGTGCGCCGGGCGCGTGCGGGAGGCGGCCCTGAGGGGGGCAGAGGCGTGGGCGTGCTCTCGTCCACGCTGGCCATGGGGATGACATAAGGTGTCGCCTTGGGGGACTCGACCGGCCCAGGCTCGATCGCGGCTGGGACGATGGGGGAAGAGACGGACCGCATCTTGGCGACGGATCGCCCCATCGCGACGCCCGCGGCGAGCAGAGCCAGGCTCAGGGTCAAACCCACCGCGACTCGCAGGCCGCGTCGCGCGCGGGAGGGCACCGGTTGGGGGACGCGCGCCGGGCGCACCAACGTGATCTCATCACCCGGTACGGCGATTGATGTGCTGGTGGCGCAATTCGAGAGCACGCCCAATTCGGGCGGTGGTGTGGGCAGGGGCAGTTCCGAGTCGGCGCGACCCGTAGGCGGCCCAGGTAAGCCCTGCTGGAGCATGGTTCGCGAAAGCGTGCGTGCATGGCTGAACAGGCGACACATCAGGTCGCCGAGCAGACGCGTGTGGATGGGCATCGAGCCGGTGAGGAGCTGGCCAAGATCGAAGAGAAACTGCGAGGCGTGGGCGTAGCGCTGCTCCGGATCGGGCGCCAGCGCTCGCGCGCAGACGGCGGCCAAGCCAGGGGGAAAGCCACGGTTGCGGGGCAGGGGCGGCAGCGGTTGGCGTGCGCGCAAATGCTCGGCCACCTGCGACTCGCTCATCCCTTCCCACAGGCGGCGGCCGGTCGCCAGTTCCCACAACATGACGCCGACCGAGAAGAGGTCGGCGCGCGCATCCACCCGACCCCCGGCTAGCTGCTCGGGGGCCATGTACGCGACGCGACCCTTGCCCTCAGAAACGGGTGGAGCAGACACGCCGCCAGACTGGGCGATGCCGAAGTCGACGAGCTTCACGCTGCCTTCGTAGGTGATGAAGACATTCTGTGGACTCACGTCCCGATGGACGACGCGCAGCGGGCGGCCGGAGAGGTCCGGCAAATCGTGCACGTACTGAAGGGCCGCCAGCACGTCGCAGATGATCTTGAGGGCCAAGGGCAGACTGAGGCCGCCGTCCGGGCCCGCGGCCTCAATCAGGTGCTTGAGGGATTGTCCGTCCAAGAACTCCAGGGCCAAGAAATGGCGATCGCCGTCGATGCCCGACTCGAAGGCGTGGACCACGTTGGGGTGGGCCATGTGCAGAGACAGCCGGGCCTCGTCGAGGAACATCTGCACGTGCGCCGGATCGCCCGCCAACTCCGGCCACAGGCGCTTGATGACGACCGGCTTGACCGAGCCGAGTGCGCCTGACATGAGGGCGAGGAAGACCTCGGACATGCCGCCGGTGGCAATTCGGCTGACCAGGCGGTAGCGGGGAATCTCGCCCGAGGAGGGACGGAGGGCGGACTGCGTGCCCGGACTCATGCCCGCGACTATAGGGAGGTGCTTGCGGCCGCTCGGTGACCGTTGCGCAACAGTTCTTCCTTCGAGGCTGATCGTCCCCGCCGCCGTGGTGCAAGTCTCCCGTCGCCATTTGGGCGGGCTGTGGTCCGGTGCGGCGTGGTCGCGCCCTCGACCGGCTCCGTCCGACCTTCAGGTTACGGGCTGCGCCAAACGCCCCTAAGACCCCCGAGTCCAACGGGCAGCCACCGTGATGCGAGTGTGCTAGACATGCCCGCCTTGCTCGACGACAGCTCGACCCTCCGACGTGCCATTTTGGTGGCAGTTCAACTTCCCGACGACGACGACGCGGATTTCGAAGACTCCGTAGGCGAGTTGGGTCGTCTGGCCCGTACGCTGGGGCTGCAGATCGCCGGGACGGTGGTGCAGAAGCGCACCGCGTTTCACCCCGGTACGTACGTGGGCGCGGGCAAGGTGGAGGAGCTGCGCGCCTTGGTGGCCGCCAACGAGGCCAACGCCGTGCTGGTCGAGCATGAGCTGACGCCGTCGCAGGCCCGTAACCTGGAGTTGACCGTGGAGGCGCAAGTGGTGGATCGCACCGGCGTCATCCTGGAGATCTTCCACCGCCATGCCCGCTCGCGCGCGGCGCGCGCCCAGGTAGAGATCGTGCGCTTGCAGTACATGGCGCCCCGCCTGCGCGAGCAGGGGGCCGGGGGCGATCGGCAGCGCGGTGGCATTGGTGGGAAGGGCGCGGGCGAATCGGCCATGGAGCTGGATCGCCGCAAGATCCGCGACCGCGTGGCCGAGCTGAGCGCCGAGCTGGAGCAGCTTCAGGTGGAGGCCCGCACCCAACGCGCCCGGCGGAGCGATCTGCCGCGCGTGGCGCTGGTGGGGTACACCAACGCGGGCAAGTCCACTTTGATGCGCGCCCTGACGGGCAGCGAGGTCTACGTCGCCGACAAGCTCTTCGCCACCTTGGACACCACGGTGCGCACCTTGGCGCCGGAGACGCAGCCGCGCGTGCTGGTCTCGGACACGGTGGGCTTCATCGAGAACCTGCCCCACGGTCTGGTCGCCAGTTTCAAGAGCACGCTGGACGAGGCGCTGGAGGCTTCACTGCTCCTGCACGTGGTGGACGCATCCGACCGTGGCTGGCGACGGCAGCTCAACTGCACGCGCGAGGTGCTCGACGAGATCGGCGCCACCCACATCCCGCGCCTTGTGGTGTTTAACAAGTTCGATCGCGTGGGCGATGCCGTGGCCCAGGCGGGGCTGGCGCAAGCCCTGCTGGCCGAATGGCCCGAGGCCATCATCATGTCGGCCCGCGCGGCCGATGACGTGCGCTTTCTGCACGGCCGCATCGCCGCCCACTTCCGTGGCGCCGTCGTGGAGGAGGAGCTGCACGTTCCCTACGACCGACAGCACCTGCGTGGCGCCGTGTACGCCGCGTGCGAGGTGCTGGGCGAGCGCTACGAGGAGTCGGGTGTGATCTTCCGCGTGCGCGCCACGCCCGCCACCGTCGAGCGCTTGAAGGCGCTCTAGAACCGCTGAGAGTTGTCGCCCGCGTGGCCCAGGGCCTCCGAGGCGGAGCAACGCGCACCGTCACCCCGGTCCAGCGGCCTTGTGCTGCGTTCGCGGGCGGATGGTTGTCAGAGGCCGTTGCGAGGAGCGCTTAATGCGGCGCGGGAGACCGCGAAAAATTCCTGATCAAGATGGCCCGTTCGGCACTAACACAGGCTTGGCAGCAGCACGCCAGGCGCTCCTCCCTTCCTAATGGAGAACAGCTCGATGCGACGGATAGCCTTCAGTCTTGCAGCGATCATTTGGCTCGCCTCGTGTGAGTCCAGTCCCGGAGAATCTGACGCTGTCAGCGGCGGCCGAGGCGGAAACGCCGGGGCTGCGGGTGTCGGAGGGCAGACGGGGGGCGCCCAGGGAGGCGGAGGAGCCGCATCCGCGGGGAGCGGTGGCATGAGCGAGGCGAGCGGAGGGAAGGCCGCGGGCGGTGCCGGCGGCCAGCCGGGTGGCGGCGTGACGGCCAGCGGCGGCACCGCGGTCACGGGCGGGGCGAGCGGCGGCATGACGGCCACGGGTGGGA
>JAEXQJ010000175.1 GCA_023438785.1 Pseudomonadota bacterium
CAGCAGGCCTTCCCGCCGGTGATCTCGGGCTTGTAGGCGTTGCAACGCCGTCTTCCGTGAGGTTGATTTCCGAACCTCGGATACCCTTGCGGCCTGTTCCGTGTTCGGTGGGTCCAACTCTTGAGCCAGTCAGGCCGACGTAGATGATGGTCTCGCTGGGGCTCGATTCGTTGGCACTGTCTCCCCGGTCAAGTCGCTCGGGTACCGGCCTCGCTGAGGCCAACGGGAAGCCTCCGTCGCGTCTCGCGCGGGTGTGAGGCCATGCACTCGCACCAGCAGGGCCTTGTGACGGCGGCTTGCGGTCTGGGGTGCGGGGTGCGGATGATGGCCGCATGGGAATGTCGGGGGCCGATGAATGCGATCTGGTCGTGCCGAGAGCCGCGGCGATTTCGAGAGCCGGTTGCATGGGCGTGCTGCTCGCCGCCCTCTTGGGTTGCGACGCCTGCGATGGCGAGGCGCCTGCCTGCACCTCTGGGCTGTTTGGGACGGCGCCCTTCGGGGCCCGGCTGGCGGGTTCGGCGAAATTCATACCCGAGCGCGGGGAAGCGTCCGCCGAGCCGACCGAGGTAAAGGCCCAGATCTATTTTCCGAACGGCCGCGCACCCGGGGCCACTGCCTTGCTCGCCGTCGCCGCCGACCCGCTGAACTTGGGTGCTCTGGGTCGGAGAGCCGGTGACGCTGGCGCCAAATCTCTCGGCCACCAAGCTGACCGCGGGTTCCTACGACCACCGGGTCGAGGGCGACTTGCTCCCTGGCCAGGGCGGGCTCATGGCCGATGTCGAAATGAACTTCTCCACCACCGACGCTTTGGATACCCGGACCGCGCGCGTCCACCTTTGTCCCGTGGGGGACGCGCCCGATGCGGCGCTGAGTCCCGAGTCGCGGCAGGTGTGGCCGCTATCGAAGATTCTGCTCAATTCGGCCAGCCCACTCGCGCCGGATAGCGCCACCGCCCTGAGTGTCTCCACGTCCGACGGACCCGTCGCGGTGACCATCGCCGCGGGGACCGATCCCACGCTCACGCTTTCTCCGGTGGCCGCGTTTCCGCCCGGGCGAGCCCTGACTCTGGACACCAGCGGGATGCGCGACGTGCGCGGGCGGCTGGTGCCAGGCCCCGCGGATCAACTGAGCGCACCCCAGACCACGGCCGTGCTGACGGATCTCTCTTTCGAGACGGCCCCCGCCGAAGGGGCCTTGGTCTGCTCGCATGGGTGTGCGGTCGAATCGGGAGCCCTCAGGATAGAGCCCGGCGCGGGGCGACGGCGCGGCCAGGACGCCCTGCTCGCCCTGCCCGCCACGAGCGCCACACGCCTGCGCGTGCGCGCATCCCTCCACAATCCGCGGAGCTACTCGGCAGGCTCGGCGGTCATGGCCGTGGTCGGCCCGCACGGCGAGCGCTCCGAGCTCGCCACCCTCGCCATGACCACGGCGCCGGTCGACACCACGCTGGAGCTGCCCGCGGTCTCTCCTTTGTGGCTGGTGATTCACGTGGAGGGGCATACGAGCTATCCGCGCACTCTGCCTCCTCCCCCGGCGCCCGTCTTCTTCATCCACGAGCTCGAGCTGCTCTGACGGGCGCCTGCGTGCCGCTGAGGCGGCGCGCAGAACAAACGCGTCTTGACGGATAGCACCCGGGCCCGCACACTGGGCCTTGGCCATGTCGTTCAACGCCAAGCGCGCTCTCCTCGCTCTGCTGATTAGCATTAGCAGCGGGAGAGGGCTGCGTTCGCGCTGACGACGAACTTCAACCCTCTCCCGCGGATGCCGGAGAGGGTTTCGCCAAACCCAGGCCATCTCCGGTGATGCGGGGTCCGGAGAACGAGCCTTGAAAACCGACGCTGATTGCCCTGAAACCCTGCCCTGTCGCGCCGTTGCGCCTCATGGGGAACTTGCGTAGATTGCGACGCTTCACGCGGCAAGCTTGAGAAATACGATGCAGATCGCACTCTTCGACACGACGCTTCGAGACGGAACCCAGAGCGAGGGTCTCTCCCTCTCCGTCGAGGACAAGATCAAGATCACCCGACTGCTCGACGGTTTTGGTGTTCAGTACATCGAAGGCGGCTATCCGGGCTCCAACCCCAAGGACGTGGAGTTCTTCCGCCGCGCGCCCGAGTTGAAGCTTGGGCAGGCCAAGCTGACGGCTTTCGGCAGCACGCGACGCACGGGCAGCGCGGCGTCCGACGACGCCAACATGCAGGCCTTGGTGGCGGCGGGCACTCCCGCGGTGGCCATCTTCGGCAAGTCGTGGCTCTTGCACGTCACCGACGTGCTCAAAACCACGCCCGAGGAGAACCTGGCCATGATCGCGGACAGCGTGGCCTTTCTGAAAAAGAACGGCAAAGAGGTCATCTTCGACGCCGAGCACTTCTTCGACGGCTTCCGCGCTGATCGCGACTACGCCTTGGCCGCCGCGCGCGCCGCCGCCTCGGCAGGTGCCGATTGGCTCGCCCTGTGCGACACCAATGGCGGCAACCTGCCCTCCACCATCGCCGAGATCGTGCGCGAGACGCGCAAGCACGTGGACGCCAAGCTGGGCATCCACGCCCACAATGACGGCGACATGGCGGTGGCCAATTCGATCGCCGCCGTGGAGGCCGGCTGCACCATGGTGCAGGGCACGCTCAACGGCTGGGGCGAGCGCTGCGGGAACGCCAACCTGATGTCCGTCATCCCGGCGCTGCAGCTCAAGCTCGGCCATGCTTGCGTCACCGCCGAGCAGTTGGAGCGGCTGACCGAGGTGGCCCGCACGGCCAGCGAGATCGCCAACGTTCGCCCGCGTGCCCACGCCCCCTACGTGGGAAGCTCGGCCTTCGCGCACAAGGCCGGCGCCCACGTGGCCGCGGTGGCCAAGTCGCCCGTCACCTTCGAGCACATCCCGCCCGAGAGCGTGGGCAACAGCCGGCGCATCGTGGTCAGCGAGCTCTCCGGTCGCGGCAACATCCGCGTGCGCGCCCAGCAACTGGGCCTGCCCCTGGGCAACGAGGCCAACATCGTGGCGCGCATCAAGGAGCTGGAGAATCGCGGCTATCAGTTCGAGGCCGCCGAGGGCTCCTTCGAGCTGATGTTGCGTCGAGGACAGCCCGGGTACCGCGAGCCCTTCGAGGTGCTCGACGTGGTCGTGATCTCGGAGAGCCGGCGGGGCAGCGAGATGTTCGTCGAGGCCACGGTGAAGATCAAAGTGGGCGACGAGATCTCGCACGTGGTGGCCGAGGGCTCGGGCCCCGTGGATGCCATGGACCTGGCCTTCCACCGCGCGCTCGACCAGCACTTCCCGCTGCTGCGCGAGATCCAGTTGTGCGACTTCAAGGTGCGTATCCTGGACCCCGAGTCGGCCACCGCGGCCAAGACCCGCGTCCTCATCGAGTCTGCGCACGGCAGCGAGCGCTGGAGCACCATCGGGGTCTCGCAGAACATCATCGAGGCGAGCTGCGAGGCGCTCAAGGACGGCTTTGAGTTGCCCCTCATTCGCGCCGCCAAGTAGGCCGGACCTCCGCGCGTGACGCCGCGCCGGGTGCGGGGCGCCACGCGCTTGTGAAAGGCTCGATGCGCCAAACGCGGTCGGACTGATACAATGGGCGCACATGGGTCATTCACCTCGGGTCGGCGGCCGGACAGCGGGTCGGCTGACTCTCCTCCTCGCGCTGGCCATGGCTGCACCTGCGGCGGCCCAGCCCGATCCCGCATCTCCCACCACCATCCCGGCGCCAGCAACGCCCCCGCCGGACGCGGCCCCCGCGGCCGTCCCAGAGGACGCGGGGCCATCGGTGGATGCGGCCGCTCCTGAACCCGGGCCCGCACAGGCGCCCGCCGTAGCGGCCGCCCCCGCGCCCCGCCCCGCCGCGGCCCAGGAAGAGGCCCGGCTCCAATTCGGCCTCACCCTCGGATTCACCTGGGAATCCGAGGACCACTCGTCAGTGGGCGTGGCCGCGCCGGTGCTGCAGGGCCGAGTGGTCCTGGCGCCCAGTTGGCTGGTCGACGTGGATTGGGGCTTCGCCTTCCTGGCGGACAGCGAGGGCACGTCGAGTCGCGCGGGCAATCCATGGTTGAAGGGCTGGTACCGCTCACAAGTCGGGAATCACCGCTGGCGCGTGGGCGCGGGCATCACGGCGCCCTTGGCCGCGGTGACCCTCGGCGCGGACGGACGGCTGCAACGCCAGCTCTACAACGAGGCCTTGGCCATGTGGGGGGCCTGGGACATGTGGCGCTGGACGCCGGGACGCATGGCCGCGCCGGTCCAGGCGGAGCTGTTCTCGTCGATCCACCGGAACGCCGGCTTGCAGGCCGAGGCCGCGGTGGCCCCGCTCTTTGGCGTGCGCGACGGCGAGACCGGCACCGACATCATCGGGCAGGCGGCACTCGGCGTGTGCCTCATGGCGGCCGAGGTCTCGTTCTGCCCACGCGTGCAGGCCGTGCTCTTGCCCGAGGCGAGCGTGGATCGCTTGCAGACTGCTCTGGGCGCGCGCGTGACCTGGACCTCGGGTTGGGGGCGTTTCTTCGTCGGAGCCCTGCTCAACCTGGACGAGCCCCTGGGTGTGTCTGGCCGGGGAACACGCAACTGGAGCATCCAGATCGGAAAGGCCTTCGACCAATGAAACGGGCGACCTGTCTCCTGCTCGGCCTGCTCCCCTTGGGCGCGGCCTGTGACGACCGAAACCTCACCCTGTGCGACATCACGACCAGCGCGTGCCAGGAGGACCTCTATTACGCCGATCTGCGCGTGCGCGGTGACGGCTATGACCCCTTCGGCGGCATGCCGCCCATCCGCACCATCAGCGAGGATCAGTACCGGGAGGAGCTGAAGGCCGAGGCGGCGGCCGCTCCGTCCACTGACGCGTCCCCGTGGTGGGACACGGCGCTGAAGCTGCTGCACTTCGTGCCCGAGACCAGCGTGGAAGAGACGTCCATAGACAACGACGTCACCAACGTGGCGGCCTATTACTCACCCGAGAGCAAGTCGGTCACCGTCGTGTCCCATCCGGTCGACCCGTCGCAGGCCAGTGACACAGAAGCGAGGCTCAATCAGCAGATCGCCAGTATGACCACCCTGGCCCACGAGCTGATCCACGCCATCCAGGACCGCGAGCTGAACCTGCGCCACATACCCGCCGCGTCGAGCGACGAATACTTGGCCGGCCTGGCGCTCATCGAGGGTGATGCCTCGCTGTACGAAGACCTCGTGAAGTACGAGATCCAACTGCCCTATCCGTATGACTGGACCAGCAACGATCCGGCGGCCTACTTCTCGCAGTGGCGGGCCGCATACCTTGGCGACGCCTTCTCCGAGTTGGGCGCGCCCTTCTTCGCGGCCAAGTGGCTGATCTACCCCCTGGGTGGGGCTTGGCTTGCTGATACGTGGAGCAAGGGCGGCAACGCGGCCGTCCGCCACAGCTACGGCAACGCCCCCAAGCGCTCGCTGGACTTCCTCCTCGGCCCCGGCGTGGCCGCTCCGCCGGAGGTGCCCATCGACTGCTTCCCAGCCTCACCCGGCGCCGCGTTCCTGAGTGAAAACGGCAAACCCTACGTGGTGGACGCCCTCGGGGCCCTCGAGTTCTACGCCTTCCTCTCCGCTTGGAACGTGCCGGCTGACGATCGTTTGGCGACGGCACAACAGTGGCGTAACGACGTCATCTTCGTCTACTACAACCAGACCACGAAAAAGACGGCGGTGGCCTGGCACATCAAGCTGGGCCGCCCGCTGTCAGAATCCGTGCTGGCGGCCATCACGGCCGATGGCCTGCGCGTCGCCACGGTCGGCAACTCGCTCATGATCAGCGCGACCGACGACGCCGACCTCGCGGCCACCTGGGAGCCCACCCCGACCTGTCACTAGGACTCGCGCGAAGGCGTGGACGTCCGGCGTACGACCAGCTTGGACGTCCAGCGCCGGCACGGGGGAACGGCCAACCTCGGGAAACACGGCTGATTCCCGCGTCCGAGCGTGCACGGCCTGGCACATGCGTTGCTGTCTGACCTCGTCGGGAGGCCTACGATGCAACACCGCTTTCTGAGAAGTGCCCTGGCCATTCTCTTCGTCTGGGCCGGCTGCTCCAGTTCTTCCGCTCGACGCCCAGACTCGTCGATGGCGGCGGATTCCGCTCCCGATGTGGCGGATTCCGCTCCCGATGCCACCCCCGACGACCTGCTCGTGGATGATTTCGAGGACGGGGATGGGAAGCCCCTCATGGTCGGCGAATGGTACGTCTATGACGATGCGCCCGACGGTGGCAAGTCGAGCTTGACCTTCACTGGCTCCACGGGAGCGGCGATCGTCATGGGCGGGCAGGGCTACCAATCGAGCAAGTGTTTGGAGGTTTCCTATCGCTTCGACCGAGGCAGCTATGCCTATGATCCGTATCTTGGCTTCGGCGTCACCATCGGAACCGACGCGAGCCCGTCGGATCTGACCGCCTACGCCGGGATCTCCTACACCTACAAGGGTGGCGCCCATCGTGTTCGCGTGGACACCTCCGACGTCTCCGACTACGACTTCTATGGCGTGCAAGTCCCGGCGGCCGAGGCCTGGACGACCGTGTCGATCTCCTTCGATAGTCTCGCGCAGGAGGGCTGGGGCAAGGCCGTCGCCTTCAATCTGGGGCACGTCACGCGGCTGAGCTTCGAGCTGAAGGGGGCAAACGGACAGACTGGGACCCTCGACATCGACGACCTAAAGGCGGTTCGCACGGCCGCCAAGTGGACCAAGGACATGGCCATCCAGCCCGTCTCGCCTCCGGCTGACGAGGTGATCTCGTCGATCGAGATCACGAATCCACTGCAGGCCAAGGCGGCCACCTACCTTTCCCGCGGCTACAACTTCACGGATTGGCTGGAAGGGAAACGCTTCACCAGCTTCAGATACGACGAGACCACGGTGGCCAAGCTCGCGCAGGCCGGCTTCAAGGCGCTGCGCCTGCCCATCAACCTCGACCTGTACGTGGCGTCATCGTCGGGCACGGGCAGCACGCTCTCCATCACCCTCGACGACAAGCTCTTCGAGATCCTCGACAGCTTCAACGAGTGGACCAAGGCCCACGGCATGTCGTTGACCATCGACTATCACAAGTACAGCGCCCATCTGGATCTCTCGAAGCCGGACACGGTCGCGACGGCCATTCAAATCTGGTGCAAGGTGGCCGAGCACTTCGCGAGCGAGCCGCGTGAGGATCTCTTCTACGAGCTGCTCAACGAGACTGAGCTCTCGTTCACGGGCACGCTCCCGACCCAGGCCCAATGGACCGCCATCGCCGAGCAGATGATTGCGGCGATTCGCGCCACGGACAAGTCACACACGCTGATCTTCGGCGATATCCAGTGGTATGGCATCAACACGCTCATCACCCGCGCGCCCTTGACGGACGCCAACGTCATCTACGCCTTCCACGACTACGACCCGGAGATCTTCACTCACCAGGGTGCCAGTTGGGACAACATGGGCACCACGCACGGCATCCCCTATCCCTATAGCCCTGAGCGCTGGACCGAGTCCTACGCGGATCTGGGCTTTGACCGCTCCATGCCGGCTTGGATCCTCAGCCACGCCCAGAGCTACTTCATCAACGGCACCCGCTCGGCCATCCGCAACCGCATCATCGAGGCCAAGCGCTGGGCCGTGAAGAACAACGTCCCCGTGATCTGCAACGAGTTCGGCGCCTACGATGCGACCGCGAAGCTCGAGGATCGCGTGCGCTACTACGCCGACGTGGTCGGGATCTTCGAGGAGCTGGCCATTCCCTGGCAGAGCTGGTTCATGGTCATGGATTCGACAGGCGCGCTCCCCGCGGGTTACAGCACGGCGATGGGCCTGACGAAGTGAAGCGGCGCTGGCCTGGGCTCGCGCCTCGTCGCCCAAGCCGATTGGGGCCGGCACGACACCGATTTCGGTTGGGGTGGGTCTAAGAGAAAGGCCCGGGTACCTTGCGGTGCCCGGGCCTTTGTTTAGGTCAGGTGTTGACTACTTCTGCTCGCTGGAGGGCGGAGCGAAGGCGCCACCCGCGGCGGCCAGCGCCTCGTACATCTTCCAGCGCGCCTGCGCCTCGCGGTTGCCCTGCTCCATGAGCATCTTGGCCCGCTCCGGCTTGACCTGGGTCAGCGACTTGAAGCGGGTCTCCGTGAGCGCCCACTGATCGTAGGTCGTCTTGGGCATCTTGGAGTCCAGCTTCAGCGGGTTTTCACCCTTGTCGTAGAGGGCCGGGTTGAACCGGTACAGCGTCCAGGCCCCGCTCTCCACGGCCGCGGTGGCGTGGTCGAAGCCCTTGGCCATCTCGATACCGTGGGCGATGCAGTGGCTGTAGGCGATGATGATGGACGGACCATCGTAGGCCTCGGCCTCGATGAACGCGCGCACCGTCTGCAGATCGCTGTAGCCCAGGGCCACCTTGGCCACGTAGCAGTTGCGGTAGGCCATGGCCATCATGCCCAGGTCCTTCTTGCCGAGGGCCTTGCCGCCGGCCGCGAACTTGGCCACGGCGCCCGTGGGCGTGGACTTGGAGCACTGACCGCCGGTGTTGGAGTACACCTCGGTGTCGAGCACCAGGATGTTCACGTTGCGGCCCGAGGCGATCACGTGGTCGAGACCGCCGTAGCCGATGTCGTAGGCCCAGCCGTCGCCGCCCACGGCCCACACGCTCTTCTTGACCAGCATGTCGGCCACCGCCGTCAGGTTCTTGGCGTCGGGATCGCTCATGCTCGCCAGCTTCTGCTTCAGTGCAGCCACGCGCTCACGCTGCTCGTAGATGCCCTTCTCGTCGGCCTGGTTGGCCTCGAGCAGGCCGCTGACCAACTCGCCCGGGAGCTGAGCCGAGAGCTTCTTGAGCAGCACCTTGGCGTAGTCGTTCTGCTTGTCGATGGTGACGCGCAGACCGAGCGAGAACTCCGCGTTGTCCTCGAACAGCGAGTTGTTCCACGCGGGGCCACGGCCGTCCTTGTTCTTGGTGTACGGCGTGGTCGGCAGGTTGCCGCCGTAGATCGACGAGCAGCCGGTCGCGTTGCCGATGACGGCGCGGTCGCCGAAGAGCTGGGTCAGCAGCTTGACGTAGGGGGTCTCGCCGCAGCCCGCGCAAGCACCGGAGTACTCGAATAGCGGCTGCAGGAACTGCGAGCCCTTGACCGTGTCCACCTTGACCAGGCGGCGATCCACCTCGGGCAGATCGAGGAAGAAGGCGTAGTTCTCACGCTCCGGCGCACGCAGCGGAAGCTGGGGCGCCATGTTGATGGCCTTCTTGCCCGGCTCCTTCTTGTCCTTGGAGGGGCAGACCTCGACGCACAGAGTACAACCGGTGCAGTCCTCGGGGGCGACCTGCAGGGTGTACGCCATGCCGTCGAATTCCTTGCCCTTGAACTTCACGGACTTGAAGGTGGCAGGCTTCTTCTCGGCCAGCTTCGGGTCGTAGACCTTGGCGCGGATGGCAGCGTGCGGGCAGACCAGGGTGCACTTGTTGCACTGGATGCAGATGTCGGGATTCCAGGTCGGAATCTCGAGTGCGATGTTGCGCTTCTCCCACTGCGCGGTGGCGGTGGGGAACACGCCGTCCACCGGGAAAGCGCTGACCGGCAGCTTGTCGCCGCGGCCAGCCACGATCTCGGCAGTCACCTTGTGCACGAACTCGGGCGCCTCGGCAGCCACGATGGGCGGCATCTTGGTGGGCGAGCTGACCTTCTGCGGGTAGTTGACCTGCTTCAGGTTGGCCACCGTCTGGTCGACGGCCTTGAAGTTCTTCTGCACGACCTCGGGGCCCTTGCGGGCGTAGGTCTTGTTGATGGCGGCCTTGATCTTCTCAATCGCCTCGGCGGCCGGCAGCACGCCCGAGATGTTGAAGAAGCAGGTCTGCATGATGGTGTTGATGCGCACCCCCATGCCGGTTTCCTTGGCCACCTTGTAGGCGTCGATGACGTACAGGCGCAGCTTCTTGTCGATGATCTGCTTCTGCACTTCCTGGGGCAGCTTGTCCCAGACCTCGTCGGGGCCGTAGACGCTGTTGAGCAGGAACACGCCGCCGGTCTGCAGGTACTGGAGCATGTCGTAGCGCTCCAGGAACGACCACTGGTGACAGGCCAGGAACTGGGCCTGGCTGACCAGGTAGCTGGACCGGATCACGTCCGGCCCGAAGCGCAGGTGCGACACGGTGACCGCGCCGGCCTTCTTCGAGTCATAGACGAAGTAGCCCTGAGCGTAGAAGCGCGGGTCCTCGCCGATGATCTTGATGGAGTTCTTGTTGGCGCCGACGGTGCCGTCCGAGCCCAATCCGTAGAAAAGGCAGCGGGTCACGCTGTCGGGCTCGGTGGTGAAGCCGTAGTCCACGTCCAGCGAGGTGTGAGTCACGTCGTCGTTGATGCCCACCGTGAAGTGGTTCTTCGGCGTGGGCTTGCGCAGCTCATCGAACACCGCCTTGACCATGGCGGGCGTGAACTCTTTGGACGACAGACCGTAGCGGCCGCCGATGACCTTGGGCATGGCGAAGGGCAGACTGCCCGCGGCCTGCATCTCGGCCAGCGCGGTCAGCACGTCCTGGTACATGGGCTCGCCCGCCGCACCGGACTCCTTGGTGCGATCGAGGACCGCGATGGCCTTGACCGTCTTGGGCAGCGCCGCGATGAAGCTCTCCATGGCGAACGGACGGAACAGGCGCACCTTGAGCACGCCGACCTTCTCGCCGCGCTTGGCGAGCACATCGACCGTCTCGTGGCAGATCTCGGCGCCCGAGCCCATCACCACGATCACGCGCTCGGCGTCGGCCGGGCCCGCGTAGTCGAACAGGTGGTAGCTGCGGCCCACAATGCTGGCGAACTTGTCCATCGCCTTCTGCACGATGGCCGGGGTGGCGGCGTAGAACTTGTTGCCCGCCTCACGCGCCTGGAAGAACACGTCCGGGTTCTGCGCGGTGCCGCGCAGCGAGGGCCGGTCGGGCGACATGGCGCGCGCACGGTGCGCGTTGACCAAGTCGTCGGTGATCATGGCCTTCAGGTCGTCCTCGGTGAGCTGCTCGATCTTCTGGACCTCGTGCGAGGTGCGGAAGCCGTCGAAGAAATGAATGAAGGGGACGCGGGCCTCCAGCGTGGCCGCCTGGGCGATGAGCGCCATGTCCATGACTTCTTGCACGGAGCCCGCGCCGATGAGGCCGAAGCCGGTGGAGCGCACGGCCATGATGTCGCTGTGGTCGCCGAAGATCGACAGGGCGTGGGTGGCCACCGTACGGGCCGACACGTGCCACACCGTGGAGGTCAGCTCACCCGCGACCTTGAACATGGTCGGGATCATCAGGAGGAGGCCCTGGGAGGCCGTGAACGTCGTGGTCAAAGCACCCGACTGGAGCGCGCCGTGGGTCGCACCGGCGGCACCCGCCTCGCTCTGCATCTCGACGACGCTCGGCACCGTGCCCCAGATGTTGGTCTTGCCAGCGGCCGACCAGTCATCCGCCCATTCACCCATGTTGGAGGACGGCGTGATCGGGTAGATCGCGCAAACCTCATTGGTCTTGTGGGCTACGTATGCGGCAGCCTCGTTGCCGTCGATAGTGACTTTCTTGCGAGCCATGTTTGTCAGTCCTCCCGGGGGTGAAACGTAGGAAAAGCGGAGACTTCTTACGTCCGGCCCGAGGTCGACGCAACAGATTCTTTCGCCAGCGGCCTTACGAAAAAATGCCGCAAATACACCTACTTTCGCCGCGGAACGCGACGACGCGTCAACAGTGCCCGGGTAGGGTTTCGGGCAGGTTTCGGACGGGTCCGAGACGCGCGGGCCAAGAAGGCAAGCTACAGCCCTACAGGCGCGGCACGGGGAACGGGAAGTCCGGGCGGGCGAAGAGGTAGCCCTGGAAGAGGTCGGCCCCCAGCCCCACGAGCTGATCCCGCTCCGACTCGGTCTCCACGCCCTCGGCAATGAGCGGCGTGTCGAGCTCCCGGCACAGGGTCGACAGGGCGTGGACCATCTTGCGCTTGGTGGGCGTCGTGTCGACGCCGCGGATGAGCGACATGTCGAGCTTCACCGCGTCGGGCTCCAGTTGGGCCAGGCTGTTGAGGCCCGAATAACCCTCGCCCAAGTCGTCCACGGCGATGCGGTAGCCCAGGGTGCGCAGCCGCCTGATGCGCTCCGAGAGGTCGGCGATCTTCTCGATGGCCATACGTTCGGTGATCTCGAAATGAATGCGCTGCGCGAAGGAGGCCAAGGGCGCCTGCGGGTCGTAGAGGTCCTCGTCCGTCAAATCGAGCACGTGCAGGTTGACGAAGACGCCGGGCAGGTCCGGGTACGCGCGCAGCACGTCCGCGATGAGGCGCCGCGTGGTCCGACCCAGGACGTGGATCTGATTGAGCGCCTCGGCCGCCTTCAGGATGTCCATCGGCACGTTCAACTCGGGGGCGCGGGTCCGCATGAGCGCTTCGTAGGCCACCACGGTCTTGCGCGACCAAGACACGATGGGCTGGAAGGCCATCCACATGGCATCCAGCGCACGATCGAACTTGGCCTGCAGCTTCTCGAGCTCGCGCTCGTGCAACTCGCTGCTGTGCAGGATCTGGCGCTCACGCCGGGCGACCCGGTGGTTATGCACGGCGCGTTCGAGAACCTGTTTGAGCTGCTCGGTGGAGAGAGGCTTGATGAGGTAACTGAGGGCGCCGCCGTCGATTGCTTCGCGCGCGCTCTCCAACGCGGGGCCGCCGGTCATGAGCACCACCGGCAGATCGCGATCGTGCTGGCGGACGGCGCGCAGGATCTCCAGCCCGCTCAGGTCGGGCACATTGATGTCGCTCAGCACGACGTCGAACGCCCTCTCCGACACCAGGCTGACCGCCGAGCGACCATCAAAAGCGGTGTGCACCTCGTAGCTCCAGCCCTCCAGGATGCGCTTGCACGAACGCAGAAACGCCTCGTCGTCGTCGATGACGAGAACGAGCGGCCGCGCCGGCGTGGTGTCGGGCGCCAGAGCACCCGCATCATGAGGGTTCGTGGGGTCCAAGGGATTCACGGGTAGGGGTCAACCCCGATGGCACCAACATCGGCAGGCCACGCCGCACATTGAGCCCGGGTCCTGAGCCCTCCCAACGCATCGATCCCCAAAAGGTTTCTCCGGGTGCGGCGGGCGGCCGGGCGGGCTTTCGGCCGGGTTCCGTGTACGATGTGCGGCCCATGGTTCGACTGCTCCTCATGCTCGCGCTGGGCGGCTTCGGCGCGGTGTTCACGACGCTTTGGTGCCGGGATTGGGCCCGCAAACGGGGCATGCCCGCCGACGGGGCAGCGGGATCGGACGCCTGGGCCACGCGCCCGGGATGGCCCACACCGCTGCAGGTCCTCATCGGCCTGGTGACCAACTTTTTCGACTTTTTGGGCATCGGCTCCTACGCCACCTGCACCTCGATTTACAAGCTGATGCGCCTGGTGCCTGATCGACTCATCCCGGGCACGCTACTCGTGGGGCACATGTGGCCCACGGTGGCCCAGGCGGTCATCTCCATCACCATCATCAAGGTGGATATGGTCACCCTGGCCCTGCTCATCGGGGCCTCGGTGCTGGGCTCGTGGCTGGGCGCGGGCGTGGTGTCGACCTGGCCCAAACGAAACATTCAAATCGGCATGGGGCTGGCGCTGCTCGCGGCCGCGGGCCTGATGGCGGCCAAGGCGGCGTATGTCCTGCCGGCGGGCGGGGCGACGCTGGGTCTGGGTGGCTGGCGGCTGGCCGTGGGCCTGCTGGGTAACTTCGCCTTCGGGGCGTTCATGAATCTGGGCATCGGGGCCTACCTGCCCAGCCTGGTCCTCTTCGGCCTGCTGGGCATGGACATCAAGGCCATCTACCCGGTCATGATGGGGTCCTGCGCCTTCATCATGCCGACCAGCGGGATCCGCTTCATCGGACATGGCGCCTACTCGCCGCGGGCCGCGCTCGGCCTGGCCCTGGGTGGTATCCCGGGCGTGCTTCTGGCGGCCTACCTCATCAAGAACATGGATGTGCACACCTTGCTGTGGCTCATCGTCGCCGTGGCGGCCTACAGCGCGCTGGCCATGCTGCATTCAGCCCGCAAGGAACAGCCCACCGCCAAGGCCGAGCCGGCCCCCGCGTCGGAGGCGCGCTGATGGCCAGTCCCCTCTTCGCCACCAAGTGCGTGGACAAGCTGCGCGAGGACGCCGAGCTCGCGTACGGACTCAAGCGTACCCTGGGTGCCTTCGAGCTGATCCTGCTGGGCATCGGCGCCATCATCGGCACGGGAATCTTCGTGCTTACCGGCCACGCGGCGGCCACCAACGCCGGCCCCGCGGTGGCGCTCTCGTTCGTGATTTCGGGTGTGGCCTCGGCATTCGCCGGCCTGTGCTACGCCGAGATGGCGTCCATGATCCCCGTCGCCGGCAGCGCGTACACCTATTCGTACGCCACGATGGGCGAGTTGGTGGCCTGGATCATCGGCTGGGATCTCATCCTCGAATACCTGGTGGGCGCGGCCACGGTCAGCGTGGGCTGGTCGGGCTATGTGGTGCGTTTTCTGGGCGACGTGCTGGGGATCAGCCTTCCCGGTGCGTGGACCAGGGCTCCGTTCGAATGGGTCAACGGGCACATTCAAGCCACCGGCGGGATCGTCAACCTGCCAGCGGTGTTCATCACGCTGCTGGTGACGACGATTCTGGTGGTCGGAATCAAAGAGTCGGCGCGCTTCAACTCCATCGTGGTCGTCGTCAAGGTGGCGGTGGTGCTGCTCTTCATCGCCGCGGTCGCGCCCCACGTGCGCACCGAGAACTGGCATCCCTTCATCCCGCAGAACAAGGGCGCCTTCGGTCAGTTCGGCATCTCGGGGATCTTCCAGGGCGCCACCATGGTGTTCTTCGCGTACATCGGCTTCGATGCGGTCTCGACGGCGGCCCAGGAGACGCGCAACCCGCAGCGCGATCTGCCGCGCGGAATCTTGGGCTCGCTGGCCGTGTGCACGCTGCTGTACATCGCGGTGTCGCTCATCCTGACCGGGGTCGTGCCCTACACCAAGCTGTCCGTGCCCTACCCCATCGCCCTGGGGATTGCGGCCACGGGCGCCAAGTGGGGCGCGGTGGCGGTGGAAATCGGCGCCATCGCGGGTCTCTCCTCGGTGATGGTGGTCTTGCTTCTGGGACAGCCGCGCATTTTCTTCTCCATGGCCGTGGACGGCCTGCTGCCCAAGGTGGCGGCCAAGGTCCACCCACGCTTCGGCACGCCCCACATCACCACCGTGGCCACCGGGCTGGCATGCGCCATTGCCGGCGGCGTGCTGCCCATCGACGTCCTGGGCGAGCTGTGCAGCATCGGGACGCTGTTCGCCTTCGTGCTGGTCAGCCTGGGCGTCATGATCCTGCGTCTCAGGCGCCCGGACATCCCGCGTTCCTTCAAGGTCCCCGGCGGGCCGTTCGTGGTGCCCATCCTGGGCGCCGTCACGTCAGGCCTGCTGATGTACACCGCGACCACGCACACCCTCATCCGGCTCTTCGCCTGGATGGCCCTCGGCCTCGTGATCTACTTCAGCTACGGTCGCAGGCACTCCAAGCTCCGTCAGACGCAGGCGAGTCGGCGCTAGAAACCGGGCGCTCTAGCTCCCACAGCAGCGTGGCGATCAGCAGGCCCAGACCGACGAGCCTGGCCTCGTCGAACCAAAGGGGCACGCCCATCTCTGCCACGTGGTTGGTCACGGGATTGCGCACCAACCCGGTGCCCGCGACCCCGAGCAGAAAGTAGGAGGCGGCGAGCAGCATCCCGCGCAGCACGCGCACCAGGGGCGGGCGGCGGTGACCGTGCGCCAGCTCCCAGGCGGCCAGCAGGATCCAGGGCAAGAGCGCGCACCACACGAAGTACACGTCCCACACCAACGAGCTGACCAGGGGCAGGAGCGCCAGCGACAGGCCGAAGAGCAGAGGCAAGCGCGCGACCACCAGGCGACGCGCGGCCACCGCCAGGGCCAGCAAGGCCAGGGCGCGCAAGGGCCACAGCCAGAAGAGCGCGGAGGCGGAGAGCGGCGCATGGGCCAGGCGCAAGGAGGGATCGGCGTATTTGGCAAAGCGGGCCACCAGCGCGTAATTGGCCCCCGCCGCGGACCCTCGCAGCATGAGCGGCAGGTTGGTGAAGAAGCGACCGAGCTCCGCGGTCCCCCCGCCCAGCCAAGCCACAGTGGCCACGGCGGCAGCACCACGCCCCACCCCCGCCGCCAGGGG
>JAEXQJ010000216.1 GCA_023438785.1 Pseudomonadota bacterium
GCAAGGGGGTTACGGACGGCGGGAGGGGGGCTTGCAGTCAATGCAAGAGGGGGTGCGGCGGGCGGGAGGCGAGGTGGGGCTGCTGCTGGAGCGGCGGCGGCCGGGGGTGCCCCGGTCGATGGCCGTCGCGGGCGACCACGTCGCGGCAGGGAAGGAGGCCAAAGTGGCCAGAAGTCCGGCTGCCAGATTCTGGGGAGCTGTTGCGGTGACTGCAATTCCGCCGTCCCCGAACCTTGGACAAGAGGGCCACGGCCACGACCCCTGATTCCGCCGTCGATGTGTCGCCCGCGGCGGCCACGACCCCATCCCCTGGCGCGCGAGAGCCCAAGTGCGGGCCCCGCCAGATGGCATGCGTTCGGCGACAAGCCGCGTCGGAACGACCACGGGTCCGGGATCAACGGCCGGGGAGGGCGTTGCAGTCACCGCGACCGCGTTTCAGACGGTGACCTTGGCATTTGCGGGCGCCGCAACCGCCTCACGAAAAGCCGCCTGCGGCGGAGTGGCGTCTGGGCGAGGGGCGGCGGACGGCTCGCGGCCCCAAGCAGGCGGCCACAACGATCAGGTCCGCGTCTGCGGCGAGTCGCTAGGTCACGCAGGGGAGTCCACGGAACGTATCACGCGGGCATCGTCCGCGAGGATCGCTGGATCTTCATGTCCATGCGGGCTCGCCTGGCGTAGTCAACCTGGACCAGGAAATGGCTCGCAAATGCCTTGGCATCGTCCTCGCCTGGGTTGTATTCGCCAAGTGCACAATGATGGAGGGCCGATGAGGATCGAAGTTGCGAGCTCTGACGGGGCCGGCAGTTACACGGTGACCATCGAAGGCAAGGCAGGCAGGGTGCAAATGCACTGTTCCTGCCCAGCTGCTGAGAATGGCCAGCATTGCAAGCACCGGATCGCGCTTGTGGAGGGTGATTCAAGCCGCGCTTTTGGTGGAGACCTCGACCAGTTGCCTCAGCTTGCAAGTTGGCTACCTGGAAGCCCTCTGGCAGCCGCACTCGCGGAAAAGACTGCGGCTGACCAGGCAGTGACGGACGCCAAGAAGCGACTGAAGAAGGCGAACGAATGGGTCGCCCGCACGATGAGGGAAGGTTAGGCGTCGATACCGGCCGTGGGCCAAAGCCAAGCGGTTGGACAGGCCGCACCGGCACCAGCCCCCCAGTGCCGCCAGGCTCATCCGAGGCCAAAACCGTTACCGGGACAGACTCCTGGCCGGAGAGAAGTCAGCCTGCACTGGCAGTCCCCTGCCACGTCGCCCGAATGGCAGCATAGAATCGAAACATGTTCGACCCACTCGCCTGGCTTGCCGGCAGCGTCCTCACGGGCGCGAAGACGCGATTGCTTTCTGCCATCGCCGGTGTTGATCCGCTTCGTAAGGCTCTCCTTCAGGAGATCGCCCAATGGGCTGACCGCCTACCTGGTGACCTCGTATTGCACCCAGAGGCGATGCTTGCCGAGCCGGTGCCCGGAAGGGAAATCCCGAGATCGCCAGACACTGGCTAGCGCCATCGCTAATCAAGGAGTACCTCCCGTCATGACATGGTTTGCAGCGCTTCGCGAGCAGTGGCTTGAGCGGAAGGCTGCTGTCGGGGAGGATGGGACAACCTTCTTCCGGGCAGACGCAAATGCCGTGGCACCCCATCTTCTGGAACTGGCGAGGCGGTGCCGTCGCGCGACAGCTTCGATCGACGAGTTGGCACACCAATTTCAACTCCAGGCTCTGGACCGACTCGCGTCGGTGCTGCCACCGGCGTCGTCCTGTTCCGGCGTTCTTCTTAGTAGGCCGGGCTTCTTTCGAGGATTTCGTCTAGAAAACGGTTGCCTTGGCACGGCGCTCGACGCCTCATCGTTCCCTTTCATAGTGGAGGAGTTCGTCGCCCATGGCGCTGGCTACGTAGCAATCCCGGACGACAACGCCGGCTCGGTCGATCTCATGGGGCATCCGGAACTCTATCCTTGCTCGGTTTCCGTAATTGAGACGGCTCGCGCGAAAGAGCTGCGCGCTTCATTCCTCGCCGAGGCACAAGAGGAGGCCAACGTGAGAATTGAAGGTGGGGCGTTCTTGTGCAACGGCTCCGAAGCAACTGAGAGAACGATGAGTTTCGTCCGCGTCGCAATGGACCTGGAGATCTTTCTTCTCGCCGTCGAAAACCAGCTGATTCTCGACGTTGACCTCAACGACTTTGTTCGGAAAGTCGCAGTTCTTCGTAGGAGCCTCCGTGGTCCGCTTGCCCGCGGCAAGCTCGCCAAGCTTGAGGCCGTGCTGCGTGGCTACTGCGTCCGGCCAATTACCGGACTCGGTGTGCGCTACAGTCAGCACCCTGACTTCTCCACCCGAATCGCGACGTTGCTTGGCACCGCGGAATACCAGGGATTCAGCAGCACCGTCATCGAGCTTGGCCGACCTGATGTGCAGGGTGCCGCTCTACGAAGGATCGCAGAGGCTGCGACCAAGGTGGAGGCACTCGCGGTCGACGTGTCGATCGCGCAACACCGCTTTGGCCTTGGTCGATCCCTCTCCGAGGTGGAGCCTCCTGAGGTACTGCCCGGGGCGTTTGTGCCGCCAGTGCTCGACGGCGAGGCGCTTTATCGCAAATCGCTGGCATCCTACCTGCAAGCGAGGCCCGATTTTCGACATGTGTCGAACATCGAGGCTTCGCCCAGCGACTTCCTACCGTGGAGTGATCCCGGGGCTGTCGACCTCACTCTCATGCCGCGACCCGTTCGCAGGCGCCCCGGTAAGGCCCCGGCTAAAGGTGCCCGACGCTCAACCACCCGGGGTCATCACTAGCCACCGCGGGGTCATCACTAGCTCAAAGGCCTCAGGCCGCCGGGCGCGTGCTGCCAGAGGCCTCGCGAGGGCCGCGGCGGGGGCCCGCCAGCTCGGTCAGTTGCGTTCTGCAGCGAGACCCAACCCGGAACTCTGGCACTGGACATCCGGAGCATTCAGGGCTTCGAGCGCGTCTTTGACAGCCAGATTGTGCGGGTGAGCTGCTCGGCGCGCATGCGACCGTCTCGAATGTGTGTGATTCGGCCCTCAAATAGGGTGCCTTTCGGGAGGACCGCGAAGAAACGCAAGAGGGCGGTCCTCCGTCGCGGGGTCAGATACGCTCGGCCTGCGTCGTGGTCCTTGGCGCCCACCACGACAGTCGCGTCGAATTCGGCATCGCCGGTGGTGAAGGTTGGTCCTCCCAACAGCGGGGCATGAGTGGAGGCCACAAAGCACTCGGGCGGTGGAACGCTCAGGACGCCCAGGACCGAGGTCCTGACTTGGTGCGGGCAATCCGAGTCGGAGCTCACTAGATGAAAGTCCTCGAGGGCGCGAAGGCTTCCGCCCGGGACGCTGGCTTCGATGGACGTGCGCCCCGAGAGGGGAAGGCCGGTGGCGATCGCGGCCCGGCGCCACCGATTACGGACCATCCGATTGAAGAACAGGATGAAGGCGATAGTGGGCACGACACAAATGCCCACCATGGCGGCGATCTCCCAAAGGCTTGCGTCCTCCATCGTGGTGCGTTTCTTCCGATGCGCTCACTCGACGCGGTCGTCGTTTCTACAGGGGCATCGGGCCTCGTCGCAAGGAATGACCTCGTGTGTCGGCCAATCCATCGTCGCCGTTCTGGCGGCCTTCGGGCGGCAAAACCAAGCAGCCGCCATGGGCCATCGCCGAGTTGCTTGCGCCGCCAACTGAGGCGCTGCGCATTCACGCGCTGTCCGCGCGCGAAGGCCGTCAAGGACAGTCCGCTCTTTCGCCACGCTGCCAGCACGGAGCGCGTGTGTTCCCGCGACCAGCGCCGCCGCGCTCCCGTAGTCAGGTCTCTGTCGAATTCAACGCGGTTCAATCGATCCGATCGAGGCTGCACCAGTCCGGGCGTCCAGTGGGGCCTCAGCCGAGGGCGGACCGGCGGACGGACACTTCTCCAAGGACTTCTGCCCCATCGGGAACTGGTTGGTCCCGGCCGACCGACGAAGGGTCCTGATTAGCCAGCCATCCGGGGGATGTACCGAGGTGCCGATGAGCGCGGAGATAGGCGCGCTCTTGGTGGCAAGGGCTACTCGCTTCGATGTTGGCGGGTCTGCGCGAAATTCCATGAAACCTTCAGAATCCGCGAGAGAGAGGTCATCCCCCTAATTGCTGAGCCGGGGCAGGTCGCGACCGGTGGCGTGGGTCAACTTGGTCTCCGCGACCTTGACGTCTAGCTGGGCGTTGATGAGGCGGAGGCTGCTGGACACCAAGTCTCCCTCGGCATCGATGAGCTCTGTCGTGGTCGTCTTGCCGACCTTGTACAGTTGGATAGAGGTGTCGTAGGCAGCCTGCGATGCCTCGGCGGAGCGCTGAGCCGCGTCGAGCTCTGCAGAGGCGCGGTGTTGGTCGGTGTACGCCGACGTCACTTCCAAACGAATGCCCTCGGCGAGGGCGTCGCGGTTGGCCTGCACAGCTTCGCGATTGGCGCGGTACTCGCGCATGGACGCCTGGTTCACCAGGATGTCGTTCATGGTCCAGGTGGCCTGGAGACCGACGGCCCAGGAGCTCTTCCATCCGAGCTGCAGCATGTAGCGCTGGTTCGGGTTGGCATAGGTGTAGTCGGCAAAGGCGTCTACGCGAGGATAGCGTCCAGCTCCCACCACTGATTCGGCCTTGCTCAGGGCTTGGGCATTGCGCTCCAGCGCCTTGAGCTCCAAGCGGCTGCGTTGGGCCTCGGTCACGAGATCGTCGACCGACTCCGTCGGGGCTGGGGCCGACTGTACAAGGACGTTTTCCCCCAACGTGTACTTGGATCCGGCGTCGTGCATGATCACGGCCAACTGCTGTTCGGCTAGATCCCGGAAGCCTTTGGCGGCCTGCAAGGCAGAAAAGGTGGCCGCCACCTGGGCGCGCATGCGCAGCAGGTTTGCCTTGG
Organism: Pseudomonadota bacterium; assembly: GCA_023438785.1. GTDB lineage: Bacteria > Myxococcota_A > Polyangia > Fen-1088 > Fen-1088 > Fen-1137. The sequence continues at coordinate 4,902 of JAEXQJ010000216.1, forward strand.
TGACCATGCCCACCGCGAAGGAGCTCTCGACGTCTTTGAGGCGTGCCTGCACCCGTTCCAAGGACTTCTCCGTCACGGCCACTTGGCCCAAGGCGCGAGCCCAGTTGAAGAACGCGACACGCGCATCCCCTTCGACCTTGGCGCGCTCGGCCCGTGCGGTTAGCGCCGCGGCTTCCCGGTTGAGCTTGGTGCCCTTGATACTGTCGACCATCCTCAACACGTAGTCGGAAAGCGGCACGGACAGCGATGCACCCAAGGAGTAGGTATTGACGTACGAGGGGAAGGCCACCGCGTAGGCCCCGACTGGATTGTTGTTCTCATCCACGAGCCCCTGACCAGAGCGCAGCTCGCCCGTGGTTGGGTCGGTCACGCTGTAGTTGCCCACGGTGAACGGCCCGGTACCCGAGGACGCGAGCAGGCCGCCACTACCCAGCGAAGCAACCACGCGGTTCACGCGTGTGTAGCCTGCCTTCAGGTTCAGGGAAGGCAGGAATTGGTACATGGCGGCGTCCACTTTCGCCGCGGCGGCGCGCAGCTCGGCGTTCTTGGCCGCGATGGTGTTGCTGGAGGCCGCAGCCCGTTGGGCGACCAGGTCTGCGGTGAGCCCCGAAGGTCGGGGGGTGAAGACGTCGCGCAACGGATCACTGGCCGCCGGCGCTTGGTACTCGCGCAGGGCTGGCACCGCGGGCGGTGCCGGAGCCTCCTGGGCCAAGGACGCTCTTGGTTGTGCGAGCGCCATCACCCCGAACAGAGCGACGCCCGCGAACCGTTGTGTGAGCTTCATGTGCCTACCTCCAGTTCAGCGGCACCGGTTTCCTCTGCGGTTTGCTTGCGAGGCAGGCGCCGGTGCACGAAGACGGCAATGTCGTCGAGGATGGAATAGATGACCGGTGAGGCCACCAGGGTCACCAGCAACGAAAGCGACTGCCCGCCGACCACAATGCCCGCCATGGACCGGTTGTAGCCCGCGCCGATGCCCTTGGAGTAGACCAGCGGCAGCATGCCAGCGACGAACGCCAAGGTTGTCATGAGGATGGGGCGCAAGCGGTCGCGATTGGCTTGCAGGATCGCCTCCAGGCGCGGCTTGCCTTGGGCGCGCAACTGGCGCGTGTGATCCACCTGCAGGACGGCGTTCTTCTGGACCACGCCGATGAGCACCAGAAGGCCCAACAAGGAGAAGAGATTGAGGGATTGGTGCAGAACCAGCAGAGACAGGAACGCGAAGGGGACGGTGAGCGGCAGAATGAGCAACACACACAACGGGTCGAGCCAAGATTCGAACTGGGCGGCCAGCACCAGGTAGGCGGTGATGGTGATCTGCCGTTCGCGCGCCACCCGTTTGACCGACGAAGGGCCGGTGCTGTCGCTGAGGGAGACGACGCTGTCGAGGGGCACTGAGCCCAATTGGGCCGAGGGGACGGTGAGGATGGCCAGCGCCTCGGGATCGGCGCGAAAACGCTCTTCGCCGCGGATGCGAATGTCGTATTGCTCGCCGCCATCGGGGAAGGAGGAGGCCTTGAGCCCGCCGACGAAAAGCTGCAAGGTGCTGGCGATGTCGGACGTCTGGACGCCGAGGTCGGCGGCGCGATCCCGATCGATGGTGACCTTGGTTTCGGGTTTACCCACGATGAGCGAGGTATCCACGTCCACCGCGCCAGGCACCCTGCGCAGTCGTTCGACCAGTTCGGCGCTCACCCGCTCCAGGGTCTTGGGATCGGGCCCGGTGATGGCATAGGTCACATCGGCCATGGCCACGTTGCCGATGTCAGGCACCGCTGTCACCGACGCCCGGAGCGCCTTGGGCAGCTTGACCAGCATTTGGTCGCGCACGCGGTTCATCAGCTCTTCCTGCGAGATGTCGCGTTGCTTGGGATCGGTCAACAGGACGCGGATGCCGGCCAGATTGGCCGTCTTCTCGGAGTCATCCCCCACGGTGATGAGGGTGTGCATCACCGAGGGCATGGCGCGCAGGTCGTGGGCCAGTCGCTCGGCGATGAGCCGGGTTTCGCCCACGCTGGTCCCTTCGGGAGCGCGCAGGCTGACCTGGAACTGCCCCTTGTCGTTGGGTGGGGTAAAGGTGCCCGTGAGGTGCTTGGCGATGGGCACGGTGGCCGCCATGGTCGCTAGACACGCCACCACCACCAGCCAGCGGTGCCGCATGGCGAAGCGAAGGACCGCGCCATACGCCTTCTCGATGGGGGAATAGAACGCGTTCACTGCTCGCGTCAGCCAATCGGGTGGGGCATTGGGGTCCTTTCGCTTGAGCCAGCGCGAGCCAAGCATGGGCGTCAGGGTGAAGGAAACGAGCAGGGATACGCCGATGGCCGACGCCATGGTGAGGCCGAAGCTGCGCAGGAAGCGTCCAATGATGCCCGACATGAAGCTGACGGGAATGAACACGGCCATCAGGGCCAGCGTGGTGGCCAACACCGCGAGGCCGATGTCCTTGGTCGCGGCGATGGCCGCTGGGAAGGGCTTCATGCCCTTCTCCTCGATGTGGCGAATGATGTTCTCGATGACCACGATGGCGTCATCGATGACCAGACCGACGGCCAGGGCCAGGGCCAGCAGGGTCAAGAAGTTGAGCGTGAACCCCAGGACATACATCACAGCGAAGGTGCCGACGATGGAGATGGGGATGGCCAGGGCGGCGATAAGCGTGCTGCGCCCCGAGGCTAAGAAGGCCAGCACGATGACCACGGCGAAGAGCGCGCCCAGCAGAAGATGCTCGACGACCGCATCGGTGGACGTCCGGATGCTGGAAGAGTTGTCGTAGACCAGGTCCAAGCTGACCCCCTGGGGAAGCCGCTGGCGGACCTCGTCGAGACGAGCCAACACCGCGTCCACCACGGCCACAGTGTTTTTGCCGGCTTGCTTCTTCACCGACAGGACGACGGCGCGATCGTCGTCAAACTGCCCATAGCTCTCCTCGCGCACCTGGCCGTCCTCGACCGTGGCCACGTCGGCCAGGCGCACGGGGTGACCGGCCTGCTGGCGCAGTACCAACCGGCTGAGCTCATCGAGGCTGGCGACTCGACCGGCCACGCGCAGGGTCGAGTTGGCGGGCCCCGCTTCCACCGTGCCACCGGGGACGTTCAGGTTCTGGGTGGCCAGCACGCGGTACACGTCCAGGGCATTGAGGCTCTGCGCCTGCAGACGGATCGGATCGAGAACCACGTTGATCTGTCGCTTGCGGCCGCCAATCAGGCTGACCTCGCCCACGCCGTCGATGGTTTCGATCTGGCGCCGCACGATCTTGTCCGCGATTTCTGTGGTCTCGACGATGGGCTGCTTCGAACGCAGGGCCAGATACAGCACCGGAGAAGCACCGGGGTCGATCTTGCTGATGACCGGCGAATCGATCCCGCGCGGCAGCTCGGCCATGATGCCGGCGACCTTGTCGCGCACCTCCTGTACCGCCACATCCACGGGCTTCTCCAGCGTGAACTGCACCATAACGATGGAGATTCCCTCGCTGGACGTGGAGGTCAGGCTGTCGATGCCGCTGATGGTGTTGACCGCCCCCTCGATCTTGTCGGTGATGTCGCTCTCGACCTCCTCCGCCGCCGCGCCCTGCTGAATGGTGGTCACCACCGCGATGGGCAGGTCGACGTTGGGGAACATGTCCAGGCCCAGCGTCTTGTACGAGGTCGCGCCCAGCACGACCAAGACCAACATCAGCACGGTGGCGAACACGCCACGCTTGACACAGATGCGCGCCAACCATTGCATGGGAACCTCCGGGGCTAGAGGACCTTCTGGCCGTTCTTGAGATTCGAGTTGGGCGAGATCACCACCTGATCGCCGACGCTGAGCCCGTGGGTAATGGTCTTGGCGTCACCCAAGGCGTCGCCCACGTGCACGATGCGTTCTTCCAGCCGCCCCTTGGCACTGACGAAGACCACGGACTTGCCATCACGTTCCAACAGGGATCGACTGGAGACGACGGGCAGCTCCTGGGTGCCCGCATTGAGCTTCACGGCCGCGAACATCCCGGGCTTGAGCTCCACGGGCGGGTTGTCCACTATGGCCTCGGCCACCAAGTCCCGGGTAGCGGGTCGCACCTGGGCGCTGACAAATTTCACGGTTCCTTCGAAGGTCCGGTCGGGATAGCCGCTAACCTGGAAGCGGACCTTGGCGCCGGGGCGAACTGCCGCGATCCGAACCTCGGGGACGGTGAACTCGAGACGTAGGGCCGACATGTCCACCAATGCCACCACCCGCGAATCCGAGCGCACGTACTGGCCTACGTCGACGTAGCGTTCGGCGATGGCTCCGGCGAAGGGGGCGCGGATGATGCCGTCGCCGACGTTCTTGCTGGCCATGGCGGCGCGAGCACGGGCAGCAGACGCGGAGAGCTCGGACGTCCGACACTGCGACGAGTAAGTGTCGAACTCGAAGTCGCTGATGGCGCCTTGCTTTGCCAGCACCCGATAGCGCTCGCAGTTCAGCTTGGCGTTGTCGGCGGCGGCAGAGGCCGACTCGGCGCTGGCCTTGGCTTCGGCCAGGCTGAGCGCCGCCGCCCTCGTGTCGAGGACGATCAAGGGCTGGCCGGCCTTGACGACGTCGCCCCGCTCGACCAAGGTCCTGACGACCTTGCCGTTGGCGTCGGCCGCTAGGTCGGCCGCGCGCCTGCCCTTCAGCTGGCCCGTCAACGACAGCCAGCGCGGAACCTCACGGGCCTCCACTTGCTGCACGTCCACCCTCACCGCGGCGGCCCGGGGACTCTTGTCAGGCGCCTCGGAAGCGACGGTCGGCCTGGCGCACGAGGCCGCCACGGTTCCGAGCAGGGCCACCAGAAGCCAGCCCCAATTTGCAACATCTCCATCCACGAACCCACACCCGCTCACAGCAACTGACGGTTGCGTTCCGCTGGGCACATGCCGGCGCTCCATCGCATCGCCAGCAGCACGTTCAACCGCCGACGCACCCGATATCAGGGGCATTTGGCGAACAAACCATCGACGTGCCTTCCGAATTCGCATGAGCCCTCCTTGTGTCAGCCGCGCAACAATGAGTTGCAAGTGCAGAGTACAGAGCCCATCTGTGAAACGCAACGAAGAGTTGCGTTTCCGCATGGAACGCTTAGCATTTCTGTATGCGCGACACTGATAAGCCGTGCTACGACGGGGCGATGGAGAAGCCCCCATCGCGGCGGGAGGCAAGGACCGAGGCGATTCTGCGAGCCACCATCGAGGAGCTCGCCGAGAGGGGGTACGCTGCCCTGAGCTTCGAGAGTGTTGCAGGGCGCGTCGGAATTGCCAAAACCACCCTCTACCGCCGCTATCCCACTAAGGAATTCTTGGTGCGGGCGGCTATCGAACGATACGTCGACAGCATCGCGGGCGAGGCCCTGGACACCGGCTCCGTACGCGGTGACCTCTTGGCCGTAGCTCAAAAGGCCATCGCAGTTGCCTCCTCGGCGATCGGAAAGGGCCTGCTGAAGCTGGGCCTCGAACGGCCCGAGTCCGAACTGTTCGCGCTGAGCAAGGACTTCGAAGCCAGAAAGGCCGCCCGCGACGCGAAGATGGCAGAGCGGGCGGTGGCCCGCGGCGAGATTGCAGATGCCGCCCAGCTCAACCGACTCGCCGATGTCCTGACGGACTCCATCCTCTTCAAGGTGGCGGTGAAGCGAGAGGCCGTCGACGAGGTTGAAATAGGCCGGCTGGTGGACCTGCTCATGAACGGGGTCTCCAAGCCGGTAGCCCTCACGGACAGGAGGAAGCCGGCAGCTGGTTCGGTTCGGTAGCCCGCCTGCTCATGCCCAACCGGTCTCCGCTCGCAAGAAGGAAGTGACCCGGCGGAGCCTTCAGCCTCGGATAGGGTGACCCTGACCCGCGAGAGTGACCCTGACCGAGTGAGCCTGACGCGCCCGCCGCATGCTCGCTGCGGCCCGTGATGATGGGTCCGGGCAGGCGCTCGGACACAGGCAGGTCGCGATCGCGTGCGTCGGGCGATCGGCTGCGCAGAGGCCCGCCTGCACTTCGGCGCGCGATGCCGGTATGCTGGGCAGCGGCCCGATGATGGCCGGAGGGATAGATGAAAAGCTTACGACTGAACTGGATGATGATTGTGTGTGTGGCACTCGCGACAGCGTCGTGTGACGGCAGCAGTGACGGCAGCGGGGTGGGC
>JAEXQJ010000217.1 GCA_023438785.1 Pseudomonadota bacterium
CCCACACCTGTTCGGTGATCTGGGGGTGGGCCTCAGCCAGGGCGCCGGCCGGCAGTGACGCCGGCCCCTGCCCCAGAATTCCGAGCAGACGCGCCCAATCGGTGAGCAGCTCGCCCCACAGCTCGACCACGGCGCGGCTGGTCTTCTTGCCCTTCCAGGCCCGCGCGCGGCGGGCCAACTCGGGGATGAGCGCGGGATGGCTCTTCACGTCGGCGATGACGGGCGCGGGCTCCTCGTTGATCTCCGCATCCTTGAGCCACGGCACCGCGTGGGCCAGCTCACGCAGCGCCCAATCCTTGAAAGTGCGGACCGCCACCCCAAAGACGCCCAGAGACGGCAACACCTGGCTGATGTAGGCCGCGAGGCCGGGACCGGAGGTGATCACCAACGTGCGCTTGGGCGTGTGCAAATCAGTGTGCGCGTGCAGCAGATACGCGATGCGGTGAAGACCCACGGTGGTCTTGCCACTGCCCGCGCCCCCTTGGATGACCACCACCCCCGACTTGCGGGCCGTGATGATCTCGAACTGGCGCGGATCGATGAGCGCGGCGATCTCGGGCAGGTGGCGATCTAGGCGCTGCTTGCGGTTGGCCGCCGCGCCCAGCACCCCCTTGCGAGGCCGCGCCGCCGTGCCCTGGCCGCCCGCCAGCTCGGTGGCCACGGACGCGCTGTGCTCCCAGCACGGGCTGTTCGGCCCACGCATCCACACCCCCTGCGGACAGGCCACGCGCACCAGCGCGCCGTCCTCGATGGTCAGGGTCCGACGGGCCAGGATCTCGCCCTCCACCTCCCGCGAGGCGAAACGCTCCTCGTAATCGCTGCCCTCCTCGTAGCGGTAGTAGAGCTGGCTCACGGGCGCGTTCCGCCAATCCACGATGTTCACCCGCCGCTCAGGGTCCACGAAGGTGGCGCGCCCGATGAACACGTCGCGCTCCACGGTGCGGCCGCCCAGCATTTCGCGCAGGCGCAGGTGCCCGAAGTAGGGCGAGCCCGGATCGACCAACAAGCCTTGCGCCTCAGCCCTCCGCTGGGAGATCCCCTGCAGGCGCTCCATTTGCGCCACCAGGGCCGCCACGTCCTCCAGACGCGCCTCGCCGATCTCATCACGCAGAGAGACCAGCTCCTCGTCGTAGCGCGAGCGCCCGGCCACCGTGCGCGTGCCCCCGCTCCGCTCAGCCAGGGCCGCCTTCACCCGCGCGAGCAGGGCCTCTTCCTCGTCGGGAATGCGGTGATTCTCGTCGCTCACCGCGGGAGTGTGCCATGAGCGATGGCAATCGGCGCTCATGTCCGGTCAGGGGAATGGGGGCGTGGTTCGTGCGGCAGGAGGGCGGGCAGGGACCGGATTCGGCGACCGCGCGGCCGTGTCCCAGGTCACCTCCAGCGCCGCCCGCCACTCGGTCACGCGCCGCACAAAACACCCGCCGGGGCTCACCGCCGACACGTGTCGGAAAAATCCTGGGGACTTGCGGCAGAAAAAAGCATGAAATGGGCTTCTCACGGCCACTCATCAGACGGGGAGGACATCATCTTGAAAGCACGCACATGGCACCAGACCGCCCGTCTTCATCTCCTGTGGCCGGCTCTGCTGCTGGCCTGCTCGACCCAGGTTAGCGGCAGCGGGATCCCCGGCGGTGCAGGCGGCAACGGCACCCCGGCCGGAGGTGGCGAGGCCGGGAGCTCCGGCGGGGGCGGCGGGACGGCCGGCAGCTGGCTGCCCACCTCGGATGCGGGCGGGCCCATCGTGGACGCTTACACGGGCCCCACCGAAGACGCGAACTGCGGCCTCGTTCCCGTGGTCATGGACCGCCAGCCATCGCCCGTGCTGCTGTTGCAGGACCGCTCCTCCTCGCTGAGCGCCAAGGTGGACGTGGGCACAGGGACACGCTGGGCCAACGTATCGGCCGCGGTTCAGGAGGTCGTAACGCAGACCCAAGCCGACGTGGCGTGGGGTCTGAAGTTCTTCCCCTCGGAGAAGTCCTGCGGAATCACCCCCGGCGTCAACATCGCGCCCGAGTTGAACAACGCTGAGGCTATCGTGGCCGAGCTGAGCAAGATCCAAGGCACCAGAGAGACCGGCCTCATCGATGGCACCCCCACCGCCCTGGCCCTCCAGGACGCGGTGGAGTACCTCGGCACCTTGAACGCCCCCAACAAGTACATCGTTCTCGCCACGGACGGTCAGCCCACGTGCAACAACGACAGGTCCGAGTCTGACGACTACGACAGAGCGCGCGCCGCCGCCCAGACCGTGGCTGACGCGGGGATTAAGATCGCGGTGGTCGGCGTGGCCTTCAAGCCGGTCAACAATGGCAGCCTGCCCGAGGACCAGGCCTTCCTGAACGACGTGGCGGACCTGGGCGGCATGGCCAACCAGGATCCGGCGAATCCTGAGGCGCACTACTACCCGGCGGGCAACACGGAGGAGTTGGTCAAGGCCTTCCAGGCCATCACGAAGCAGATCTACAGCTGCACCTTCGACCTGCCCAAACAGCCCCCCTCGCCGTCGGACGTGGCGGTGAAGCTGAACGGCAGCAAGATCCCACGCGATGCAAGCAATGGCTGGGAATACACGGACAGCGACATGAAATCCGTGACCCTGCACGGAAGCGCCTGCGACGACATCAAAGCCGAGACCGGAGTCCTGGACATCAAGTTCATCATGGGTTGCCCCGGTCAGGTCATTCCGTAGGCCGCCGGCCGGGCGACCACGAAGGGGCGGGCCTCCTTGGTCCCGCCCTTTTTTTGTTTGTGTTCGCATCCGGTTGCGGGTGGCGCGCCCTGGTCGCATAGTCGAAGGCGTCGACGGCAAGGAAGGGAAATGAGACGAAGCGGCAGCGCTACGGACCCGCTGTGGTTCAAGGACGCGATCATCTACGAGCTGCACGTCAAGGCGTTCTACGACAGCAACAACGATGGCGTGGGCGACTTCGGCGGGCTGCTACAGAAACTCGACTACCTGCACGACCTGGGTGTCACCTGCATCTGGCTTCTGCCCTTCTTTCCGTCGCCCATGCGCGACGACGGTTATGACATCTCGGACTACCGCAGCATCCATCCGTCCTACGGGACCATGGATGACTTCCGCACCTTCCTGGACGCCGCGCACAGCCGCGACATGCAGGTGATGATCGAGTTGGTCATCAACCACACCTCGGACCAGCACCCCTGGTTCCAGGCGGCCCGCCACGCTCTGCCCGGCTCGCGCGAGCGCGAGTACTACGTGTGGAGTGACGACGACCAGAAGTACAAGGGCGCGCGCATCATCTTCACCGACACGGAGAAGTCCAACTGGACCTGGGATCCGGTGGCCAAGGCCTATTTCTGGCACCGCTTCTTCGCGCACCAGCCCGACCTGAACTTCGACAACCCCGAGGTGTTGCGCGAGGTCCTGGACATCATGCGTTTCTGGCTGGACCAGGGTGTGGACGGGCTGCGCCTGGACGCGATTCCCTATCTGGTCGAGCGCGAGAACACCAACTGCGAGAACCTGGCCGAGACCCACGAGGTCATTCGCCAGATCCGCCGCACCATGGACGAGCAGTACGCCAACCGCATGATCCTGGCGGAGGCGAACCAGTGGCCAACCGACGTATTGCCGTACTTCGGGCGCGGCGACGAATGCCACATGGCCTTCCACTTTCCCCTCATGCCCCGCCTTTTCATGGCGCTGCGGCTGGAGGATCGCCACCCCATCACCGACATCATGGCGCAGACGCCGGACATTCCCGACGGCTGCCAGTGGGGATTGTTCCTGCGCAACCACGACGAGCTGACCCTGGAGATGGTCAGCGACGAAGAGCGCGACTACATGTACCTGGCGTACAGCGCCGATCCGCGCATGCGCATTAACGTGGGCATCCGCCGCCGCCTGGCCCCGCTGGTCGACAACAACCGACGCCGCGTGGAGCTGCTCAACACCATCCTGTTCTCTTTTCCCGGCACCCCCATCATCTATTACGGCGACGAGATCGGGATGGGTGACAACATCTATCTCGGTGATCGCAGCGGCGTGCGCACGCCCATGCAGTGGTCCAGCGATCGCAACGGCGGTTTCTCTCGCACCGTGCCGTCCAAGCTGTACAGCCCGGCCGTGATGGACCCCATCTACGGTTACGAATCCATCAACGTGGAGGCGCAGCTGGCCGATCCGTCGTCGCTGCTGCACTGGACGCGCAACATGATCGGCTTGCGCAAGCTGTTCAAGGTCTTCGGCCGCGGCAGGGTGGAGTTCCTGCGTCCTGCCAACCGCAAGGTCCTGGCCTATCTGCGCACCACCGAGACCGAGAAGATCCTGTGCGTGGCCAACCTGTCGCGCTTCGCCCAGCCCGCGGAACTGGACCTGTCGCGCTTCGCGGGCATGACCCCGGTGGAGATGCTGGGCTACGTCGAATTCCCGCGCATCGGCAGCACGCCCTACCCGCTGACCCTGGGACCCTATGGCTATCTGTGGTTCGAGCTGCAGGCGCCCGCGCAGCCGGTTCAGGTCGAACCGCTTCCCGGCGAGCCCACCCTGACCTATTCGGGTTGGGGCGAGATGCTGACCAGCGCGGCGCGCGGCCCGCTGGAACGGCTCCTGCCCGCCTTCCTCATGCGCCAGCGTTGGTTCGGCAAGAAGTCGCGCGACATCCAGACGGTGTCGGTGCGCGACTGGACCGACGTCCCCAGCCTGGACACGGCCCTCCTGCTCGTCGACGTGCAGTACGAGAACGGATCCGAGCTTTACCTCGTGCCGCTGACCCGTGTGGCGACGGAGCGCGTGCGCGAGTTGCGCGATCGTTATCCAGATGCCCTGTTGGCCACGTGCCGCGGGGCCACCGGCGTGATCTTTGATGCCACGGTGGACGAGGGCTTCTGCCGCTGGATCGTTCACCTGGTGAGTCACGGCGAGAGCGTGCGCTTCGCGGGCGGGGCCCTGTACGGCTTGCCTGGGCAGTTCGCGCTGGAACTCCGGGCCGAGCTCGATACCGCGCCGCTGGCCTGCGCCGGCTTCGAGCAAAGCAACACGTCCATCCTCTGTGGTGACAAGCTCATCCTCAAGCTCTTCCGCCGCCCGACACCCGGCCCCAATCCCGATTGCGAGATCACGCGCTACCTGTCCGAACAGCGCGGCTATACGCACATCCCGCGCTTCGCGGGCGCCCTGGAATACGAGCCCCTTGAGGGTGAGCGCATCACGCTCGGCATGCTGCAGGAGCTGGTGCCCAACCAGGGAAGCGGCTGGAATTGGACCGCGGACGAGCTACGCCGGTTCTACGAAGCGCACGTCATCGGTCAGCCTGCACCCGAGCTGCAGGAGCTGTCGCGCCGCCCGGTGCTGACCCTGGCGGACGCTCCCCTGCCGACTGACGCCGTCGAAGCCATCGGGCCGTACCTGGATTCGGCGGCCGTCCTGGGCCGTCGGGTGGCCGAGCTGCACCTGGCGCTGGCGGCTGAGACGGATGATCCCGCCTTCCGCCCCGTGCCGTTGACGCACGACGATCTGGCCGCCACGGCCGAGCGCATGCGCAAGCGCGCGGTGGAGCTGCTCAATCACCTCAAGGCGCGCCTGTCGCTCTACCCCGATGACGTGGTGGAGCTGTCCGGCCTGCTGCTGGCCCGCCGGCGCCATCTGTTGGAGGCCTTCCGTCGCCTGGAGGAGCTCGATGCCACGCTGATACGCACGCGCATCCACGGCGATCTGCACCTGGGTCAGGTGCTGTGGCAGGAGCGCGATTTCGTGATCCTCGACTTCGAAGGCGAGCCCCACCGGACGCCACAGGAGCGTCGTTCTATGGAATCGCCGCTCAAGGACGTGGCCGGCCTGTTGCGGTCCTTCAGCTACGCCGCCCAGGTCGCCCTGCAGGAGCACCTGGGCCGCCGCCCGCAAGACGTGGATAACCTCAAGCCGTGGGCGCGCCTGTGGGAACGCACGGTGTCCGCGGCCTTCCTCGCGGCCTACCGCGAAACCGTGGGCAGCGCGCCTTTCTGGCCCGCTGAACGCGGAGCGCTGACCACCCTGCTCGACGCCTTCCTGGTCGACAAAGCCTTCTACGAGCTGGCCTACGAGCTCGACAACCGCCCCGCCTGGGCGCGCATCCCGCTCCTCGGCATCCTGACCCTCATGCGCGATCCCACCGCTGAGCGCTAATTTTCATGTACCGGACCACCCCAACCACCATTCCAGCCGTACCGCCCGTCGCCTCGCCCGCGGCCACCACAATCGTCGTCGGCGTGCTCAGCTACAACAACGCGGAGACCATCGCACACGTGCTGCGCACCGCCCATGCCGGACTGCGCACCTACTTCGGTTCGCACACCAGCGTGGTGGTGAACGTGGACGCGGGTTCCAGCGATGGAACGCGGGCCCAGGTGTCACAGCTACGCGAGGAGATCGCGGGCCTGGTTGAGACGCCCGTGCCTCACAGCGACAGGGCCCAGCCCGCCTCCGCCGCGCCCAGCACGGGCACCTTCCGGGTGCTGCTCGATCTGGCCCGCAAGCACCAGGCCCGCGCGTGCATGGTCCTCAGTCCCAGTCTGCGCAGCATCACGCCCGAATGGATCGACCGTCTCGTGCGGCCCGTGCTCGACGAACAATTCGACCTCGTGCTGCCCTGGTATGCGCGCCATCGCTTCGAGGGCACGCTGACCAGCGCCATCGTCTATCCCCTCACGCGCGCCCTGTACGGCAAGCGGCTGCGCCAGCCGACGGGCGGCGACCTGGCCTTCTCTCCCACCCTGGCCGATCACTTCTGGCGCGAGGATCTGTGGGGCACGGATGGCTCGCGCCTGACCACGGACGTGCGGGCCAGCGTCGAGGCCTTGTGCAACGGCTATCGCGTGGGCCAGGCACACGTGGGCCCGGTGGTGCACGCCTTTACCTCGCCCCCGGATCTCAGCACCGTGCTGGCGGATGTGCTGGGCTCGGTCTTCGAGGAGATGAACCACCACGCACCCTTTTGGCAGAAGGTGCGCGGCTCGGAGTCCGTGCACACCTTCGGGGCGCCGGGCGAGCCCGGCAGCGAGACGGCGCCCGTCGATCCACAGAATGCTTTCGAGTCGTTCAGCTTGGGTTGCACCAGCCTCAAGGACGTGTGGGGGCTGGTCTTGCCACCGGGCATGCTGCTCGAATTGGGGCGGCTGGGGCGCCTACCCATGGAGCGCTTCGAAATGCCCGACGCGCTGTGGGCGCGGCTGGTCTACGACTTCGCCCTCGGCTATCGCCTGCGCACCATCAACCGCGGTCATCTGCTGCGGGCCTTCATGCCCCTGTACCTGGGCTGGCTGGCCTCGTTCATGATGGAGATGCGGAGCGCACGGATCGAGGAAGTGGAGGCGCGCCTGGAACGGCTTGCGCTGGCCTACGAAGGACAGAAGCCCTATCTCATTTCGCGTTGGCGCTGGCCGGATCGTTTCAATCCGTAGCCTTCGAGGAAAGGAGAGGTCGTCATGTGGGAGCACGTCAAACAGGACCTGGGCGAGGCCACCAGACGCGTGCTCAGCGGCGTCGCCAACTTCCTGCCCGCCCTCGTCGCCCTCATCCTCGCCGTCGTCCTGCTGTCCCTCGTGGGCTGGCTGCTGGGCTGGGCCGTGGGTCGGGTGCTGGGGGCCATGCACCTGGACAAACGCTTGCAGAAGTGGGGCGTGACCCTGGCGGACTGGTCCCCGCATAACAGCCCCACCCTGCTCTTCCGCAAGATCGTTACCTGGACGTTCGTGGTCCTGGGTTGGTTGCTGGGTCTGACGGCGTTCTCGGCGGGCATGACCTCCGACCTTTTGGCG